>NZ_JBNRLQ010000003.1:0-507949 GCF_055804875.1 Enterobacter sp. K510 | reverse complement strand
TTATTTATAAGACGTCTTTTAACGTCTTTGCGAAAGAAACCGTATCACTCAGGTGATGCGGTTTTTTTTCGTCTGTAGAAAACCTACTGCAACCCTGCGTATTACGGCGTTGAGGCAAATGACCAACGGCATTACCTCACCGTTGGTCATCTCATTACCGTCTGATTAACCCTTTCTGTTTCCCGCCAGCGCCAGCGCCAAACACGCCACCGCAACAGGACATGCCAGCCAGATAAACACATCTGACAGACTTTGTGCCTGGCTGAACAGCAATCCCCCTGACAACGATCCGCAAATAGAACCTGCCCGGCCTGCGCTTAACGCCCAACTGACGCCCGTTGCCCTGGCATGGGTAGGGTAGAAGGTTGAAGCAAGTACGCTAAGATTGTTCATCGTTCCGGTCAGGGTAAAGCCCAGCACAAATATTGCCGCCAGTAATGCCTGCGGATGCGCAAGCTGCGCGCCGGTTAAGGTTAACGTGATCGCGGCGATAACGCTGGCGACTGTCAGTACATGCAGGCTCGATAAACGATCCAATAATGTCGCCATTACGATCCCACCCAGCACTCCGCCCAGTGGCAACATAGCCGCGATATGGGTCATTTCTGCCACCGGATAACCGCTTTTGGACAGGATCAGCGGCAGCCAACTGGTCAGCAGATAAAACACAAACATAAAGGCAAAAAAGGCGCACCACAGCACCAGGGTAACGCGGATAGTGTCTTTATGGAAAAGCGCTGCAACCGGCGAGGAAACCTGCACGGTTTCGTTATTGATATAACAGACCGCCTCTTTTTTTTTGCCGGTTATTTTGCTGACGATATGGTTGAGCTTTTTGCGGTATCGATCGCGGCCCGCCATAAAGCAGAGCGATTCCGGCAGCCAGACTACCGCTATCGGGATCAGAATAAGCGGAGCGAGGCCGCCCACCAGCAGCAGACCATACCATTGAAAGATCGGTAAAATGATCCCGGCGATCCAGCCTCCCGCTGCGAGCCCCAGCGTAAAGCCGGAATAGCTCAGGGTCACTAACAATATTTTGCTGCGTGCCGGGGAATACTCCGAGGCAAGCGTAATACTGTTGGGCAGAATAGCGCCCATGCCGATCCCTGTGATAAAGCGTAACGCCGTCATTTCCATCACCGAATCGGTCAGGATGGTCGCCAGCGTGCCGGTCGCTACGATCATAAGGCTTAAGATCAGAATGATCTTTCTGCCGTACCGGTCCGCGAGAATACCGAACCCGGTCGCCCCGGCGAACATGCCAAATAATCCCGCAGCAAATACCGGTGCCAGCTCCTGGGGCGAAATGTGCCAGGCTTTGGTCAGCGTCGGCGCAATATAGCCAATAACAGCGGCGTCAAAACCATCCAGCACTACCATAATGCAGCACAACAGCAGCACCCTTATCTGGAGCGCGGAAAGCGGCGCCGCATTGATTACGTCAGAAATGGCCAGACGATTGTCGTCCATGTTAATTTTCCTTGAAGATGATTATGTTAAAGAGCACCGTCCTGTCCGGGAATAAATAAGGCAGGGCGGTTTGGGTGATTACAGATAAAGCGTGAACAGTAAATTGAGCTGCGTGTCGAATGGCGCTGCGCCATAGAGCGTATCTTTGCCAGGTGAATAATGCTGCCACTGCACAGCCGTATCCCAGCGCGTAAAGTGGTAACGAAATTCGCCCCAGTACAGATTGCTGTCGTTAACCTGATCAAGACGAACCATGGCGTTCACATCCAGCTTATCCATCAGACTGTCCTGCCAGTTAAAAAAGAAGAAGATCCCCTCGCGGGTGGCGATTTCCTGGGAACGGACGAGATAGCCGCTATAAGCGGCCTGCATCGCCGGAGGCGACGTCCGGAGTTTTTCCCATTCGTCACGGTCGGGGGCGGCTTCGTTATACTGATACTCTGCGGTCAGCGAGATTTTACTGGCGGAGGTAAAGGTTCCTCCGACGGCCAGCTGTGAGCGAAAATGCCCGGCGGTATCCCGTTGCCAGGCTTTGTCCCACTGATCCTGCTGCTTGCCTCCCGCCCACTCTGCATAGAGCGTTGTGTTGTCATTCAGCAACAGACTTAAATTGACGCCCGTCTGCAAAGCTTCGTCTTCGGAGAAGAGCGCCAGAAACTGCGGCTTGAGTCGGTCGTTAATCTGTGGACTGTAACTCAGCTGTCCACGGTGCTGGTTATTGGTGCTGCCCAAATCCGCGCTAAAGGAGGCGGTGCTGCTTTCCTGCGACAGGCGCGGCGACCAGAGCAGGGACACCGCGCCGCTGTCCCACAGCCACTGACCGTTCAGCATCACGCTGCCCTGACGATTCTGCCGCAGGCTGGTCGGATCGATATCGGTAACGACACGGGTTGCGCCATCGCGAAACCAGTCGGTCGGCGAATAGCCAGTCGCGACGCCGTTGCGGATGTTGATCCGTCCGGCGTCCAACGCCAGCCCTTCCACGGGTTGCCAGTTCAGATAACCCTCCTGCCAGGTATTCATGGTGTGGTGGCCGGTCAGACCAGCGGTATCAAGGTGATCCAGCCGGTCGCGAAACACCAGTCGCAGGGTGTCGGTCAGGCCGTTGTCGAGGCTGAACTGCTCCGAGCCGCGCCAGTAGCGGCTCTGTCCGTCGTCACGGTTCTGATAGCCCGCCGCGCCGTCGATTTGCAAACGCCAGGCTTTCGGCGCGGCTGATTCAACAGCCGCTTCGTCCGCCAGCGCCAGCGCCGCCAGCGAACTGTCATCAGCCTGCGCCCCCGCTGCCATTAACAGCCCGCAGGCTGAAGCAATGATGAACGGTTTCATGGCGTCGCATCTGCCCGGAAGTTGACCAGATAGTCGCGCTGGAACCAGCGTTCCGGGATGTCACGAAAGTGATAATCCTGATTGCGCATAATAGTGACGAGCTGCGGATCCAGTCCGTCAATGATCACGATTTCAGTCGGACGCGACGCCCCCAGCTGTTGCTGATAGCGGCGATACCAGGCGGTTTTCAGCAGGCGCTCGCTCTCGCTGTAAAACTGCGCTTTGATCGGATCCCAGCCCTCTTTTTTCACCCACAGCTCAATGTGGTGATAGACCGCCTGCGGCGTGCTGGCCTTCAGCGTCAGGCGGATGCTGGCCTGCTGCTTACGGTGGCCGTCTTCAATGACTTCTTCCGCCTGGGCCGTGGCTTTATAGTCGGCGGCGAAATTGGTGGATACCACATCGCCATTGGCTGCCTGTCCCAGCAGGCGCTGCTGCGGCGAAATACGCACGCTCGCTTTGCTGGCGGGCTCATAGAACCAGATGTCCTGATCCTGTTTAAGCATCAGCTTACCGGCATCGCGCTCCGGCGCGGTAAAGCGCAGCAGACTGCGGTACTGACCGCTGCGCGGATCCGGACGGGAATAAACGATCACCGTGGTGGCGTCTTTCTGTTTGCCGTTCTGATAATCCAGCAGCTGGGTGGTCAGTGAAAAACTCTGCGTCGGGTTACGGATCGCATCGCTGGCAGAGAGGATCGCCTGCGGATCCTGGGCGGCAAAGGCCGCTGGCAGATAACACAACAGGCCGCAGACCATCAGGCGAGCGCGCTTCCTTGTAAAAAACATACACTTTTCCTTTCGTTTGATTCAGACATGCCGCAGGGCATCGATAATGTTCAGACCGGCCGCCCGCCTTGCGGCAAAGCCGACGGCAAACACGGCCAGACAGGCCGCGCCAAGGCTGACCTGCGCGATAAGCGCCGGATGGCTCGCCACGTTCGCCAGTAATGGCACTGAATAGGTCATGCCCGGCGGTACCCAGCGCAGGGAGAACAGGCGCAGTGCTGCATCCCCCGTCAGCGCCAGCGCAATGCCCGCGCCGCAGCCCAGCAGCACCATCAGCAGGCTTTCAGTGACAAACAGGCCGATCACGCCGCTACGCTGTACGCCCATGGCGCGCAGCGTGCCGATTTCCGTGGTGCGCTCCATCACCGCCATACTCATGGTGTTGCCGATCATGAACATGGCGACAATCCCCACCAGCAGCGAGGCAAGGCCAAAAAAGGTATCGAACATATGCATAATCTGACCGTGCATCGGGTTAAGCTCGAAAACGTCATGCAGCTCCAGGCGCTGATCGGCAAAGGAGGTCGCCATCAGCATGTCGATACGCGCCCGTGCGGCGGCAATCTGATCGGTGTGCGCAAGCTGAATGATAATGCCGGTCACACGGCGGTCTCCTGCACCGAAGACCAGCCGTTGCGCTGTCGACAGATGCATCGCCAGATAGACGTTATCCAGCGGCTGTAAGCCCTGGTTGAGGGCATCGATCACCGTTAGCCGCGCAATATCAGGCGCGCCGGTCAGACGCGTCGTCAGCACGTCCACCTGGCGGTCGGTTTGTTGCGCCAGGCTTTGCGTCTGCTGACTGGCAAGCGCGGCGATATCCTCATCCAGCACGGCGGCAGCCTCGTTATCCGCCACGGCAGCCGTCGGCGGCGGACAATCCTCCAGCTTCAGCGTGTGGCACAGTCCGAGGATCCGGGCGACGCCGGTACCGATAAGCGCGCTGTTCTTCCCGGTGCCCGCCAGCGGGTAGGGCGGTATAGTGATCGGGTAGTTATAGTCATTCCACTGCTGCAACTGGTTCTGCTCGTCGGGGATCACGCCGCTGATCATTACCTGGGTGGAGGTCTGGCGCAGGAAATTACCGGCGATCCCGCCGGTATCCAGCACCGGCGTCACCACGCGCAGCATCGGCTTTAACAGCGGATCGTTTTCGAGCGTCGCGATCAGCCGATCGCTGTCGGCAATGCTGAAAGCAGTGGGATTGCCGCTGCCAAGCGCCATATATCCCGCGCGGTGAAGTTGCAGATGGCCCGCGCGCTGCACATAGGCGGTTTCCAGCCCGCTGGCGATGTCGCTGACAAAACCGCCGAACAGCAACAGCGCGGCGGTGCCGATGGTCAGCGCCAGCTGCGTTGAAAGGGTACGGCGACCATTACGCCGCAGATTACGTAACGCCAGACGCAGCAATTTCATGACGCCTCCCGGACTAACTGGCCATCTTTCAGAGTAAAGACCCTGTCGGCATGGGCGATGAGCTGCGGATCGTGCGAGGAAAAAACAAAGGTGGTCTGGTGCTCATGCTGGAGCCTGCGCATCAGCAGGATAATTTGCAGCCCGGTGGCGCTGTCCAGATTCGCCGTCGGCTCGTCCGCCAGCACCAGTTTTGGGGTATGCGCCAGCGCGCGGGCGATCGCCACCCGCTGACGTTGCCCGCCGGATAATTCCCCCGGCATGGCGTCGGTTTTACCTGCCAGCCCGACCTCATCAATCAACCGCGCCACGCGCGCGCGGCGTTGCGCCGGCTTCATGCCGCACATCAGCAGCGGGTATTCGATGTTCTCCCCGGCGGTCAATACCGGCAGCAGGTTGAAGTTCTGGAACACAAAACCAATGTGGGTGGCGCGATACGCGGTCATCTGGCGATCAGACCAGCCGCGCACCGACTCGCCGTGCAGATAAATCTCGCCGTCGTCCTGCTTGTCGAGACAGCCAATAAGATTGAGCAGCGTGCTTTTACCGCTGCCGGAAGGCCCCGCCAGCACGGAAAACTGGTTCGCAGGGATCGCAAGGCTGACGTCGCTCAGCGCCGCTACCCGCTCCCGGCCCATCCGATAATATTTTGCAACCTTGCTCAGGGTGACGGCGGTCATAGTCCCTCCCGGTACTGCCAGCTGATGTCCGCCACCGAGGCAAAACGCGCGGGCACCCGCCAGCGCAGCATATTTTGCGTGATATCCAGCATGTGCAGGCTCATGGCCGCCATCAGCCGTGGCGCGGAAACCCCGGCGAACATATCGCGACTGCGGGCGATCTCCCGTGCCGTGTCGGCACGCTGTTCGGTGCTGGCGAAACGCGCTTTTGAACGCAGCATGCAATGAAAGCTGCGGATATCCCCCTCATCGGGCAGCAGAACAGTTGCGTCGGCATCCCCGGCGCTCAGCAGCCTGGCCCCGGCGTTATCCAGCAACAGCAGGCCGTTGGTGGCACGCGGATTACACTCCACGATGGCCAGGCCGTCCGGCGTCTCCATCAGGTCGAAGCTGATTTGGCCGCTGAGGGAATGCTGAGCGATAAAGCGGCGGCAGAAGGCTTCGACATCAGGATGACGCAGCGCCTCAAAGCCGAAGGCTGCGCTCTGTTTCCAGCGGTGGCGGGGCAAATAGCAGGCGTGGGCCAGCAGTTTACCCTTATGCGCGAGGTTGTAGGTGCAAAGTTCACGACCGATCAGCTTCTCCTGGATCAGCCAGCGTCCCCCATCCTGGCGTGGCAGCTGCGCTTCAATCAGCGGGATACGGGGATCCAGAAAAACGCCGTGGCCGAAGCTGGAAAACTCCTGTTTCAGCAGAGGAGAACGATAATCGACAGAAAGGCGGCGCCAGTCTGCCACGCTGTCAACCACCTCAGTACGCGGCGTAATCAGCCCCGCATCTTTCGCCAGCGCCAGCACCTCGTATTTGCTGTGCAAACGGGTAATCAGCGCATCCGGCAGGACGAAGAGTTCAATGGACGGATCCAGCCGCCCGAGGGCATGCTGCCGCGCCAGCCAGAAGCTTTCTTCAAACATCGGAATAAGGCGCGTCGCCGGGGCCTGTTGCGCCAGCCGGTTTACCGCTTCCAGAAAACGCTGCGGATGGGCGCGTAAACAGGGCAGGCGAATGAAAGGCACGTCCGGCGCGATAAGTTTTGAAAGCGCGGCGCGGTTGCTGTCGATAGCCGTCACCTGCGCACCGGCCTCCTGTAACGAACGGGCAAACCAGGCGGCGAAGGGAAAGCGAAAGCCGCTGATTAAAAACCGGGATGTATTCATAACGATGCTTCTTCCCTGAGCCAGTCGATCATGCTCGCCGCAACCTGCGGCAGAGCGTCATGTTTAAGCATTTCATAGTGGTTAGCGTTCACGCGGCGCACTTCCACGGCGGCGGTAAATTGTCCCCAGCCGTAGTCGCGCTGTTGCAGGTTTTGCCGGAACTGGTTCATCGCCTGGGTCAGCGTTTCATCGCCCAGCAGCCGCAGCGAGAGATGAGAAAACCAGTCGATGCGATTGCGCTCGCCGCGCAGCAACAGCAGCCTGACCGGGCAGGTCTGCGGCCGGTAGCGCATGACGGCGTTATTGATGCTGATATAGGTAGCCAGCGTGCGCTGGATTTGCTGCGGACTGAGCCGCCAGCTCCGCCCGCCGACGCGATAGCTGATAAATTCCAGCGCCTTCCAGCGTGGACCGGCAGGCACCAAGCCGAGCAGCGAGCCGAGCACGCCCGCCGCCAGGGTTTTCCCCCATTGCGGGATCAGGCGCAGCAGCGGGCGTTCCGCGGATACCAGACCGAGAAAATCGCGCAGGAACATCTGGAAATAGAGTTTTTCCGACGGCGGCGGAACGTCATAAATACAGAAGGCGTCGATAAAACAGAGGCTGACTTTTTCCCCGGCGCAGGCCAGCTGTCGCGCCATCTCAAAGGCGGTCTGCGCGCCGAAAGAGTAAGCGCCGATAAAATAAGGCCCGCAGGGCTGCGTGCTGCGTACCGCCTGAAGATAGTAAGCGCTCATCTCCTCCACGCTGTCGAGCGGCGTGGTGCCTTCCGCAATGCCGGAGGCCTGCAGGTAATAGACGTCGGCATAAGGCCGCAACAGCGGCGTCAGGCCGGTGTAGTGTGAAATATTGCCGTCCCCGGCGTGAACCAGAAACAGCGATGGCCGCACGGTGGCGTTGGTCTTACCCATTATTCATCCCTGATGTCGTTATGTTTAGCGGCGGCGCGTCCTTCCCGGCTGCGCCGCCGTAGTGCATTTACGCTTTGATAAGCGGGCTTGCCACAGCCGGTTTCAGCGGCCTCTGTTCTTCCAGTAGCTGTTTCGCGCTGGGGCGGCGGTACATATCCTCCAGCTCTAACGTCAGACCATAATCGCTGCGCAGTTCATAGAGGATCTGCACGATCACCAGTGACGTCGCCCCGTAATCGAGGAAGTTCGCTTCATAAGGCAGATCCTGGCCGATGTACTTCTGGAACACGGAAAACGCCTGCGGGTGCGCGGCAGGTTTTTCCGAATCGCTGGTGGTCTGGCTGATAAGCGTCAACAGCGCCCGGCGGTCAAATTTCCCGTTAGCGGCATGACGCGGCAGTTCATCCACCAGATGGATATGCTGCGGCACCAGCCACTCCGGCAGATGGCGCTGACAGTGCTGGCGCAGGGCGGTGACATCGCAGCCGGGAGCGACCACCACGCTGTGCAACTGTTTCAGCGCCCCCTCGCTGGCAAGCGTGGTGCAGTACACCACCTGCGGATGCGTCATCAGCGTGCCGTCGATTTCCAGCGGGTTAACCCGGTAGCCGGAAATCTTCACCTGACCGTCTTTGCGGCCGAAGAAGGTCAGCCCCTCTTCCGGCGACCAGCGCACCAGATCGCCGGTGGCGTAGCGTTGCGGCGGCAACAGACCCTCCCCTGGCGCGATGAACGGGCGATCGCAGTAGCCGCGTGCGACGTGACGCCCTGCGACAATCAGCTCGCCCAGACATCCCGCCGGTACAGGCAGGCCATTTTCATCGGCCACCATAAAGGCGCAATGGGGCAGGGGCTGGCCGATGGGCACGCCGGTTTTGCGGTACGCCTCCATTTTTTGCGCATCAACCTGCCCGGCGCTGACGATACAGGTGGCTTCGGTCGGGCCGTAGGTGTTGAATAGCGCAGGCGTGCGCGGCAGCGCGAACCAGTGTTGCAGCGTTTCGTAGCGCATCTCATCGCCGCCGGTAATGAGAAACGCCAGGCTGGCCGGGAAGCGCGCCTGTCTTTCCTGCATCCAGGGCGTCAGTAGCGACCAGAACGGCGTCGGCAGCGAAATGTGCGTCGGCTGCCAGCCCATCAGCAGATCGAGGAATACGGCAAAGTCACGGCGTACTTCCCGGTCATCGCTTGTCAGCAGGGTACCGCCCGCGCACAGCGTGCCGTACACTTCTTCCACGCTGGCGTCGAAGGTCAGCATGTTGAATTGCAGCATGCGGCTGTTGCGATCAAGGGTATAGAGCGGAATGGCGCTGACGATAAAGGTCGCCAGCGCAGAGCTTTGTACACAGACGCCTTTCGGTTCACCGGTGGAGCCGGAGGTGAAAATAATATACGCATCAACCTCGTCCAGCGCCGTCAGGTCGGGCTGCCAGAGCGGTAACCCGGCGCTGTCCAGACGCAGGCGGTGTTTACGATACAGCAGCTTGCCTGCGGGTTCGGAGGTATCGCCAATGATCATCCGGCAGCCGCAACGCGTCAGAGCGGCGTCAAGCCGCCCGCTGCGCAGATCTTCACAGGCCAGCGGAATGTAGCAGACGCCCAGCGACAGGCAGGCCAGCATAGCGATGATGGCATGGTGGCGTGTCGACAGACAGAGCGCCACCCGATCTCCGGTCTTAAGCCCGTAGGTGGTCAGATCCTGGGCGCAGAGATAGACCGCCTGCCACAGTTCGCCATAGGTGAGCGTCAGCGTCGGGGTTTCCAGCGCGATACGCCAGGGGTCATCAGCGGCATGCTGGCGGATGAGGCTCAGCACGTGAGGGGCCATGGGCAGATCCTGCTCCGGCTCCGGCTGAAGCGCAAGCGCGGGAAGGCTGCGCCTTACCTTTTCCAGTGCCGGCCGCTCGCCTGCCTGACGCAAATAATGCACGCAGCTTTGCGCGATACGTTGCAGCTGTGGCGCGCTGAACAGCGCCCCGTTGCCGATGAAATTCAGTTCAATATCGTTATCCGACGCATTCACCATCAGCGACACCGGCACGTCATCGTCTTCCGCTTCGTAGATCCACTCTACGCTGACGGGGAGATCGCCAAATTGCAGGGTTTCCTCCGGCACATAGTTGAAGTGCAGGCTGGCTCCCCGGGCGGTCGGCGCGTCGGCGCTGCGGATTTCCAAGGCAATATCGTCTGCCAGCTGTTGCAGGCTCGCGCGGGTATCTATGTTGAGCGACAGCGTGCGCGGCTCCATCATCAGGCCGAAAGTCTCGCGCCAGCGTGCCGCTTTGCGGTTATGGGTAAAAATGCCGATATCCAGCGTGGATTGCTGGCAAACATCGGCAAAGGTGGCGGCAAACGCGGCCAGCAGCAGGTTTGCCTGCGCCTGGTGTGGGCGTGCGGGCGAAAGGGCCTGCGTCAGCTGCCGGAAATGGCGCAGCGCGTCACCGCTGATTTTCTCCTGCACCAGCAGGTTATGCCCGCTACGGCAGTGCGCGGCGGCAATGCCATGGAAGCTCAGCGGCGCAGGCGGCTGTGGCATCAGTGCCTGAGACGCGCTGAACGCCCCGGCCAGCTGCGGATAATGACACTCCGGCAGAACGGCATCGGGCGCGTGATAGCGGCGGGACACCGCCGTAAACATCACCCGCGCGGCGTGGTGATCGTAAATCAGATGGTGGCAGCGGAAGAACCAGACAAACTGCTGCTCCGCCAACTGGAACAGCCACGAGCCCGCCAGCGGCGCCAGCGGCGACCAGGGCTGCTTATTCAGACGGGCGATCTCCGCCTGCACATCCGCATCGCTGTTGCGTAAATCGATGAACTTGTGAGGGATCTCGCACATCTCGTCGTGCCACAGCGTGATGTCACGGCCCTGCTGCTGGTACACCGTGCGCAGCGCCGTGAAGTGACGCGTGACGTCACGTACCGCCAGCGCCATACGTCCGGCATCCAGCGGCGCGTTGATGCTGTAGCTTTCCCCCCAGTTGTAGGTCAGTACGGCAGGATTACGCGCCATGGCGTTAAGCATGGGCAGTTGCTGGCGGGTAGGGGTGAGTCGGTTCAGCGGCGCCGGACGTTGATGCAGCGGTTCGATAGCCGGAAGCGGCTCTTGTGCCGGAACGGCGAACAGCCTGTTCAGCGTCTGCGCCGCGCGTTTGACCAGCGCATCGACATCATGCTGCGCCGCCCACTGCGCGTTCATATCCACATGCAGCACCAGGCCATCGCGACGGGCATCGGTGCGCAGGGAGAACACCACGGACGCGCCGTGCAGACCGCCGCCCGCCCAGTCATTCAGCCCCGTCAGTTCTTCCTCATCCTGGCGGGAGGTGGCGGGCAGAATGGTGAACACCACGTCACTGTTGATCGGCGCGCCGGCAATCTGATTAAGCTCGCTCATGGAGATCTGCCGGTTGCGGAACAGGCGGAACAGCACCTTCTGGCACCGGGCGATCCATTCCTGTAACGAGCAGGGTTGCGGCACGGAGAATAACGTCGGCAGCAGGGTAACAAAGTTTCCCAGCGCTTCCGGATCCAGTCCCGGTTTATCACACACCGGCAGCCAGGCGAGAAAATCAGTTTCATCGCTGACCACATGCCACAGCCAGCTCATTACGCTGTAATAAAGCGTATTGAGCTGATTTTCCGGCACCCCCGCGTGTCGCGCCAGCTGCGCCTGATCGCAGGGAATAAAAAAGTTGCGGCGGATGATGCGGGTGGACGACAGCGCCGGTTTACTGAACGGCAATAACGCTGGCAGGGTTTGCTGCCAGTAGCGGGTGACCGCAGGCGGTGTGATTTGCGGCCCGCACTGCTCCAGATAATCGCAGCGCATCTCCGGCAGCGCACCGGCATCGTCCACGCGTTTGCGGCTGGCGCTGTAGTCCAGCGCCATGGTTTTCAGGCGGCACAGCGACAGGCCATCGACAATGGCATGATGAATGCGGAAGGTGGCGACCAGTCGATCGCCACAGTAAAACAGGCGGGCGTCGTACAGCGGCGCGTCAAACAGCTCTGCGGGTTCATATTGCCAGGCTTCCAGCATCCCGGCGATGGTGTGGGCGTCGCAGACAGTGGGCGCGGTGTCCCATTGCGGCATCTGGCTGTCCACATACTGGCGAATACCCTCGTCGGTGCGGGTAAAGCGCACACGCAGGATCGCTTTGTCATGCCACAGGCGCGTCAGCGCATCCGTCACCCGCTGCCAGTCGTGACCGGCAGGGAAAGACACCGCTGAAACCATCTGAAAGTGTTCGCTGTGCCCGTGGATCGCCTGGCTCATGACGATTTCTGTTTGCTGCCGGTATAAAGGGAAGGTTATACGCACTGTCACTTTTGCCCTTTCTCCCAGTTCGCGATGTGCTTGTGGGCGGCGGCCAGCTTATCGGCGTCCATTCTGGTCTGTTCAGGATGGAAGCCCGGCAGGAACCAGGGCAGAAAATCTTTGATGATGGTGACGTACAGGCCCTTCCAGCCATACAGCTTCCACAGCGTGCCGGGAATGCTCGCCAGGGTAAGTTCACCGCGGGCTTTCATCGCGCCGGTGCTGAGTTTTAACAGCAGCAGGGCGAAGATGAGGAAAGACGCCAGCGACCAGACAATTCGGTGCGGATAGCTGCCGCCGGTTTTCATATAAATATCGAAAGGCACGCTGCGGTGCTCCACTTCTTCAATGGCGTGCCAGTACCACAGGGCTTTCATTTCATCGCTCGCTCCCTCAAGCCAGCGGGGATTGCCGATCACCTGTTTGCCGCCGATGGACGTCAGGTGCTCCAGCGCACAGGTGACCGCGAGCTGATTACGCGGCTTAAGGCTGCGCAGCCAGTTAAAGCAACGACCCAGCAGGCGTTCGTTGTTTTCCACGAAGCGCTCCGGCAGGCCCAGCGAACGATTATATTTATTGTGCCAGCGCGTGTGCTCTGCTTCCTGATAGTAAAAACGGCGGGCAATCTCCTGCGCCTCTTCCATATCGGGATGAGCTTTCAGCGTCTGTTTTACCGAGTTGATAAACAGGCGTTCCGCTTCCGGAAACATCAATGACAGCGCATCGAGATTTGCCGCAAGCGAGGCGTCGCGTTTTAACCAGTAAGGATGCTCTTCATCCGGCGTGAATGAAAAGTCCATATGGCGTAGCGTAAGTTCTGAAGTTAAATTCCCTTTCATCGTCATTCCTTAATCAGTAGTGGTTATCAGGCCTTTGCAGTGGAGGAGGTGCGGCCATGTTTACGGTGCGCCGTCGCCCAGGTGTGGCTGGCCATCGCACAGGCCAGCGAAAGTTCGCCCGCCAGCACAGTGGCGGCGACAATTTCCGCCAGTTTGTTGGCTTTTCCTGCGCCCTGGCAGCCCAGCAGGGCAAGACCCGCCTGAGCATAGGGCTGGTTCACGCCGCCGCCGACGGTGCCGACGATCAGCGACGGGATGGTGATGGCGACCCGCAGATCGCCGTCCGTCGTCTGGCGACAGTCCATCATCATGCTGCTGGATTCCGCCACGCAGGCGGCGTCCTGTCCGAGGGCGATAAACAGGGCGGCGATACCGTTGGCGCTGTGACAGCCGTTGCTGGTGGCACCCGCCAGCCAGCCGCCTTTGGTCGCCAGCCAGTACAGCTCCATAAACTGTTCCGGCGTGGTTTTCATCACCTTGTAAAGCTCGTTCGCGGGCACAACGATCTCAGCAGATACCCGGCGTCCACGGCCGCTGATCATATTGAGGGCGGAGTGCTTTTTATCGGTGTCGAAATTCCCGGACAGCAAATAGCGGTAGGGCCACGGGCAGCGGTCGAGGAGCCATAAACAGAGCTTCTCGGTCACGATAGTCACCATGTTTTGCCCGGCAGCGTCGCCGGTGGTGTAGTTAAAGCGCACAAACACCGTGCGATCCAGCGGTTGCACGTCAAGGGAACGCAGTTTTGCGAAGCGCGAATGCTCGCTCACCTGCTGCTGTAACGCCGGAAGCTGTGAGGGCAGCCAATGGGCGAAGGCGGTGGCATCGATCATGCTGTCAAAACAGAAGACCGGTGAGCGCTGCATGTTTTCGCCGCTAATCACCGTCTTAACCGGATTATCAGCGTTAAACAGCTTCATCCCCCGGTGATAGCTGGCGACCATTGAGCCTTCCGTGGTGGCCAGCGGAACATAAAATCCGCCGCTGGCATACTGGCCCTGCACATGTAACGGCCCGGCGATGCCTACCGGAACGGACGCCGTGCCGATAGCGTTCTCAATATTGCCTTTTAAGGTTTCGGCATTGAGTGACTCATCAAACAGCGGCGCCAGCGACACGCCGGTGTGCTGTTCCAGAAACTGATGACGTTCATGAATATCGGCAGGCTGAAAGTGTTGCTTGCTGAAGCGGCGCGGCAGGGGCGCGGCGGCGGCAATAGCCTGGCGTTTGCGCATCAGCTTGCCGTTGCCGTTGCGCGGCAGCGCAGTGACGATATGAAAGCAGTGCGGCAGCTTGTAATAACTGAGCTGTGTGGCGAGCCACTGGCGCAGGACGCCCACATCAAAGGTGACGGGGTCTTCAGGCACCAGGCTGGCAACAATACGTTGAGTGATCTCTTTGTCGTCCTCGCCCGTTACCATGCACTCTTTGACAGCGCCTGAGCGCAGTATGGCGTTTTCGATTTCCGTCGGATCGAGGGTGAAGCCGCGGGTAATGATCAGGTTATCGATACGGCCAAGATGGCGGAAATACCCGTCGCTGTTTTGCTCGGCGCGGTCGCCCGTGATCAGCCAGCCTGCAAAGGGGCCGCTTTTGGCAAGCGCTCTGTCCGCGATGAGACCGCGTACCGCCAGATACCCCGGCATACCTGCCGGCAGATGCTGGCCTGACTCATCCAGCACCGCCACTTCATAGCCCGGCAGCGCTTTGCCCGTCCAGCCAGGGCGGGCGTCTTCTTCGCGGGTGGAGATAAAAATATGCAGCGCTTCGGTGCATCCCAGCGCATCGGTTAACACCAGCCCGGTGGCTTCCCGCCACTGGAGGGCAAGATCTTCCGGCAGGGTTTCACCCGCAGAAATGCATTTGCGCAGCGTTGATGTCGACCATCCGGCTTTCAGTAAACGGCGATAGGCGGTAGGCGCGGTAAATAGCACCGTTGCCTGAAAACGCGCGATAATCTCTGGCAGCGTTTTAGGCGACACTTCCCGGAGTAATACCGAACTGGCGCCTACCGTCATTGGCGCAAAGATCAGCGAGCCTAAACCATAATTAAAAGAGAGCGGCGCGGTACAGACAATAATGTCAGCAGGCTGAGGTTTTAATATATTAATAACATAACTTTCGCAATTGGCTTTAATATCGCCATGACTGTGAAACGTTATTTTAGGTTTGCCGGTGCTGCCCGAGGTAAAAGCAATGAGGGCAATGTCGCTGGCATGGCTTTCTGGCCAGCAGAAGGACGCAGGAACTGCCTCAAGCAGAGGAGCGGAAATAAATCCATCATTTTCCTTTTCTGAATCAATGCTAATCATTCTGGAAAATAGCGGATGGTGCTCATCGGAAATATGTTTTTCCCGCAGGCTTTCATCAATAATAATGAGCGCAGGGGAGGCCAGTTCAATAATATTATCGAATTCCACCTTGCTTGATGCCGGGTTCAGGGTGGTGATGACGCCGCCCGCCCGTACTACCGCCAGCCAGCACAGCGTCTGGGCAATACTGCATGGGGCAAGCAACGCTACTCTGTTGCCGGGCTTAAACTTATGTTTAATCAACAAATTCGCCGCAATAAGATCTACCGTTTTCTTAACATCACGGTACGTCCAGTTATTGTTAAGCGTTCTGAAACAAAGATTATCCGGGTGCGGCGTCTGATTTATTAACCAGGCTGATATATTAAGTTTTTCTGCTTCCTGCGAAAGAAAAGATGAAGAACTATTGGCAACGTCCATTGTTGTCTCTGTAATATATAAATGATATGAATATGTTTCTTGTGAAAAATCCTTGAGGGACAGGAATGTGCGTAATTTCCTATTGCACTTGTAACTAAGTGTATAGGTAACAGAATAACAGTGTCAATGGGGGACTGAAAATTGAAATGTCTGCGGCAATTAAAGACCGAGTTGTGAAACGATTTTATCAATTAAATGAAAGAGTTTCCTAATGCCCGAAATATAATAAAAATAGCGATTAATATTATATCCACCAGGATAAAGCCTAAGCCAGGCGGCTAATAAGATACGCTCTTTTTTAACGGGTATGCTCGCTGAGAAAATCAATAAAGGCGCGGATGCGGGTACTTACCGCCCGATCGCTGTAATAGACGGCGCTGAAAGGCATATCCACCGGCAGGCGCTTCGCAGGCAACACTTCTACCAGTTCGCCGCTGGCAATTTCCTTATCGATCATATAATCCGACAGGCAGGCGATGCCGTTGCCGCCGAGACACAGCTGTTTCAGGGTTTCCCCGCTGTTCGATGAAATGCCGCAGGTGATCTCATAAAGCTGCCCGTCCGGGCAGGCGACAGGCCAGGTATTCAGGGATACCGGCTCGGTAAAACCAAGGCAGGTATGCTTCTCGAGATCCTCAACGGTTTCCGGTGTGCCGTAGCGCGCCAGATAGGCCGGCGAGGCGATCATGCGGCGGTAGCTGCTGAACAGCGGGCGGGCGCGCAGGCTGGAGTCGGTGAGCTTACCCACGCGGATCGCCACATCTACTTTACGCTCAATCAAGTTGATGAATGTTTCGGACGAGACCAGCGACAGCGTCATTTCCGGGTAGCGTTCGCGGAAGGGTTTGATGAGCGGCATTAAGTAATGCAGCACCACCGGTGTGGCGGCATCGATGCGCAACAGGCCGCGGGGCATTAATCTGGCTTCCATTACTTCATTTTCCGCCGCCGCCATCTCCTGCAAAATAAGCTGTACCCTGCGGAAATAGCGCTCGCCTTCTTCGGTGAGGCTAAGCTGGCGGGTGGTGCGGTTGAGCAGGCTGACGCCCAGCTTCATCTCCAGCTTTTTCACCGCCCGGCTGACGGCGGAGTTAGCCTGGCCTAATTGTTCGGCTGCCCGGCTGAAGCTGCCGCTTTCCACCACCGCCACAAAAATTGCCATCTCTTCCGATGTCGCCTTCATTATTGCCCCTGTCGCAAAATTATTACGCTATTTTAATGATAACTGACACTTATGCATCATAGTTTTACGGGGGCGCAGGCGGAGGGCCTGGTCCCATTAATGATGTTTTACCCGAATAGCGTTGAAAGTGTGCGCTAAAATCCCTATAACAGAAAGGCTACTCTGCTTCCGGGGCGGCTCACAGCGACAGAGGTTTGAAACCAAAAGTGCGAAAGAATACCTATGCTATGCGCTATATTGCCGGTCAACCTGCTGAGCGAATTTTGCCGCCAGGTTCATTCGCGAGCATTGGTCAGGCACTGCCACCTGGCGCGCCCTTAAGCAGTGACGATAAGATCCGCGTGCTGGTGTGGAACATCTTTAAACAGCAGCGGGCGGAATGGCTCTCTGTGCTGCAAAACTTCGGTAAAGACGCCCACCTGGTCTTGCTGCAGGAGGCGCAAACCACCCCTGAACTGGTGAGATTCGCCACCACCAACTATCTGGCTGCCGATCAGGTTCCCGCTTTTGTGCTGCCGCAACACCCCTCCGGCGTGATGACGCTCTCCTCCGCGCATCCGGTTTATTGCTGCCCGCTGCGCGAGCGCGAACCCATCCTGCGGCTGGCGAAATCGGCGTTGGTCACGGTATATCCCTTGCCGGATTCACGGCTGCTGATGGTGGTGAACGTCCATGCGGTGAATTTCAGTCTCGGCGTCGATGTTTACAGTAAGCAACTGCTGCCGATTGGCGATCAAATCGCGCAACATAACGGCCCGGTGATCATGGCCGGAGATTTTAATGCCTGGAGCCGCCAGCGTATGAACGCGCTGTACCGTTTCTCCAGAGAGATGTCGATGCGCCAGGTGCGCTTTACTGACGACAACCGCCGTCGCGCCTTCGGTCGTCCGCTTGATTTTGTCTTCTATCGTGGTCTGAACGTGGATCAAGCCTCCGTGCTGGTGACCCGCGCCTCCGATCACAACCCGCTACTCGTCGAATTCAGTCCCGGCAAACCTGATAAATAAAGGCGTGTCAGGTCTGCCCCAGGGCAGGCCTGCAACCATGGCGCTGCCCTTCATTTAACTCACAGAAGGATGACACCATGACCACGCAATCCCATCACGATCACGTCGAAAAACAGTTTGGCTCTCAGGCCAGCGCCTATTTAACCAGCGCTGTACATGCCTCTGGCCGCGATTTACAGCAACTGCGGGCGCGGCTGGCCGGACATGCCGGCTCGCAGGTTCTGGATTTGGGATGCGGCGCGGGACACGCGAGTTTTACCGCTGCTGAAGTCGTGGCGCAGGTGACGGCTTATGATTTATCGGCACAAATGCTGGAGGTGGTGGCGAAGGCGGCGCGGGAAAAAGGACTGAACAATATTGATACGCAGCAGGGCTATGCAGAAGCGTTGCCTTTTGCCGATGCCTCTTTTGAGGTGGTGATCAGCCGCTATTCCGCGCATCACTGGCATGATGTCGGTCAGGCGCTGCGTGAAGTCAAACGCGTACTGAAACCCGGCGGGACGCTGATTATTATGGACGTGATGTCGCCAGGCCATCCGGTGCGGAACATCTGGCTGCAAACGGTCGAAGCGCTGCGCGATACGTCGCATGTGCAGAACTATTCTTCTGGAGAATGGCTGTCGATGATTACTGAGGCCGGCCTGATTTCGCGGACGCTGACCACCGATCGTCTGGTGCTTGAATTTGCGTCCTGGGTGGCGCGCATGCGCACGCCGCAGCCGCTGTGCGAGGCCATACGCTTATACCAGCAAAGCGCATCTCATGAGGTAAAGCGTTACTTCGAATTGCAGGATGACGGCTCTTTTACCAGTGACATCATTATGGTCGAGGCGCAGAAAGCGCAATAAAAGCGGGAGAAATAAAAAAGGCACCGGGGAAGCGGTGCCTTTTTTCATCATCAGGAGTCAGGTGTCGCGCTGTTCTTCACAAACAGCGTCAGCTGATCGCCAGGCTTCAGGTTATCGGTACTGTCGTTCCAGCGCATCACATCTTTGATGTTCACGCCGTGACGTTTAGCAATACTCGACAGCGAATCGCCTTTGCGAACACGATAGGTAATGCTATCGCTGTTGTTCGCCAGGGTCTGCGCGCTGCTGCCCGCACCGACGGTCAGGTTCTGGCCGACCTTCAGGCTTGCACCCCGCAGATTATTCCATTGCTGGAGATCTTTGGATGTCACGCCGAGACGTGACGCAATGCCAGAAAGCGTATCCCCTGAACGTACTTTATAGCTTCGGCTGGTCAGCGGTTTATTATCCGCGAGCAGCGTCGGCTGTACGGCAGCGATTTCGCCGGAAGCCAGTGATTCACGCAGCTGTTCTGCATGTTTCTGCGGCACCATCACATACTGAGGGCCGCTCGAACCGAGCGTCGAGCCTTTAACGCCTGCGTTAAAGGTTTTCAGCTTGTTCACGGGTATTCCCGCCATTTCAGCCAGCTGGTTAATCTCAACCGGGCTGTTCAACCTGACGCGCGCCAGCGCACGACTTTCATCTGTAGAAGGCAGACGAACGCCATAACGCTTGCTGTTCTTGAGAATATCGCTCAAAGCCAGCATTTTTGGCACGTAAATCCTGGTTTCCTGTGGCAGTGAAAGAGACCAAAAGTCCGTGGGTTTACCCCGGGCTTTATTCGCTTTCATTGCCTTCAGTACACGACCTTCACCGCTGTTATAGGCCGCGACTGTTAATAACCAGTCGCCGTCAAACATACGGTTCAGACGCTGCATCATGTCGAGCGCGGCCGTTGTGGACGCCACTACATCACGACGCGCATCGTAATTGCGTGTCTGTTTTAAACCATAATTGCGCCCCGTGCTCGGAATGATTTGCCAAATGCCTGCGGCATTGGCACCAGACGTCGCGTGTGGGTCAAAAGCGCTCTCCACTATGGGTAGTAGTACCAGTTCCATGGGCATGTTACGTTTCTTAACTTGCCCTGCTATCCAGTACATATACGGCTCTGCCCGTAAAGTTACATCGTGGAGATAGCTCTTATTGTTCAAATACTTCTGTTTCTGTTCGCGAATCCGGCCATTCTCCGGAATTCCCATCTTTAGCTCGTCGCCAATGAGAGCCCACAAGTCTTGATCCTGCGCGAAGGATGTCCCATCGTCCATCCAGCGTGCTTGACTCGTAAACTTTCCTGCTTCCCCTTGACCAGCTGCAGAAAGGCTCTGTGCGTGCTGTTGAACGTTGCCATCTTGATTAGCCTGGCAACCTACCAGCAGGACAGAGGCGAGTAATATCGCTTTTGCCTTCATGTGTGTGTCAATAGTTGCTTAAAAGACGACCGATCATAACGGCGATGTTTGCAGAAGACAAGCATAACCGTCAGAAGTCATCTTTCTTTGCCCGCAACCAGGCAAAACGCTGCTCAGGCTGTTGCAAATTTGTTTCTTTATTTATTTGATCAATTAAAACAGGGTCTTGCGTACGTAAAAATAAATTTATGTGGCGTTCATTTTTCAGAAAAACGGGTAATGTCTTTTCTTTTTTTGCGCGTAAGTCTTTAACTTTATTGTAGTAATCATTTATGAGCGAATCGTGCGGTAGGATACTGTGGGCAAACTTCATATTGGCTAACGTGTATTCATGTGCGCAACAAACGAGCGTTTCGTCCGGAAGGGCGGCAATTTTGACAAAGGACTGGTACATCTGCTCCGGCGTGCCTTCGAACAGTCTGCCGCACCCGCCAGAAAACATCGTGTCGCCGCAAAAAAGATAAGGGAAACTGAAGAAACAGATATGTCCTAAAGTGTGACCTGGCGTGGAAAACACCGCGAACTCCATACCCAAAACGGTAATTTTATCGCCCCCGGTTACAATTTCTGTCGTGCCTTTACCCTGGGTTTCCGCCGGACCGTAGACCGGAATATCGGGATACTGTTGCAGTAACGTCTTCACGCCGCCGACATGATCATTGTGATGATGCGTCAGTAAAATAGCGGCGGGCTGCCACTGGTTTTCTTTGATTGCATCCAGCACCGGCGCGGCTTCGCCCGGATCGACAATCAGACAGCGTCTTTCGTCGTTGCTGAGCACCCAGATGTAGTTGTCCTGGAAGGCGGGAATACTGTTAAGATTCATAATTACCTCTCAAAGCGTAGCGGAAGGTTGTGATGAAGGCGGCAAGGATACCTCAAACATTTGTGGCACCCGAACACTGGAGTGACTTTCCCGCAGGCGAACATTATCGTGCCGCGCTGGAACTGCAACTCAAGCCATGGCTGGCGAAAATCTATGGATTTCACCTGCTTAAGATTGGCAATCTCAGCGCAGAAATCAATGTCGAAACTTGCGCTATCTCGCATCAGGTCAATGTAGCGCCTCAGGGCGACGCCTTACAGGTGAGGGCGGATCCGCTGCATTTGCCGTTTGCCGATAAATCTATCGACGCCTGTTTACTGGCGCACACCCACAACTGGTGTGGCGATCCGCACGGCTTATTGCGGGAAGCGGACCGTGTGCTGATTGATGATGGCTGGCTGGTGATCAGCGGCTTTAATCCGGTAAGCCTGCTTGGGCTGCGCAAACTCGTGCCGATACGAAGACAGTCGGCAATCTACCGCAGCCGCATGTTTACCATGATGCGACAACTGGACTGGTTATCGCTGCTCAACTTTGAAGTGCTGCACTACAGCCGCTTTCACGTCTTACCCTGGCGCAGGCAGGGCGGAAAAATGTTGAGTACGCATCTGCCCGCCCTTGGCTGCATGCAACTGATTGTGGCCCGTAAACGGACTATCCCGTTGACGCTTAATCCCATGAAACAGAGTAAGGCCCGGCAACGTGTCAGGCAGGCAGTGGGCGCGACGCGCCAGTTTCGCAAGCCCTGATCAGGCGTCCGGCTGATAACCGATGTCGTCCTGAGTGGGATTCATGGCCGCCGCGCGCGCCAGCTCATCGCAGCGTTCGTTCTCCGGATGTCCGGCGTGGCCTTTCACCCACTCCCAGCGGATCTCATGCTGACCGAGGGCGGTGTCCAGGCGCTTCCATAAATCGACATTTTTTACCGGTTTTTTTTCGGCGGTTTTCCAGCCGCGTTTTTTCCAGTTATGGATCCACTGGGTGATCCCCTGGCGGACGTACTGGCTGTCGGTGCTAAGCACCACTTCGCAGTGCTCTTTCAGCGCTTCGAGGGAGACGATAGCGGCCATCAGCTCCATCCGGTTATTGGTGGTCAGCCGATAGCCTTCGCTGAAGGTTCTTTCATGGCCGCGATAGCGTAATATTGCACCATAACCACCCGGACCCGGATTACCGAGGCAAGATCCATCGGTGAAAATTTCTACCTGTTTAAGCATCTCTGGTAGACTTCCTGTAATTAAAAACGGCAAGTAAAACGATAAGTCTGACATAAATGACCGACATGAGCACTGCAATTACACGACAGATCGTCCTCGATACCGAAACCACCGGTATGAACCAGCTTGGCGTTCATTACGAAGGGCATAAAATCATTGAGATCGGCGCGGTTGAGGTCATCAACCGCCGTCTGACCGGCAATAACTTCCACGTTTATCTGAAACCGGATCGGCTGGTGGATCCTGAAGCTTTTGGCGTACACGGTATTGCCGACGAGTTTTTGCTGGATAAACCGACGTTTGCCGACATTGCCGATGAGTTTTTAGACTATATCCGCGGCGCGGAGCTGGTGATCCATAACGCCTCGTTTGATATCGGCTTTATGGATTATGAATTTAGCAAGCTGAATCGCGGGATCCCGAAAACGGAAACCTTCTGCAAGATCACCGACAGCCTGGCGCTGGCGCGTAAAATGTTTCCCGGTAAGCGAAACAGCCTGGATGCGCTCTGCTCGCGTTATGAAATAGACAACAGCAAACGTACGCTGCACGGGGCGTTACTCGACTCCCAAATCCTCGCCGACGTTTTCCTGCTGATGACCGGCGGGCAAACCAGCATGGCGTTTTCCATGGAAGGGGATAATCAGCAACAGCAGGATGAAACCGGGATTCAGCGCGTTATCCGCCAGGCGAGCAATCTGCGCGTGGTTTTTGCCAGTGAGGAAGAAGTGATGGAGCATGAAAAGCGGCTCGATCTGGTGCAAAAGAAAGGCGGAAGCTGCCTGTGGCGCGCCTGATATCCTTCGAAAAGCGCTAAAAATCAGCATGTGGGCGATTTTTGCAGCAACTGATTCAAAACTGAAGAAAAAGCGTTGACGCCCTGCATGGTAAACCGTAATATTCGCCTCGTTCCCACGGGAACAGTGGAGCGGTAGTTCAGTCGGTTAGAATACCTGCCTGTCACGCAGGGGGTCGCGGGTTCGAGTCCCGTCCGTTCCGCCACTATTCAAAAGCCCTGAATCAGCAATGATTCAGGGCTTTGTCGTTTCTGAAACCATCGTTGCATTTTGCCCTCTCATGACAGAAGAGGGCAGCACGGATTTACTCCAGCGTAAAAGGATCCGCATCCTGCCAGGCTGGGAACTTCTCGCGGTACTCTTTCAGCGCCGTCAGGGACAGTTCCGCCTCGATGCGTGTCGCCATATGCGGCTCGGCGGTCGCTAAGATCTCACCCTGCGGACTGACAATACGGCTGTCGCCCCGATAATGATGCCCGTTGCCGTCAGTGCCGACGCGGTTACAGCCCACCACATAGGCCAGGTTTTCAATGGCGCGCGCCACCAGCAACGATTGCCAGTGCAGCGAACGCGGCGCAGGCCAGTTGGCGACGTACAGCGCCAGATCATAATCATTGCGATTGCGCGACCACACCGGGAAGCGCAGGTCGTAACACACCAGCGGCAGAATGCGCCAGCCGCGCCACTCAAACACCACACGCTCATTTCCGGCTTCATAATGATGGTGCTCATCGGCCATACGGAACAGGTGGCGTTTGTCATAGTGATGCAGGGTGCCGTCCGGCTCCACCAGCAAAAAGCGGTTTACCGGCCCGCGCTCGCTTTGCAGCGCCGCGCTCCCCGCCACCAGCGCATTGGTCTGCCGGGCCTTGTCATGCATCCAGGCGACCACCTCATCCTGCGGCAGCGATTGCTGCGCGGCTTCCATCGCAAAGCCGGTGGTGAACATTTCCGGCAGGACGATCACATCGCGCCCGGTGAGGGTTTCCAGTTGTCTGTCAAAATGACGCAGATTGGCCGGGCCATCCATCCAGACCAGCGGTTGTTGCAGTAACGTAATTTTCAAACCAGGCACATTGTGTCTCCCGAAGATCCGTATTTTCACACTGTAGCACGGCGTTCAGGGAATGTGTTGGCAATAAAAAACCCCGCACAGGGCGGGGTTTGACAGTGCGCCTTAACGTCAGGCGGCTTCGATTTTACGGATATTCTCCGGCGGTGATGACTGCTTTACCGGCTGTGTCGCCAGCGCTTCAGGCTCAAAGTCATCGACGTTGATGCTGCGTAAACGACTCTCTTCGGCTTTCGTCAGGATCGCGGCTTCTTCAGCGGTAATGATGCCTTTCGCCAGCGCATCACGCGCCAGTTCATCCAGACGGGTAAACGGCAGATTACGGCCCGCTTCCTTACAGATGCGCTGGTGGACAGGGTCCGCGGCCATCACGTCCAGCAGGGCCTCTTCCAGCAGACCAATCGGGTTGTACTCGCTCGGCGTCAGATACTGACCGCGACCAATACGCGACCGGGTGGCGCTCGGCGTTTGCAGGATCTTCGCCACTTTATGATCCAGTTTGTCCGACGGAGCAAGGTAGTGGCGGCCAGTCGGGAAGATCACGGCTCTCATCAATCCGGCGACCGCGCGGTTCGGGAAGTTAGCCAGCAGATCGTCAATCGCCTGTTCAGCTTTATAAATCGCATCCTGCACGCCCCAGTGCACCAGCGGCAGATCCGCTTCGTGACGGCCTTCGTCGTCATAACGTTTCAGGGTCGCAGAGGCGAGGAACACCTGGCTTAATACATCGCCCAGACGCGCGGAGATACGTTCGCGGCGTTTCAGACTGCCACCCAGCACCGCCATGGAAATATCGGACAGCAGGGCGAGGTTAGCGCTCAGGCGATTAAGGTGCTGATAATAACGTTTTGTCGCATCATGGGTCGGCGAACGGCTGGTCAGGCCGCGCGTCAGGCCGAGCCAGAAGCTGCGCACCATGTTGCTGCCGACGTGCCCGATATGTTTGAACAGCAGTTTATCAAAGGCATTCAAATCATTTTTCTGCGCGGCGTTCATCTCATCCAGTACATACGGATGGCAGCGGATCGCGCCCTGACCGAAAATCATCATCGTACGGGTCAGGATATTCGCCCCTTCCACGGTAATGGCGATAGGGGAGCCCTGATAGGCGCGCGCCAGGAAGTTGCCTTCGCCCAGCATAATGCCTTTACCGCCGGCGATATCCATGGCGTCAATGATTGACTGCTGACCGCGATGGGTACAGTGGTATTTCACAATTGCTGACAGCACGGCCGGTTTTTCACCGAGCATAATGCCGTAGGTGATGAGCGATGCCGCCGCGTCCATCACATAGGCGTTACCGCCAATACGTGCCAGCGGCTCTTCAATACCTTCCATCTTGCCGATCGCTACTTTGAACTGGCGACGGATATGGGCATAAGCGCCGATGCCCATCGCCACCGATTTCAGACCACCGGTAGAGTTGGACGGCAGCGTGATACCGCGACCCACCGACAGACATTCCACCAGCATACGCCAGCCCTGACCGGCCATTTTCGGACCACCGATAATGTAATCAATAGGCACGAAAATATCGTCGCCGCGGGTCGGGCCATTCTGGAACGGCACGTTCAGCGGGAAGTGACGGCGGCCAATTTCCACGCCCGGCGTGTTGGTGGGGATCAACGCACAGGTAATGCCCAGATCCACTTCACCGCCGAGCAGTTTTTCCGGATCCGAGAGTTTAAACGCCAGGCCAAGTACGGTGGCGATAGGCGCGAGCGTAATATAACGTTTGTTCCAGGTCAGGCGCATACCGAGCACCTGTTCCCCCTGCCAGTCACCCATGCAGACGATACCGGTATCCGGGATCGCGCCCGCATCTGAACCCGCTTCCGGGCTGGTCAGGGCAAAGCAGGGGATCTCCTGCCCGCGCGCCAGGCGCGGCAGATAGTGATTTTTTTGCTCATCGGTACCGTAGTGCTGCAACAGCTCCCCCGGACCTAATGAGTTAGGCACGCCGACGGTGATCGCCAGAATACCGGAAACCCCGGACAGTTTTTGCAGCACGCGGGACTGCGCATAGGCGGAGAATTCCAGGCCGCCGTACTCTTTTTTGATGATCATCGCAAAGAAACGGTGCTCTTTCAGGAACGCCCACAGTTCCGGCGGCAGATCGGCCATCTCATGGGTGATCTGAAAATCATTTGCCATGCGGCAGGCTTCTTCCACCGGCCCGTCAATAAACGCCTGCTCTTCAGCGGTCAGACGAGGCTGCGGATAGTTATGCAGCTTTTTCCAGTCAGGATTGCCCTGGAACAGATCGCCTTCCCACCAGGTGGTACCGGCATCAATCGCCTCTTTTTCCGTGCGCGACATCGGCGGCATCACTTTGCGGAAGCTGCGGAAGGCCGGTGCCGACATCATGGACTTGCGCATGGATGGCACATTGAACGGCACCAGTATGATCGCCAGCGGCAACAGCACCCAGATGGACCATAACCCCGTCAGGCCCAGCAAGGCGGTCCACGCCAGCAGAATAACGCTACTTAATACCAGACTGACGCGGTGATAAAACAGCACACCGAGCAGCGCCATGGTTGCGAGGATACTCAAAATTATCATAGAAAATTGCTCCCTGTCTTGTAGGAGGTCTGACCACTTGTGATGTTATGGTTGTAGTGGATGTCATTTTATTTAGCAATGTGTTTACAAGATAATTACAACCTGGTTCACATTGTTGGGGCGGGGGAGCGCACGAAAACCGAAAAGGCCCGGTGATATGTCAGGCTTATACTTCTCGCCCGAAACGCTATCCGGTACACTGCGATGAGTTAACCTCATCCATTTTTAAGGATACCCTCATGTACCAGGATCTGATTCGTAACGAACTGAACGAAGCGGCGGAAACGCTGGCGAATTTTCTGAAAGATGAAGCCAATATCCACGCCATTCAGCGCGCGGCGGTACTGCTGGCAGACAGCTTCAAAGCGGGCGGTAAGGTACTTTCCTGCGGTAATGGCGGTTCACATTGCGATGCCATGCATTTTGCCGAGGAGCTGACCGGTCGTTATCGTGAAAACCGTCCTGGCTATCCGGCTATCGCTATTTCTGATGTCAGCCATATTTCCTGCGTCAGCAATGATTTCGGTTACGACTATATTTTCTCGCGTTACGTGGAAGCCGTGGGCCGTGAAGGGGACGTGCTGCTGGGGATCTCTACCTCCGGTAATTCCGGCAACGTGATCAAAGCTATTGCCGCGGCGCGTGAAAAGGGCATGAAGGTGATCACCCTGACCGGTAAAGACGGCGGCAAAATGGCCGGTTCTGCGGATATTGAAATTCGTGTGCCGCATTTCGGTTATGCTGATCGTATTCAGGAAATCCATATCAAAGTGATCCATATCCTGATCCAGTTAATCGAAAAAGAGATGGTTAAAGCATAACTCTCATCGGGGGCGACCGCCCCCGAAGCGTGGTGGAGGTGTTGTATGTGCGAACTGCTCGGGATGAGCGCCAATGTGCCTACCGATATTTGCTTCAGCTTTACCGGGCTTGTACAGCGCGGAGGCGGCACCGGGCCGCATAAAGACGGCTGGGGTATTACCTTTTACGAAGGCAAAGGCTGTCGCACGTTCAAAGATCCACAGCCCAGCTATAACTCGCCGATAGCAAAGCTGGTACAGGATTATCCCATCAAATCCTGCTCCGTTATCGCCCATATTCGCCAGGCAAACCGTGGCGAAGTGGCGCTGGAAAACACCCATCCTTTCACCCGTGAACTCTGGGGTCGCAACTGGACCTACGCCCACAATGGCCAGCTGACCGGCTATAAATCGCTGGAAACCGGCAACTTCCGCCCGGTAGGGGAAACCGACAGCGAAAAAGCCTTTTGCTGGTTGCTGCATAAATTAACCGCGCGCTATCCGCGTACGCCAGGCAATATGGCGGCGGTGTTCAAATACATCGGGACGCTGGCGGAAGAGTTGCGTGAGAAGGGCGTGTTTAACATGCTGCTGTCGGACGGGCGCTACGTGATGGCCTACTGCTCGACTAATCTGTTCTGGATCACAAGGCGCGCGCCCTTTGGCGTGGCGACGCTGCTGGATCAGGACGTGGAGATCGACTTCCAGAAAGAAACCACACCGAATGATGTGGTTACTGTTATCGCCACTCAGCCGTTAACCGGCAATGAAACCTGGCACAAAATCATGCCAGGTGAGTGGGTCTTATTTTGCCTCGGGGAGCGTGTAGTTTGACGCCAGCTGAGGCTGCACAGCGCCTTTAGCGATCGGCTTGCTCACCACGTAACGCCCGTCCACCACCGACACAACAGGCGGTTGATGGGTTGCGGCGAAATAGTCATATCCCGGCTTCAGCTGCTTCCAGAAATCGGCATAGTAAGAATATTTATGACGCGCCATATTGGCGTCGGTCATGCGGAACGGGTAAATGCTCACCTGCACGCTTTGCTGACCAAAAATCAGCGCGCCGGTCACAAACTGGAAGATCTCATCAATGCCGGAATCGGTCATCGCATAGCAGCCGACAGAGACACAGGCGCCATGGATCATCAGGTATTTGCCTTCATAACCGTGAGCACGATCGTAGGCGTTCGGGAAACCGATATTGATCGCCTTATAGAAGCGGCTGTCCGGCTTCAGCTGGCTGCGCTGAACGTTATAAAAGCCTTCCGGACTTTTGAAATCGCCCTGACGCTGTTTCGGTCCCAGACCGCCTGAATAGTTACAGATCTTATAACTATCAAGAAGCTGATACTGCTCGCCCATTTTGACGTAGAGATCAAGGGTGCGTTCTTCTTTGAAGATCTGGATGTAAACCGGCGACCCCATCAACTGCTGTTTGTACTCTTTGCTGACCGGCGTGGTTGAACTGTTGCTGCTAAGCAGCCCGGCAAACGAGACGCACGGGATCAAAAGCATCGCAAGAAATAATGCGATTTTGCGCATACTGCTGGTTCCTTGATAAAACGTAATTCACATTGCCAGGACGGCAAAAGGGATCCGAAATCAGACTAATCTGTGTCAGGAGCGCTCACATTAGCACCCCGGTAGTTTTTCGCAAGTCCGGATAAGCGCGTTTACACTATGTTTAATTGCGCCATTGCTATTGATTATCTCATTGCTCACAAAATCATTACAACTGCTTCTCATAAACGGCAGTAAGGCTGTATACTTATCCAGTATGGGTGAGGGTCTGCGATGCGTAAAATAATACACGTTGATATGGACTGCTTTTTCGCAGCAGTGGAAATGCGCGACAACCCCGCGCTGCGTGATATTCCCCTCGCCATCGGCGGCAGCCGGGAAAGACGCGGCGTGATCAGCACTGCCAACTATCCGGCGCGCAAATTTGGCGTGCGCAGCGCCATGCCCACGGCGATGGCCCTGAAGCTTTGCCCGCATCTCACCCTGTTACCCGGTCGTTTCGATGCCTATAAAGAAGCTTCCGCGCATATCCGGGAGATTTTTGCCCGTTACACTTCGCACGTTGAACCCCTTTCCCTTGATGAAGCCTATCTGGATGTCACCGACAGCGTGCACTGTCAGGGCTCGGCCACGCTGATGGCCCGGCAGATCCGCCAGGCCATTTTTGATGAACTTCAGCTCACTGCCTCGGCTGGCATTGCGCCGGTAAAGTTTCTGGCGAAAATTGCCTCCGATCTTAACAAGCCCAACGGTCAGTACGTCATCACCCCGAACGAGGTGTCGCAGTTTCTGCGCACGTTACCCTTATCGAAAATCCCCGGCGTCGGCAAAGTATCGGCGGCGAAGCTGGAAAAGCTGGGATTGCGCACCTGCGAAGACGTACAGCGCGCCGATCTCGCTATGCTGCTCAAGCGCTTTGGCAAATTTGGCCGTGTGCTGTGGGAGCGCAGCCAGGGGATCGACGAGCGGGAGATCACCAGCGAGCGGTTACGCAAATCGGTCGGCGTGGAGCGCACGCTGGCAGACGATATTCATGAGTGGTCAGAATGCGAAGCGCAGATTGATTTTCTTTATGATGAGCTGGAGCGGCGGCTGGCAAAGGTTAAACCGGATCTGCGCATTGCCCGTCAGGGGGTGAAGTTAAAATTCAACGATTTTCAGCTCACCACCCAGGAGCACGTCTGGCCGTGCTTAAACAAAGCCGATTTGCTCGCCATCGCCAGAAAAACCTGGGATGAACGGCGGGGAGGGCGGGGCGTCAGACTGGTGGGGCTGCACGTTACGCTGCTCGATCCACAGCTGGAGCGGCAACTGGTGCTGGGGCTTTAATTGGGGGAAACGTGCCGGGTGGCGCTGCGCTTACCCGGCCTACAGTGTTCATGCAGGCCCGGCAATCCCGTACAACATTGCACGGGCGAGCTGTTGTAGGCCCGGCAAGCGAAGCGCCGCCGGGCGTTTATCACAAAGCTTACGACTTAACCGGGATCGCCTTCAGCAGTTCAGTGAGCAGCGTCCAGTACTGGCCCACGCTTTCAATATGCACCTGCTCATCCGGCGAGTGCGGTCCGGTAATGGTTGGCCCGATAGATACCATATCCATATCCGGATATGGTTTTTTGAACAGACCACATTCCAGGCCCGCATGGATCACCTGAATGTTCGGCGTCTTATCGAACAGACGCTGATAGGTTTCGCGTACCAGCGCCATCACCGGCGAACTGGCGTCCGGCTGCCAGCCTGGGTAGCTGCCTTTGGCGGAAGTTTTCGCGCCAGCCAGCGTCCCGAGGGATTCCAGCATGCTGACCACATACTCTTTACCGCTGTCGATCAGCGAACGGATCAGACAGATGATCTCTGCGCTGTCGTCCTGCATGGTCACCACGCCAACGTTCAGCGAGGTTTCCACCACGCCTTTTGCCACGTCAGAGTTGCGGATCACGCCGTTCGGGGTGGCATTCAGCAGCTGCACGAACGCATCGCGGGACTGGCTGGTCAGCGCGGCTTTATCCGTGGTGGTCGCTTCCAGAACCACGTTCAGGTTCTTCTCTTTCGCTTCCAGCTCGTTTTTCAGAATGTCGAGGTAAGTGCTCGCCAGGGTTTTCAGCTCATCAGCTTTGTCAGCAGACACGGCAACGGTGGCGAAAGCTTCACGCGGGATGGCGTTACGCAGCGTACCGCCGTTGAAATCCACAAGACGCAGATCCAGCGCTTTCGCGTGACCGGCCAGGAAGCGGGCCAGCAGTTTGTTGGCGTTGCCCAGGCCGAGGTGAATATCGCCGCCGGAGTGACCGCCTTTCAGGCCTTTCAGCGTCAGCTTAAAGGTCTGGAAACCCGCCGGGATGGCTTCACGGGACAGCGGCAGGGTGGAGATAAAATCAATCCCGCCCGCGCAGCCCATGTAGATCTCACCCTCTTCTTCAGAGTCGGTGTTGATCAGAATGTCTGCCTGCAGCCAGTTCGCCTGCAAACCAAAGGCGCCGTCCATCCCGGCTTCTTCGGTCATGGTCAGCAGCACTTCCAGCGGGCCGTGCGCCACGCTGTCGTCAGCCAGCACCGCCAGCGCAGAGGCCATGCCAATACCGTTATCCGCGCCCAGCGTGGTGCCGCGCGCTTTTACCCACTCGCCATCGATATAAGGCTGGATCGGATCTTTGGTGAAATCATGCACGGTGTCGTTGTTTTTCTGCGGCACCATATCGAGGTGCGCCTGAAGCACAACCGCTTTACGGTTTTCCATACCGGCGGTAGCCGGTTTACGGATCAGGATATTACCGACGCTGTCGCTCTCGGCAAACAGGCCTTTCTCCTGCGCCCAGCCCATAATGTGCGCGGCGAGTTGTTCTTCATGATAAGAAGGATGCGGAATGGAACAGATTTTGGCAAAAATATCCCACAGCGGCTGTGGAGATAATTGAGACAGTTCAGACACGATAAGTCTCCTTGACATAGACCTGTAAAAGAAATGTACAGGTTGCAGGGTTAGCAAATAAACACCATGTGCAATGCTTGCGCGATAGGCTGGCAGAATACCACTTTATTGGCGGCCTGGTACTGTGACGCACGTAAAAAGCAGCGCGGGTGCCCCGTAACACTGGTTTTTAGTGCGTCGGATCTCTATAATCTCGCGCAACCCATTTTCCCCTCGAACACTTTTTAAGCCGTTTTAAAATAGGCTGGGACACTTCACATGAGCGAAAAATACGTCGTCACCTGGGACATGTTGCAAATTCACGCCCGCAAACTGGCCGCGCGCCTGATGCCGTCAGAGCAGTGGAAAGGCATCATTGCCGTTAGTCGTGGTGGTCTGGTGCCGGGCGCACTGCTGGCACGTGAATTAGGTATTCGCCATGTAGATACCGTATGCATCTCCAGCTACGACCATGACAACCAGCGTGAGCTGACCGTGCTGAAACGCGCGGAAGGCGATGGCGAAGGTTTCATTGTGATCGACGATCTGGTGGATACCGGCGGTACCGCGGTTGCTATTCGTGAAATGTATCCAAAAGCGCATTTTGTTACTATTTTTGCAAAACCGGCTGGTCGTCCGCTGGTGGATGATTATGTAATTGATATTCCGCAGGATACCTGGATTGAACAACCCTGGGATATGGGCGTGGCCTTCGTGCCGCCGATCTCTGGCCGTTAATCCCCGCATCTATTATGCCTTTTCAGCGCCCGGTTATGCCGGGCGTTGTTCATTTTAGCGCCCGGCAGGTTACAATAGTCATTAGTGACGTATTCATGGAGGCTGCGCGCAATGACCCAGGCTAATCTTAGCGAAACCCTGTTTAAACCCCGCTTCAAACACCCTGAAACGTCGACATTAGTCCGCCGTTTTCAGCATGGCACGCAACCGGCGGTGCAATCGGCGCTGGATGGCAGAAACATCCCGTGCTGGTATCGCATGAACAACCGTCTGATGTGGATCTGGCGCGGCGTCGATCCGCGTGAGCTGCTGGACGTGCAGGCGCGCATCGTGATGAGCGAAGCCGAACGCACCGACAACGCCCTTTACGACACCGTGGTGGGCTATCGCAACGGCAACTGGATATATGAGTGGGCCACCCAGGCGATGGTCTGGCAGCAAAAAGCCAGTCAGGAAGAAGACGCTGCCCTCAGCGGCCGTCACTGGCTTCATGCCTCTACCCTCTACAGCATTGCCGCCTACCCCCATCTGAAGGGTGACGATCTGGCGGAGCAGGCGCAGGCGCTGGCGAACCGTGCCTATGAAGAAGCGGCGCGACGGCTGCCTGGCTCGCTGCGCGAGCTGGAGATCCCCATTGCCGGCGGCGCGCCCCTGACCGCGTTTCTGCACATGCCGAAAGGCGACGGCCCCTTCCCGACGGTGCTGATGTGCGGCGGGCTGGATAGCCTGCAAAGCGACTACTACACCCTTTATGAGCGCTATTTCGCACCGCAGGGCATCGCCATGCTGACGCTGGATATGCCGTCGATTGGCTTCTCATCAAAATGGAAGCTGACCCAGGACTCCAGCATCCTCCACCAGCACGTGCTGAAAGCGCTGCCGGATATTCCGTGGATTGACCATACGCGCGTCGCCGCCTTTGGCTTCCGCTTTGGCGCGAACGTCGCCGTGCGGCTGGCCTATCTGGAATCGCCGCGCCTGAAAGCGGTGGCCTGTCTGGGGCCGATGGTGCATGCGCTCCTGACCGACAGCGCCCGTCTGAGCACGATACCGGAAATGTATCTCGACGTGCTGGCGAGCCGTCTGGGGATGCACGATGCCTCGGACGAAGCGCTGCGCGTGGAGCTGAATCGCTATTCGCTGAAAACGCAGGGGCTGCTCGGACGCCGTTGCCCGACGCCGATGCTGTCCGGCTTCTGGAAGAACGATCCCTTTAGCCCGGAAGAAGAGTCGCGTTTAATCACCTCGTCATCTGCCGATGGCAAGCTGCTGGAGATCCCGCAGAAACCGCTTTATCGCAATTTCGACCGTGCGCTGCGGGAAATTACCGACTGGATTAATCATAAATTGCGTTAATGCATTGCTAATTTATGCCGGTTTGGTAAAACAGTGGCTACACATAAGGAGATTGCAATGACGTTACCGAGTGGACACCCGAGAAGCCGACTTATTAAGAAATTCACCGCACTTGGCCCCTATATCCGGGAAGAACAGTGCGAAGATAATCGGTTCTTTTTCGACTGCCTGGCTGTTTGCGTTAACGTTAAGCCAGCGCCGGAAAGCCGCGAATTCTGGGGCTGGTGGATGATAATGGAAGCCCAGGAGAAGCGCTTTACCTACAGCTATCAGTTCGGCATGTTTGATAAAGAAGGGCACTGGCAGCCCGTCGCGATCAAAGACAAAGAAGTGCAGGAGCGTCTGGAACATACGCTGCGCGATTTTCATGGTCGTGCCCGCGATATGCTCTCCACCCTTGAGCTGAAGCTTGAACCTGCTGATGACTTCAAAAAAGAGCCGGTGAAGCTCTCGGCCTGATTTATCGCTAAACCTTACGCATAAAAAAACGCCCTTCATCGCTGAAGGGCGTTTTCTTTTCTGTCATCAGAATTGATAGGTCACGCCGACCGCTACCACGTCGTCGCTGCTCAGACCCAGCTGATTGTCGTCGTCGATCTGGTTGATTTTGTAGTCAACCATCGCCGACATGTTTTTGTTGAAGTAGTAGGTCACGCCCACATCAATGTATTTAACCAGATCTTCATCGCCGATCCCGCCTTCGATGTCTTTACCTTTGGACTGCACGTAGCCCAGAGACGGACGCAGGCCGAAGTCGAACTGGTACTGCGCCACGGCTTCAAAGTTTTCCGCTTTGTTAGCGAAACCGCCGGAGATCGGGGTCATGTTGTGAGACACCGCGTACATGGCAGCCAGGTAAACGTTGTTGGCATCATACTTGATGCTGGTGCCCCAGGCGTCGGCTTTGTCGCCCTGACCACGCGCCTGCAACTGTTGCAGATCGGTACGGTCCGAGCTGGCATAAGCGCCGGTGATAGTGACCGGGCTGCCGCCGAAATCATAGGCCAGAGAGGTGCCCCAGCCGTCGCCGTTCTGTTTGTTCGCCGCGCGGGTGCCTTCGTTTTTACCCTGATACTGTAAGGTCATGTCCAGGCCTTCCACAGCGCCGAACAGGTCGGTGTTGCGGTAGGTCGCCACGCCAGTAGTACGCTTGGTCATAAAGTTGTCGGTTTTACCCAGAGAGTCGCCGCCAAATTCAGGGAACATATCCGTCGCCGCCTGCACGTCGTACATCACGCCGAGGTTACGACCATAATCCAGAGAGCCAAAATCTTTAATTTTCAGACCCGCGAAGGCCAGACGGGTTTTCTGCGCGTCAGATGCGCCTTCGATTTTGTTACCGGCAAATTCCGCTTCCCAGCGACCAAAACCGGTCAGCTGATCGTTAATCTGCGTTTCGCCTTTAAAGCCCAGACGCACATAAGTGGTATCACCGTCACTGCCAGCATCGTCGCTGAAGTAATGCATGGCTTTAACTTTGCCATAGAGGTCCAGCTTGTTGCCGTTCTTGTTATAAACTTCTGCCGCCTGTACCGATGCGGAAGCGACAATGCTCATCACCACTAATGCCAGAGTACTCTTTTTCATTTTGATTCCTGATTTGAAAGACACGCTAATATTCGCTGGGCTTATAGCCCCGTGAAAAAACATGAGGGGTTTTAACGCTCTGGAATGAAGGTTTTATGACAAAGTCGGATTAATTTGAAAAAAATGGATTTATTTGCTACTGCCATAAAAGTGTCAAATTCTGCCGTTAGGCTTGCTGATCCCGCGCAATAAAAAACGGGCTTTTTACGCAGGTTATTGGCAAGCGCGCTGACTCCTGTTAAAACGTCCTTTCCCATCTTTTTTCTTATTTGTTTAACGGCAGAGAATCATGAGTGACAGCCAGACGCTGGTGGTAAAACTGGGCACCAGTGTTTTAACGGGCGGATCGCGCCGCCTGAATCGCGCCCACATTGTGGAATTAGTCCGCCAGTGCGCACAGCTGCATGCCGCCGGGCATCGCATTGTGATTGTGACGTCCGGGGCGATTGCTGCCGGGCGCGAGCATTTAGGCTATCCGGAACTGCCGGCGACCATCGCCTCTAAACAACTGCTGGCAGCGGTGGGGCAAAGCCGTCTCATCCAGCTGTGGGAACAACTTTTTTCCATCTACGGCATTCATGTCGGACAGATGCTGCTGACCCGCGCCGATATGGAAGATCGCGAACGTTTCCTTAACGCCCGCGACACCCTGCGCGCGCTGCTGGACAACAACATCGTGCCGGTGATCAACGAAAACGACGCCGTCGCTACCGCTGAAATTAAAGTGGGCGATAACGATAATCTCTCGGCGCTGGCCGCGATCCTCGGCGGTGCGGATAAATTATTGCTGCTGACGGATCAACAAGGGCTGTTTACCGCCGATCCGCGCAGTAATCCCCAGGCGGAACTGATCAAAGACGTTTATGGTATTGACGACGCCCTGCGCGCCATTGCCGGAGACAGCGTTTCCGGCCTCGGCACCGGCGGGATGGGAACCAAACTTCAGGCCGCTGACGTGGCCTGCCGCGCCGGTATCGACACCATTATTGCCGCGGGCAGCCGTCCCGGCGTGATTGGCGATGTGGTGGAGGGGATCTCTGTGGGGACGCTGTTCCATGCCCAGACCTCACCGCTGGAAAACCGTAAACGCTGGATCTTTGGCGCGCCGCCCGCCGGTGAAATCACCGTGGATGAGGGCGCGACCGAGGCTATCCTGCAACGGGGCAGCTCCCTGTTGCCGAAAGGCATCAAAGAGGTGAACGGCAACTTTTCGCGTGGGGAAGTGATCCGCATCCGTAACCAGGAAGGGCGCGACATTGCCCATGGGGTAACCCGTTACAACAGCGATGCGCTGCGTCGTATCGCTGGCCACCACTCGCAGCAAATTGACGCGATTCTGGGTTATGAATATGGCCCGGTCGCCGTCCATCGTGACGATATGATCACCCGCTAAGGAGCAGACGTATGCTGGAACAAATGGGCATCGCTGCGAAAGCAGCATCGTACAAACTGGCGCAGCTATCCGCCCGCGAAAAAAACCGCGTGCTGGAAAAAATTGCCGATTATCTGGAAGCGCAGACGGAGGCGATCCTGCTGGCGAACGCCGAGGATGTGGCAGAAGCGCGTCGTAACGGTCTGAGCGAAGCCATGCTCGACCGCCTGGCGCTCAATCCCGCACGCCTGAAAGCCATCGCTGACGATGTCCGCCAGGTGTGCAAGCTGGCCGATCCGGTGGGACAGGTGATTGACGGCGGTCTGCTCGACAGCGGCCTGCGTCTGGAGCGTCGCCGCGTGCCGCTTGGCGTCATTGGCGTGATCTATGAAGCGCGCCCCAACGTCACCGTGGATGTCGCCTCCCTGTGCCTGAAAACCGGCAACGCCGCTATCCTGCGCGGCGGCAAAGAGACCTGGCGCACCAATGCCGCGACCGTGAAGGTCATTCAGCAGGCGCTGGAAGAGTGCGGTCTGCCCGCGGGCGCCGTACAGGCGATTGAAAGCCCGGATCGTGCGCTGGTGAACGAGATGCTGCGCATGGACAAATATATCGACATGCTGATCCCCCGTGGCGGCGCAGGCTTGCATAAACTTTGTCGCGAACAGTCCACCATCCCGGTGATCACCGGCGGGATCGGCGTGTGCCATATCTACGTGGATGACACCGCCGAGATTGACCCGGCGCTGAAAATTATCGTTAACGCGAAAACCCAGCGTCCCAGCACCTGTAATACCGTGGAGACGCTGCTGGTTCATCAGCATATCGCCAGCACCTTCCTGCCTGCGCTCAGCAAACAAATGGCGGAAAGCGGCGTGACGCTGCATGCCGACGCCGCCGCGCTGGCACAGTTACAGGATGGGCCGGCGCAGGTGGAAGCGGTGAAAGCGCAGCAGTATGACGATGAGTTTTTGTCCCTCGATCTGAACGTGAAAATCGTCGCGGATCTGGATGACGCTATTGCGCATATTCGCGAGCACGGCACCCAGCATTCAGACGCGATCCTCACCCGTACGCTGCGCAATGCGAATCGCTTTGTGAATGAGGTAGATTCGTCAGCGGTCTATGTGAACGCTTCAACGCGATTCACGGATGGCGCACAGTTTGGTCTGGGGGCAGAAGTTGCCGTCAGCACGCAGAAGCTGCACGCCCGCGGCCCGATGGGTCTTGAAGCCCTGACCACCTATAAGTGGATCGGTTTTGGCGACGATACCATTCGTGCTTAAATGAAACGGGGTGATGCAAAAGTAGCCGGTTGATTAGAAAGGTTATTGACGCATCGCCCTGTTAGTTTTAACCTTCTACACCGTCATTCACGCCCGTGAAGACGTCTCAGGGCCGATATAGCTCAGTTGGTAGAGCAGCGCATTCGTAATGCGAAGGTCGTAGGTTCGACTCCTATTATCGGCACCAACAACCACGCGGCTTCACGCGATATTCACCAGACCTGCAAACGTGCCTTGTGCCATATTTGTGCCATTTCCCGCCAGAAATGAGTCAATTTGCATCGCATGTTGCGTCAGGTGATTCGGTGCCAGGTGCGCATATCGCTGCACCATTTCTATACTCTCCCATCCTCCCATTTCTTTGAGTGCTGAAAGTGGAACGCCGGACTGAACAAGCCAGCTCGCCCAGGTGTGCCGCAAGTCATGAAAACGGAAATTCTCGATACCCGCTCGCCTTAACGCAGCCTTCCATGCCGTGTTAGCATCACTGCGCATTTTCCTGACTTCTTTTGTCCGGGTTCCGTCCGGGCGCACGGAAGATTCAGTGTGAACGAAAACCCACCGGTTATGCTTACCCACCTGATCACGTAGCACCTTGCAGGCAGAATCATTAAGGGCGACCCCAATCGCCCTTCCTGCTTTCGCATCCTCAGGGTGTATCCACGCCACCTTCCTTTGCATGTCTATCTGCGACCATTCCAGATCCGTTATGTTGGAACGCCGCAGACCAGTCGCCAGAGCAAAAATAACCACCGGTTTAAAGTGATCTGGCAACTCCCTAATCAATGACTGCGCTTCTTCCTTTGTCAGCCACCGGATGCGCTTGTTCTTCGGTACCGGGCATTTGATATTCGGTGCTTTGGCAATCCATCGCCATTCGTTAGCAGCACAACGCAGCAACGCCCGGATAAAAGCCAGGTGAGTTGTCTTTGTTGCCTGCGCTGCCGGCTTATCCTTAAACTCAGGGACGGGCTTGCCATTCCGCAAGCAGCTATCCCTCATCGCCTCCCAGTTCAGCCGGTGCTTCCGGTTAACCATCCCGCTTACTGCCGATAGAATTTTATCTTCCGTGATTGCTGACAGGTCCATCCCCCTGAAATGCATCAGCCAGAATCCGATCCGACTTTTGTCATCGTCGAGACTTTTCTTGTGCTGCTTCTCATTCAGCCAGCGCACACATGCTTCATCGAATGTATGCGCTTTATATTCCCCCATCTTGTCGACACGCCATGCCTCTGCCTTCAACTGGTCATGGAGTTCCTGTGCCTGCCTTTTGTCCGATGTGCCAAGAGACCGTCTAATTCGGCTCCCACCAGGCGTAACGAAGTCGCAGTGCCACGTACCGGCACGTTGTTTGATTGACATGCTTTATCCTCCTGCACATCAACCGCATTCACCGGCTGATTGTGGATCGGGTTCTTCAGTGCTGCAATGCAATCTGTCTTGCAGATGAGGTATGGGCTTTTCTTCTTCGCGGGATTTTTGCGCGTGGCAGCAAGTCTGCCTGACTTAATCCACTCTGCCACAGTGCCTTCGCTGACCCGCAGGAAGGCCGCCGCTTCATCGCGGGTAAATATCATTTCTTCCATTGGTTATCTCCAGGAAAAAAGAAACCGCCTCGGTGGGCGGCTATTCGATGCGAAGGCCAGGTATCTTCCCGGCGGCGATGGCGTCGTACAGTTCGTACCATGGCGCGCCAACAAGAGAGCCGTCTGGAAACTTATCTCCGTATTCGAATGGCGCTACTCTTGGATCAACTCTGGATAGTGCGATAACACCTTTCTCGCGCTTCTTGTCTGCTTCTGAGCGGATTGGCCGGAAGATTATGTCACCTTTAATGCCGGTTAATTCCACGCCATAACAATCTCGATAGACAATAAATGCACTGCCAACATAGTCGACAGTGCATTCTGTCCATTCATTACACGGTATAGATTTCTTCGCGTACTCACATACACACCCCACCGGCGGCAGCCCCTGCCCATCCCATTGCGGTTGCGCGGCGGCAAGTGCGGCTTGGTATTGCTCGCGGGTGACCTCTTCAGCCAAATAATCTGGCTTCAAACTCATATTAATGCGCCATTCCCCGGGGCAATCTCCGTTCTCATTAGAAAAATAGAGTGTATCGCTGCCACATAAAAACCCTGCATCAACCGCACCATCCGGCCACCCGCCACGCTCCGGCAATTCCTGCACCAATAAATCAATAAGTTTCATTTTTCCTCCGGGCAAAAAGAAGCCCCGACTAGCGGGGCAATGACAACAAGGGGATGCTTTCGCACCCAATAGCCAGCTCATAACTGGCTATCAGTTGCGTCACTCATGCTGCTTAACGGTGTAATTACCGTTTGGCTTAACGCCGACAGAAAAATAACTCCCGCCAGTGACTCCCACACCCCAGTCTTCGCTAGTGCCATCACCTTGCTTTTTGTTGGTGATGAAGTGCTGAAGTGCAACGACGGCGGCCTCAATATCAAGCGTTGAGTTCACTGTTATGGTTATGCGCACAGTTCCTCCTAAGCCACCCGCATAGCGCGCAGCTGTTTAATGTGAGTTCTTTGGTTTGGGGCAAAAAGTTCTGCTTACAACGCTTTCACTGCCGCTCTGGCTGCGCACAACTCCATATGGGTACCTAAGGGTAACTGGGATGCAAGTCAGTCAATCGCTGTTGTTAACGACATGGTCTCTATTCGATGCGATAAAGACGCCAGACTGAGAGTTTCGGGTGATTATCCATTCTTCAATGTTGCTAACCAATATACAGCGCAATTTACTAAAATTGAGGATGCACACTTTACCACTACTGTTACTGGGTCTGGTCGTGGAATAGGTGCAAATAGTGGCTGCTATATATCACACTGGCAGATCAATAACTGTCGATTTGCGCAAAACATGGCATTTGGTATCCGAGGAGACATGATTGGCTGCGTAGTTAATAAATGCCTTTTTGGAGCTATCGGAGGCGTTTCTGGAACTCTACAGCCAATTTATTCTGTTGGTTCTTTTAGTGCCCCTATCGCTGCATCGAATATCAATGTTTTTAAAGACTGTGAGTTTTCTCGATGTTCATCAACCTATATCGTCCGGATGGAGAATGGCATTAAACCTAAGTTTGACGGATGTATCTTTGAGGTAAATACAGCAACTGAGGCAGTAATTCGTATCAAAGGTATGTATTTCCCGGTGTTTGTTAATTGTTGGTGGGAAGTTAACACTGCGCCAAACATGCTCTTGCTTGACATTGCTGATGGAATCGACTCCACTCAACTGGTTATCGATCAGTGCCAGATCGACAGCGGGACGCCCTATAGCACCGCTATTATCAACTGGGGTGCCACTGTAAACAAAAGTCTTGCTCTGACAAACACGCTTTTCGCCAGGGGCAGTGGGGTACTTTGCAATGAAGGTACAGTTCCAACATTTTCTTATGGCAACCGCAGTACTACAACTGGCATAAACTTTACAACAGGCGCGGCGAGTTTCACAAATCTCAATTCTTCAGGGGTTATAAATACCGCAGGTATTGTTAGCACTGCCGGGAATCAAGTCAGAGGGCTTTACTCCCTGCCAAACACGGGAACGACCATTGTAACCGATATACCGGTAAGCAGTGGGAATGGGGGCGGGCTTGTCATCATGCGGGGTAGTCGAAATGATGGGGTTTCAATATGCCAAGTATACGCAATTACTATAAAGAGGTCGGGCGGATTTGGTAATGATGTTGAAGCAACTCTTATAGGAAGGGCGCCTTCCTCTGATACTGGTTCCTGTACATTTAGCTCGGGCAGTGGAAATCTGGTTATAAACAGAGGCAGTAATACTGGTAATCTTTATTTTACATTACTTATATAAATACCCTCCCCATCAAATGATGGAGGGGGTGGTGTTATTGATTGTCTTTGACAGCAAATTTATCAAAGGCAATCTTAACTATAAGCGATATGGCTAAGAATATTAATATGTCAACTGAATAATTCATGCCTATTAGGTGTTTGTTTAAATCACGGTACCCCTCTCCAAGGAAGGAGATATAGAACTGTGAGATTCCGAAAGCGGATGTTGCAAATAAAATCATAGAATATCGCCATTTGAAAGCAAGTACAGAAATAATGGCAATAATAACAAGAATTGAAAATCTGAGGCCTTTAAGTGCTCTTTCTTTGGCATTCATAACTGAATTCAGTACAGCGCTGTTGCTCTCAACAATCCTGATGTTTTTATACACATGGAAATAGTCTTCTCCAAGTTGAGTGCTAATTCCTTTATCATAAGGCAGTTTGAATATTTCCAGAGGATGCGAAGCAAAAAATCTCACTGAGTCACCAATGGATATATCCTGATGGTCTGCGAAGCATTTTCCTCTGATGGTGGTTCTTTCGGCGCCTTTTTCAATATTGAATTTGTTACCCCATGAGTCTATGCCGATACAATCAGTGTCAACATTGTCTGGCAAGGCAATGCCATTTATATCAGCATACAGATATGTACCAAAGTAAGTTGAATGGAAGCTATTGTTCTTTGTTGAGCCAGAGAAGACTATGCATAAGATTGCCAGAACCGTAGCTACACCCATGGGCAGGTGTAATCTTACATCATAATTTCTCTTAAATATTATGAAACATGCCGAGATAAGTACTGGGAAGTAAAAGTACTGGCTTTTAGAAGTTGCAATCATCGCGCAAGCAATGAACAGGTATATGTAATCTGCTCTGGAATGCAAACCTCTAATCATGATGGCAATGACCAGAGGTACCAGCAGTATAATGAACTGGTCTTGATAAAAAGAGGAAAACTGCGATATGTTGGATGGGGTTATTGCCCATATCAAAGCTAGCGGGAATAATATCCATGTGAATTTGCTTTTGTTGACACCATTGAATAAATAAAAAAATGAAAGGACGGTAAGCACTTTTAAAATTGCTGACCAAAACCTCAGATCAAAGAAGTGCGTTATAGAGGAGACAATGACGGCATAAATGTATAAAACGTAACTTACCGAACTTATGTAGTCATACTTACCTATTGACCGGAAAGATTCTCTGAACTGGTAAATTAGCGAGCCTTCATCAGAAAATTGCTTAATGTTTTCCAGGAAAGGGAATATGGCTCGATAAAAATCGCCAGTGTTTAACATGTACACATCAATAGATAAATAGCATACTGCCCAGCAAATCGCAGCAATATATGCAAACTTAACGTAAGAAATCACTTGTCACGCCCACCCTTTAAAATATATTTAGGTCTTTGTTTTACTTCTGTATAAATTCTGCCAATGTACTCACCCAGAACTCCAATCCCGATCAACTGTACGCCACCTAAAAATAAAATAGATACGAGCAGTGAAGGATAGCCACGAACGGGGTTACCAAAAGCTAATGTGTCTATGATCATCCATGCCCCATAAAGGAAAGATAAACCAGCCACAACCAGCCCGATGTACGTCCACATGCGTAATGGGAATGTAGAGAAACTGGTAATTCCTTCAAGCGCTAGGTTCCACAGCTTCCAGCCATTAAACTTTGTATTCCCGGCAACCCGCTCTGCGCGGGCATACTCAACCACATCTGTGCGTCCACCAACCCAGCTCAGAACGCCCTTCATGAAGAGGTTACGCTCTGGCATGAGTTTGATGTTTTCCACTACCTCGCGAGACATCAGGCGGAAGTCACCAACGTTTTCTTCTATCTTTGGGTTGCTGATTTTGTTGTGCAGCTTATAGAACCATTCAGCGGTCTTGCGCTTCAGTCTGCCATCTGTAGAGCGATCAGATCGTTTAGCCAGAACCATATCAGCCCCGGCCTGCCACTTCTCAATCAGGTGAGGAATAACTTCGATGGGGTCTTGCAGGTCGACGTCAATTGGGATAATCGCTTCTCCGGTGGCACGATCAAGTCCGGCGAATAGAGCTGGCTCTTTCCCAAAGTTGCGAGTGAACGACAGCGGCACCACAAGCGGATCTGAAACAGCAAGCGCGTTAATAATAGATTCTGTAGCATCTTTGCTGCCGTCATTGATGAAAACGATTTCTACTTCATGCTGCTGAAGCCCTTCAAATTCCCGAACCGTTTTATAAAAAATCGGTATTGCGTCTTCTTCGTTGAAGACGGGAACGACCAGAGAAATTTTCATTTTTTATCCCTGAAGACGATAAATTTTGAATAAAGGAAGCCGCATATCAGGCTGATAGCAGAGAATATGATCAGCGTTGCGATTGGCGGTAATTCGGCATTGTCAGCCTCCCAGCCAACAGCGGCGCTAAGAGAACCCATAAATCCTACGTACAGCATGTAACGCATCGTCGTCGTAGATGATTTGAAAGTGAATCGCGCATTGGCAAAGAAACTGAATGATACAGCCACGACGAATCCTGCAAAATTTGCGAGCGCCTGGCTGGTATGTAGTGCATAAATGCAAAAGGCGAACACGACCCAGTGTATGAGCGTATTTAAAACACCTATTGATGTGTACTTGGCGAAAAGCTTTAACATGATAAATATCAGTAGATTCTGAAAGGATGAGAGTTTAGCACCGTACCGTTACTTGATCGACCACCATCTTTGACGATACTGTATATATATACAGTTATGATGGAGGGTAGGCTATGGCACGCAGATCAGATATTCTCGCCGCGTTCGTGGCGGCAATACACAAAAACCCCAAGGGGTATCAATGCCTCAGAACGGCGGACTTCGTGCGTGAGCTACGCGAGCGTAACTGGCATTACACCCTAGCCGACGCTAATCGGTGGATAGAGCGATACCAGACCGGATTTGTTGATAAAACTCCTGATGCGAGTGAAAACCGGCTGTGGATGCTCAGAAACATGGGGTATTTTCAATAATGGGATTCCCGTCTCCAGCGGCTGATTACATTGAAACAACGATGTGCGCTGACATCATTTGCAACCTGACGGCTAACAGTCTGGTCATTGAGACATCAACCGGCGCTGCTGTAGTGGACAGGGGATTGATAGTACGGCAGGGCGACGTGCTGCTCGCCAGTGTCGACGGACGTGCCTATTTTGGGAAGATGATGGGGAGGGCGTTCATCACGCATGATGGCGATGCGATAGAAGGGGAATCTCTGGATGAGCTTCAGGTGATCGGCGTCGTAACGCATTTCGTCGTCGATACGCGGAACGACCTGGATGATGACTGCCCGGTGATGTGAGCGTATGGCGATTTAGCATGTGCCACGTTTGTGTCACACATGGTGAATCGTCATTATTCATCTTTGAGCTTGCGCCATTAACTTGTCATGTGTGAATGCGGTTATGGCTTTATAAAACAGTTAGTTAAATGTAGTTCTACTAATTCGTAATGCGAAGGTCGTAGGTTCGACTCCTATTATCGGCACCAACTTCTCCCTCTTCCCGGATCCTCCGAATACCATTAAAAACCCGTGTACTGAGATTTTCAGCGCGTAGCTTACCTTCACTCTCTGCCGACAATACCAGTAATGGGGCTAAAATGATTGTGTCTATGAACACCCTTCATGAGTACGCGAAGAAGGGAATGCTTCCATAAGGAAATCGCCGATGCTCAAAGAAAACTTCAACGAACTGCAAATCTTTCTTGTGGTGGCGAGGGAGCGAAGCTTCACCAAAGCAGCGGGCAAACTGGGCGTTTCTCAGTCTGCACTCAGCCACGCGATGAAGGCCCTGGAGGAAAGGCTGAATATCCGCCTTCTGACCCGCACGACCCGAAGCGTTGCCCCTACAGAGGCCGGTGAGAGAATTATTGCCTGTCTTGAACCGCGTATTGCCGATCTTGAGCAGGAGCTGGAATCGCTTGTTCAACTAAACGGCACTGCCTCCGGCAATATTCGTTTATCTGCCGGGGAGCATGCCGCGCGAAGTCTGGTATGGCCGAAGTTAAAACCCTTTCTCAGGGAATATCCGGAAATTAATCTCGAACTGGTGGTGGATAACGGCTTTGTCGATATTGTTGAGGGGCGTTTTGATGCCGGGATCCGCCTTGGCGAAAGCGTGGATAAGGACATGATTGCGGTAAGAATTGGGCCGGACATGAGAATGGCCGTAGTGGGAGCACCGTCTTATTTCGCTGCAAATCCTGCACCTGAAACGCCGCACGAGCTACAAAATCATCTGTGTATCAATATGCGCCTGCCGACAGCCGGAGGGCTTTACCACTGGGAGTTTGAGAAGGAAGGGAAACCGTTACGTGTCAGAGTAGAAGGGCAGGTAACCTTTAATCTGCAGGCGGAAAGGATTGATGCTGCTTTATCCGGTTTTGGCATCGCCTGTATACCTGAAGACAGAGTGCAGGATTATATAAAGTCAGGAGAGCTTATTCAGGTTTTGCAGGACTGGTGCCCATCTTTCCCCGGATATTACCTCTACTACCCGAGCCGCAAGCAGCATCCCCCCGCTTTTGCGCTGATGATCGATGCACTTCGCTATCAGGAATAACGGGTCCGCCAATTGCAGCGGACCCGTCCGGGTATTAACGGCCTACGCGGGCCTGGTGCTCAGGAGAGTAACGTTCGCCGACGATTTTAATCGTTTCAAGCGCCTGGGTTATCTGTCGCGAGTCATCCTGAGAAAGGATGATGTCGGCGGCCCCCAAGTTTTCCTCCAGCCGGTGCAGTTTCGTGGTACCAGGGATAGGAACAATCCACGGCTTTTGTGCCAGCAGCCATGCCAGAGCGATTTGTGCAGACGTCACACCTTTCTCTGCCGCCAGTTCACCCAGCAATGAGACCAGCTTTTCATTGGCTTCAATCGCCTGCCCGGCGAAACGCGGCACCTGGCTTCTGTAATCATCCTTCCCAAAAGTGGTTCCTGGCTTAATCGATCCCGTCAGGAAGCCTTTGCCTAATGGGCTGAAGGGAACGAAACCAATGCCCAGTTCCTCCAGTAATGGCAGGATCTCCCGCTCAGGCTCGCGCCACCACATGGAGTATTCGCTCTGCAGCGCCGTAACAGGTTGTACAGCATGCGCACGACGAATGGTTTGCGCACCTGCTTCGGACAGACCGAAATGTTTAACTTTGCCTTCAGCGATCAGGTCTTTTACCGTACCCGCAACATCTTCAATCGGGACATCCGGATCGACACGGTGTTGATACAGCAGGTCAATGACATCAGTTTTAAGACGGCGTAATGATCCTTCCACCGCTTCACGGATATGCTCCGGACGGCTGTTTAAAATCTGCTGCTTGTTGTCGTCGCCAAAAGTAAAACCAAACTTAGTGGCAATGACCACACGGTCACGAAACGGTTTTAAGGCTTCGCCGACTACTTCTTCATTAAGGAAGGGGCCATACACTTCAGCGGTATCGAAGAAGGTGACGCCACGTTCAACCGCTGCGCGAATGAGCTCGATAGCCTGACGAGTATCGGTCGCCGGGCCATAGCCGTGGCTTAAGCCCATGCAACCGAGCCCAAGCGCGGAAACTTCGAGTCGGGATTGACCCAGATAACGTTTTTGCATTGAATAAATACCTCTATTATCGCGACTTAAACATCAAGTTTGCGGCCAGTCAGCCATTCCACCATCGCCGGATCGCGGTGAGAGAAGAAGGCGCTGGTTGCGGTGTCAAGGGCGGCAATTTGCAGCATATCCTCAGCGCTGAGTTCAAAATCGAGAATGTTGATGTTCTCTTCCATGCGTTCTTTGCGCACCGACTTCGCCAGTGAAATGATGCCTCGCTGGAAGATCCAACGCAGCACAACCTGGCCCACGCTTTTGCCGTACTTCTGACCAATCGCCGTTAACACGGGATGCTGGAAAAGGCCATTTTTACCCTCAGCAAAGGGTGCCCATGCTTCCGGTTGAATGCCATGGCTTTGATTCCATGGAACGGCATGCAGCTGCTGGTTGAAGGGGTTAACTTCAATCTGGTTCACCGCAGGGGACACTTTGTTGAAGGCGATAAGGTCGGCCAGTCGGTCTGGATGGAAGTTGCTGACGCCAATGGCGCGAATTTTGCCTGCCTGCTGCAGTTCTTCCATAGCACGCCATGCCCCATGGACATCGCCGTAAGGCTGGTGAATCAGATACAGGTCGACGTAATCAAGTTGCAGCCGATTCAGAGAACGTTCGAACTGGGCTTTAGCGCCTTCGTAATTGGTATCCTGTAGCCACAGTTTGGTCGTTACAAAAAGTTCGTTACGCGCGATACCGCTCTGTTTCAGAGCGTTCCCGACCTGGGTTTCATTCTGGTAAGACGCAGCGGTATCGATCAGGCGGTATCCCGTATCGATCGCATCAATAACCGCTCTTTCGCATTCAGCAGCATCCGTCATCTGGAAGACACCAAAGCCCAGCAGGGGCATTTCAATACCGTTGTTCAGTTTTACAGTTTGCATGACGTTATCCTTCAGCTGTTGTGTTGGAAAAGCATAACGCAAACTGATTTATTCGATTAGATGGGGTAATTAGCTAGGGTTTATTAGGTATGTTCATTAATTTTTAGGGAGGGCTTAAGGTCGGCTTTGTGCCAAAAGCGGACCTTTCATACTTCTTGGTATATTCAGGCGAATAAGCCTTAATGCGATGAAACAAATATCGACGCTTGCTGTACAGGCGGAACGGCGAAGTATCGCTGCATACGTTTAATCTCCTCTGCGGGTGGCAGACCAAACAGGCGTTTAAACTCGCGATTAAATTGCGACGGACTTTCATAACCGACGGCGTAACTCGCTGCAGCAGCAGTTATTTGCTGACGCACCATCAACATCCGCGCCTGGTGCAGGCGTACCGATTTAACATACTGCATCGGCGGCATCCGGGTTATCGCTTTAAAATGGCTGTGAAACGTCGGCACACTCATTCCGGCTTCCATCGCCAGTTGCGTCAGCGTTAACGGCTCAGCGTAGGTAGCATGGATGCGCTGTAGCACTTTACCGATTTTGCCAAATTGCCCTTGCAAGGTCAGCGCGGCGCGCATGGCATTTCCCTGTGCGCCTGTTAATACGCGGAAATAGAGCTCACGTACCCGTGCAGGACCGAGGATCGCCGCTTCAAGCGGATTGTTAAGGACTTCGAGCAAGTGCCGCACGGCCGTTTTTACCGCGTCGTCCATTGGGCTCGACATCATGCTTTGCGGCGCGGCGAGAGGATATCGGGCGTCATGCTGTTCAATCTGCAACATCAGTTCAGCGGCCAAATGAAAATCCAGATGCATATAAATCGCCAGCAACGGATGTTCAGCGGACGCGTCGGTTTCCATCACAAACGGCACCGGCACCGAAACCGCCAGGTAGTGCTGTTCATCATATAAATAGGTCTGCTGACCAAAATAGCCGCGTTTGCTCCCCTGGCAGACAATCACGATCCCCGGATCGTAAAGCACTGGCGTTCTGGCAAGTGGACGATCGGCACGCAATATTCGCACATCAGGCAATGCGGTAAGGTTATATCCCTCCTGCACCGCAAGTGCTTTAACTAAGGTAATCATCCCGGGCATCACAGCACCTCATAAAATCAGGCAAGAAAAATAGAAGATACGGCCTAAAAATGCGGCAGGACGTAGAATACCATGCAACCTTCATTGTTCATGGGAGTTCTTTTATGACATCTGCAAAAACGATTTTAATCACCGGCGTCAGCAGTGGCTTTGGCCGTGCACTGGCGCAGGAAGCCCTCGCCACAGGCCATCGGGTCATCGGTACCGTGCGCAGCCGCGAAGCACAGCACGATTTCGAGGCGCTTCATTCGCAGCGGGCTTTCGGCCGTCTGCTCGATATCACGGACTTTGAGCATATTGATGAGGTGGTTGCGGAGATTGAGTCTACCGTCGGTCCGGTTGATGTGCTGGTAAACAATGCCGGTTACGGTCATGAAGGCATAATGGAAGAATCCTCGCTCGCAGAGATGCGCCGCCAGTTTGAAGTCAATGTGTTTGGCGCAGTGGCAATGATCAAAGCCATGCTACCGGGCATGCGCCAGCGTCGTCATGGCCATATTATTAATATCACCTCGATGGGCAGTTTCATTACCCTGCCCGGCATCAGCTATTACTGCGGCAGCAAATTTGCGCTGGAAGGAATATCAGAAACGTTAAGTAAAGAGCTGGCTCCGTTCAACATACACGTAACCGCCGTGGCACCTGGCTCGTTTCGCACCGACTGGGCCGGACGATCGATGGTACGCAGCGCTCGCAGCATCCCGGACTACGACGCTTTATTTGATCCGATTCGTCAGGCACGTGAAGAAAAAAGCGGTAAGCAACTCGGCGATCCCGTTAAGGCCGCACATGCCATGCTGGCAATGATTGAGAGTCAGAACCCTCCAACGCATTTATTGTTAGGCAGTGATGCATTAAGTTTAGTGCGGCAAAAGCTCGAGGCATTAGGTAAGGAAATAGAACAATGGGAAGAAATAACACGTTCAACGGATGGCTGATCAGCTGCTGAGACAGAGAGCATACTGGATAATGGATTATGGCTGGTCGCACAAGCGCTCATTTCGCTCGGGCATCATGCTGATGCCCTTGCAGTTCAGCCTTTTTACTTTCAGGCTTCCAGGCTTGCGGTGAAATCAACTTCCGCTCCTCGCTCAAAGCAGACAACCACGTTCATCTGTTTTTGCCAAGATTGAGCCATTTATTTTTTATAAAGCTGATGTTTGTGTTGAGCCCTCACTATTGAGGGCTCAACATTATATCTTTCTATTGCAGTTGTTTTTCCTTCAGGAATTGACTCACCAAATCAGCAATCTGCACATTATTTAAATCAGAGAATGGGAAATGGGTATTCCCTTTTATTCCCACTTCAGGCAGATGCGTCACAGTTACATCCCCACCATGCTTGTTCACCACGTCACGCCACTCACGAGCCATCGCCAGACGCACGCGCCAGCTGTCCTGCGCGGGCATGGCGACAGGTTTATCCGGTATATTATCGCCGTAAATAATCAGAATCGGGATTTTGGTCAGTGCCATAAACTGCTCCATTGGCACAGGCTCACCCTTCAGCGTGTCGAACGCGCTTGGCATAGGGGCTGGGAGTTCTTTTTCAGGGAAGACAAAGCTGCTGCCAGGCTCAAAAGCGACAATGGCTTTGACCTTGTTGTTTTTCATCGCCGAGTACCAGCCAGGTCCGCCGCCCTGAGAGTGGGTGAAGAGGATTGCCGGGCCGGATTTATCCACGACGGCTGACATCGCATCAGAGATAACATTGATATCAAACGGCCCGGTATTTGGGGTCATCTGACGGAAATACTGATTCAGTGCTTCTTTGTCGTGAGAGAACTGAACGCCCTTAAAATACTCTGGCCACACGCCAACGCGGAACTGGTTGAACCACATCTGTTCATCCGGTTTAGGCGTAACAGTACCTTCTACAGTAGTGCGTCCGGCGCTGCCCCGGCGTGGCTGATCGACAAGATAAGTTGAGAACCCGCGACGCAGGAAGATGTTCTGGAACCCTTCGCGACCATCCGGGGTACTTTCCCAGGTACGGGAGAACTGACCTGCGCCGTGCAGCATCACGATAGGGTATTTACGCGGATTTTCCGGAATTTGGTAGAACACTGAGGCATGATCGCCATGCCAGGTTTGGCCAGCTGAATCCAGCGGCTTTTTCGCGTCAAATGTTCCTGGTGCGGTGATGATAGTGCCACCAGCAGAAAAGCTTCCTTGTTCCTGAATGACCAGCGGCTCGGCATAGACCGACTGAGCCACCAGGCCACCCGCCATTACGCAGATGGCCAGCGTTTTTAAGATTGTCTTCAAGATTACATCCTCTGTTATGTTTGCCGTTCAATCATATCTGAGTTGTCAGCGTTAATTATTTAGCACCCCTGATTGCCCTTATTTGGCAGACTCATGAATGCGGTTGATTAACTGCGTATCGTCTCTAACCAGCTGGTGACCGTTTCAGTGGTTCTTCGCTCCTGGTCGCATTCAATGACCAGCGGTTTTTCCCGACGCGCAGTTGGGGCGAGACTGGCAAGGATGTCGTCGCTGTCTCCTTTACCGTAGCCACCGTGAGTAATAAAGGGGATGAGTAATTTGCCCGCAAGGTTGTGGCTGCTGAGAAATGCTTGCACTACAGGCGGCACGCTGGTCCCCCAGATCGGAAAGCCTAAATACAGGGTCTCGTAGCGTGAGATATCTGCAACGCTATTTTTTAATGCCGGTTTTACACCTCGCTCACGCTCTTTTTTCGCCTGTTCAACGGTCTGAAAATAGTCTTCTGGATAAGGTGTAGCCGGTTCGATTTCAAACAGATCGGTATTCAGGCTGCGGTGAATGACGCCCGCAATCACCCGTGTATTTCCGCTGCGGGAAAAGTACGCCACCAGAACACGGCTTTTACCCTGCACGTTTGCGGTTCCGGTCGCAGCTGAGGCAAAAGAAACGTTCGACAGCGTCAGCCCGGCAAGTGCGGTGATTAACATTCTGCGGTTGGGATCATGCTCCATTATCCACTCCTAATTGTTTGCGAGCGCCTGCTGCAGCGCCTTTTCAGCTCGCGTTGATGCATCACTTTCGCCATGTTCACGCAGAACCTGTGCCAGCTGGCGCAGCTGCGACGCCGTCAGGCCGACCCGCATGCTGGCTCGCGTATGCGACAGCAGTTGTGATTCGACGCCCGGCGTGGCCGCTAATGCGCCAACCGTTGCCAGCTCGCGGCTTTGCCAGTCGAGGTTATCACGGGCGAAAATGTCGCCGAAAAGGTGCGTTTGCAGGAACTGGTTAATCACCGGGGCAAAATCAAACAGCGGGCCCTGGACGGGAGCGCCTGAGATTTTTGTCTGGTTTGCGGTACCGACACGGCGAAGCTCATCCCCGACAGGGATCGGGGCAATCGGTTCTTTACCCTCAACGTCTTTGATACCACGTTGTTTACGTGCTTCGACGACCTTCATCAGTTCACTAAGCGCATTCAGGCTACGGGGGAAGCCCGTATAGGCATAAAGCTGGACGAGAATCTCTTTGGTTTCGTTTATCGTGAGCCCTGCGTCAAGACCCTGATTCAGGGCTGCATTCAGCTTATCCATCTGACTGCTGGCCATTGCTGCCGCAATCAACGGGATGACCTGTTGGCTAGCTGACAGCGTATCTGAAACCGTTTGTTCGTGGTTCATTTCTGAGGCTCCTTTATTGACGGGCGCAGCGTGTGCCGCGAGACCAAAACTAAAGGTCAGCAGTACCGCTGCGGCTAATGCTTTAATGAGCGTGGTATTGTTCATCTGTCACTTTCTCCATCCAGTTAACGCTTTTGCCATCCACAATCCCGGTTATCGCCAGATGCGTCATCGCGCTGCCGGGGGCCGCCCCGTGCCAGTGTTTAACGCCCGCCGGGCAAGAGACAACGTCACCGGCGCGGATAACCTGCACCGGCTGGCCTTCTTGCTGGGTGAGCCCAACACCCGAGGTTACAATCAGCCGCTGACCTGCCGGATGCGTATGCCAGGCGGAACGAGCGCCGGGTTCAAACGTGACATAAGCCCCGGAAACAGGGATGTCGTTATCCGGTATGAAGAGAGGATCAACCCTGACACGACCGGTAAAGTTCTCGGCTGGCCCGAACACCGCATTCTGACTTCCTGCGGGGGATATATGGACAGCGGGATTTTGTTCCGCTGCCCAGGATGAAAATGTGAAGAAGGGCAGTAACAGCCCGAGGTAACGTAAATGTCCGATCATGCAAAGCGTCCTTATCAATGAAGAGGGGATTGCCTGCGATGATTTTATCGAGGGAGTAATGACGTCAGGCTGACGCCCCCCTGACAATTCTGTCAGCTAACCCGGGTCCCGGCTCAGTACCGGATTGAGCATTGTCTGCCGCTTTATCCGCTTGTAGCGCAAAGGTGAGGCCAAATGTATTGATGCCATCTTCACTACGGGCAAAGACATCTCCCCGGTGCATAATGGCGACGGCACGCACGATCGACAGGCCCAGTCCATGATGGGTATCACTCCTGGCCCGGGAGGTGTCAACGCGATAGAACCGCTCGAAAAGCCGGTGTAAGTGCTCTGGTGCTATTGGATCGCCCGGGTTTGACACTTCAACACAGGCTTGATGACCGGTTTCGCTTAACCGCACCGTAACCGTACTGTTGGAGGGGGAGTGTCTTGCGCTGTTTTCCAGTAAATTGGCCAGTGAACGGTGGAACAGTCGTCGGTCGATGTCCGCGGTGACGTCGCCCTGAACATCGAGAGAGAGCTGTTTTTCAGCAAAAGAGGGTTCCACATACTCCGCTGTTTTTAGGGTTTCTTCGCGCAGGGACACCTGCGTAAGCTGGGAAGCATGTTCACCCGCATGGGCATGGGACAGGAACAGCATGTCGTTAACGATAGACGTCATGCGTTCAAGTTCTTCCAGATTGGAACCCAGTAACTCTTCCAGTTCATCCTGCGAGCGTCGGCGCGAAAGCCCCAGCTGCGTCTGGCCGATCAGGTTAGTCAGCGGAGTCCGGAGTTCATGCGCAACATCGGCATTAAAGCTTTCGAGCTGCCGCCAGGCGACCTCCTGCCGTTCCAGCACGCCATTAAAAGATGATGCTAACTGCTGTAATTCGTCAGGTAATGCTTCGGTATTCAGGCGCTGACCATGGTCCCCAGGAGCGAGTTGCCGGGCCTGTTTACTGAGCGCCCCAACGGGACGAAGACCGATCCTTGAAACGACGTATCCCAGTAAGGCGACAATCACGACGCCCAGTGCAGTAATGATCAGCAATGTACGCGTGAACGCATCGAGTGTGCCCATATACGGCGTGGAGTCGATGGCAACAATATAGCGCAGCTCAGGTCTTTCTCCGTTGGCGGGGATAGTTTTCACTAACAGAAACAGCGAGCATGCACCTTCTGATGCACCGGGCACTTTATTAAAACCTTCCCGCAAAGAAGACCACTGAACACCTACCGGTGGTGTTCCCCCCATGCTAAAGCGTGGGTTATCGCTCACTATCCAGTAGCGAACGCGTTCACCTTCAGAATTGGTTAACACGGTGAATTTATTGGCAAGCAGTGACCAGCCGTCAACCGAGGTTCGCGCGGTGATCCACGGACTCATTAATGATTCGCGGAACAGCAGCTCGTTGTGCATCTGCTTTTGCAAAGAGTCATGCAAGGAGCTTCTGAGCAGGATGCCGATAACGGAAACAATCAGTAGCGCGGATAAGGCAAACATCAGCGCCAGGTGAACGGAGATGGAACGCTCAGGCATGCTTATCCCCTTCATTTATTCGGACCGGACTTCGAGGACATACCCCATGCCACGAACGGTATGTAATAGTTTGACGTCGAACGGCGCATCCACTTTGGCTCGCAGGCGTTTAATGGCGACTTCGACTACATTGGCATCGCTGTCAAAGTTCATGTCCCATATCTGCTCAGCTATCATCATTTTTGACAGAATCTCCCCCTGATGCCGGGCCAAAAGGCTCAACAGGGAAAACTCTTTCGCAGTCAGCTCCAGTCGCGTTCCGGCGCGAAATACGCGACGAGCCAGCAGGTCGAGATGCAGATCGTGAATTTGCAGCTGGGTGATGTCTGCGCCATCCGTAGCGCGGCGGCGCACCAGGGCCTGAATACGCGCCACCAGCTCAATCAGCGAGAAGGGCTTGGGGAGATAATCATCCGCGCCAAGACGAAGCCCTTTGACGCGTTCATCGACCGAGCCGCGAGCCGAGAGCATCAGCACCGGCGTCTGTTTGGCTGCCCGCACACCCTCAAGCACCCGGTAACCATCCATCCCCGGCAGCATTACATCCAGTATTATCGCGTCGTAGTCGAACTCCAGCGCGTAATGAAGACCTTCAGCTCCATCTGCAGAGACATCTACCGTAAATCCGGACTCACTTAACGCACGGTTGAGATAGGTTGACGTTTTTTCTTCATCTTCGACTAACAACAGGCGCATAACGGGACTTCCTCTTAACTTTTCAACGGTGCTTCAATGCCTGAACAACCCTGTTACTGAGTTCATTTTGCCGCCTGATTGCCAACATAACGCTGACGGCTACCTGACCGCGTTGTCAGAAATCCTTTCCCATCGCAGTCTGTTTCCTGACAAAAATGTTATTTTCCTGTCACGATGCTGACAGCCCTCTCCGCCTAATCTGAGCCTGCAAATTTTATTCTGCGATCCTGAATAATCAGACCAATACTCATCGGGAGAGACCATGAAATTCACGCTTATAAGTGCAATGCTACTCACGGCAATGGCTGGAGTGACCTCAGTCAATGCGGCTGATTACAAAAAAAATCCATTCACACTCGTCTATGACGGATCCATCACTGAGAACGTTAAAGGCAAGGTCAACATTCATCCGGTGAAATACGATCTGCATGGGATCCAGATAGCTGCGAATGTCTATACCCCTGCTAACTATGATCCCGCCAAAAAATACCCTGCGGTAGTGGTGGCACATCCTAATGGCGGCGTAAAAGAACAGGTCGCCGGGTTGTATGCCCAGCGTCTCGCCGAACAGGGCTACATCACGATTACCGCCGACGCGGCTTATCAGGGTGCCAGCGGTGGGATGCCGCGCAGCGTGGATAAACCCGCTAATCGCATTGAGGATATCCACGGCATGGCTGACTACATCAGCCAGTATCCCGGTGTAGATACCGCCCGCCTTGGTCTGCTGGGTATTTGCGGAGGCGGCGGGTATTCACTTGTTGCGGCCGAAACTGACAAGCGGTTCAAATCGATAGCAACCATCAGCATGTTTAATTCAGGCCTTGTGCGCCGCAACGGTATGCAGGATTCACAGCTGGATACTATCCAGCAGCGTCTTCAGCAGGCTTCTGACGCACGTGCTCAGGAAGCCGCCGGAGGAGAAGTACTTTACTCCGGCGATGCCAACCTGACTGATGAACAGATTGCTAAATTACCCTTTGCCTTGTATCGCCAGGGCTACGAGTACTACTGGAAAACCCATGCCCACCCGAACTCCACGTTTAAATACACCACCAGCAGTCTTCTGGATTTGATGAGCTTTGACGTAACGGACTATATCAATCTCATCAATAAACCGCTGCTGATGATTGCCGGCACAAAAGCGGATACGCTCTATATGACTGAAGATGCGTTCGCGAAAGCCACCGGTACGAAGGACAAAGAACTCTTCCTGATCGAGGGTGCTACTCATATCGAGACGTACTGGGTGCCAAAATACGTTAACCAGGCAATGCAAAAGTTAGACGTCTTCTTCGAAAAAAATATTTAATCTTCCGCAGCCATGTTGGGCAGCGCTGAACGCTGGCCAGCATGTTGAGAATAACGGATGGTGAGGAGAAGATAACCCGGTCTGAATGGATAGGCTTTATGAATGAAATTCATAGGCCCGCTCAGGATCTTACAATCCGACTAGAGGAGGGATGAGTCGGACATTAAGCATGCGACAGGTCTATTAACCTTTGCGCCGCCTGTAAGTCTGCCAGGGTATCGATATCGTGGGTGATACCGTAATCCGACAGGAAAATATCTTTAACCTCTTCCCGTTGTCGTGCGCGTCTCACTATTTCTTTTGCTCCCCTATTTCCGGAAAGGGCGCTTAATTCAGCACGGTTTTTGTGCCCGAACCCGACCGGATGACCCGGATGATGCTGGTAGTGAGGCACCACAATCGAATTTTCTTCGAGCTCCGCGGCGACGCGTTGCAATGATGAAGGCTGAATTAAGGGAAGGTCGGCTGGCAGAATTAGCCATCCCGGAGCCTCTGGCGTGGCGTGAATGCCAAGAGAAATAGACTCGCCCATGCCGCGCGTTCCACCTTCAGGGCAGACCAGATGCCATTTCAGCTTCGCGTTTTCGACGGCTTCCAGCACATGTTCTAAAACCGACTTGCCGTTGAGCTGTGCGGCTAGTTTATGGGTACTGCCCCCGGAAGTAAGAAAGCGCTCCCCACGCCCGGCTGCGAGGATCAGGACGACGGGGGCAGGCATGAATCCTCCTTCTGATGGAGACGTACAGAGGCGACCTCTGCCAGCACGGAGAGTGCCAGAGTATGCGCATCCCGGGCTTTTGGGAATATCCCGACAGGCGCTCTGATTCGCTCTGTCTCCTCCTTACACCACCCCAGCTCGTGGAGCTTTTGCAGACGCAAAGTGTGCGTTCGAAAACTGCCCAGCGCGCCGAGATAAAAGGGTTTCGCCTCGCGCGCGGCCTGCAGTACTGGCAACTCCCGGTTGAGATCATGGCACAGCAAAATTACCGCCGTGTCGGCATCTATCTTAGCGCTGGCTGAGGCCGGAAAACGGTCAAAGATATGGCTGTCATAGCCTGTTGCCGCCGCAAGGCTGGCGGTTGCCTGTGCTTCAAGAGAACTTCCGTAAATCATCAGCCTTACGCAAGGCCTGAACCCCACCTCAAAGCCATTGAGATTCCAGCCTGTTCGGGTTTGCGCGGGCAGGCACACCAGCGATTGTGTTTGCGGATCGTAGCGCAGCCCCGCCGGTTTTCTTTGTTCCAGACGGTTCAGCACGGCAAGAAGGGGCCGTGGTGAGCGCAGCTTATGGAGCGTCAGAGTGATCCCGCCACCGCAGGGCAGAATAATGTCGAACCATGGTGAACCCTCGCCGTAGCGAATGTCGCGATCGCGGCCTGAGACCATCACCTCCAGCGCTTCAAAAGCAGTGGCGGCTTCCACGCAGCCGCCGGAGACAAAACCGCAGTAGCGGCCATCTTCGCGCACCACCATCTGTGCCCCCAGTGGTCGCGCCGCGCCGCCGCGTATCTCAACCAGCGTCACCAGCACCGCCCCTTTACCGGACATCAGCGCCTCCACCGCAAAACGCAGAATGGTCACGGGGTCATCGGTAAGAAACGCCAGTTCCGGCTTATGCAAGCGCTCGTCTATGTCAAAAAGCGAGTATGACATTGCTCCTCCTTAAACCACATCCGGCAGCTTATCGAGCAGCTTATCCAGGGTGATGGGGTAATCCCGTACCCGGACACCAGTGGCGTTGTAAACCGCATTGGCGATAGCCGCGCCTACGCCGCACAGGCCGAGCTCACCCACGCCTTTGGCTTTCATCGGGGAGGAAATGGGGTCGGTATCATCCAGGAAAATGACCTCCTGTAACGGAATATCCGCATGGACCGGCACCTCATACCCCGCCATATCGTGATTAACGAAGTATCCCAGACGAGTATCCACGGCCAGCTCCTCCATCAGTGCCGCGCCCATACCCATGGTCATTGCGCCAATGACCTGACTGCGGGCGGTTTTAGGATTCAGAATGCGCCCTGCGGCACACACCGCGAGCATGCGATGCACACGGATCTCGCCCGTTGCGCTGTGCACACCCACTTCAACAAAATGTCCGGCGAAGGTCGACTGCTGGTACTTCTCGCTGAGCGTCTCGAATTCAATACTCTCTTCTGCCGTCAGCCTGCCGCCAGACGTAGCCTCACGCAGCGTAGCGCTGCGCGTACCGCTGATAATTTTGCCGTCGGCAAACTGCGACTGCTCAGGATCAAACCCGACGGCTGAGGCAATCATCTCACGAAGCTTCACGCAGGCGGCGTACACGCCGGAGGTGGAGGTATTCGCGCCCCATTGCCCGCCAGACCCCGCAGAAACCGGGAAACTGGAGTCGCCGAGGTGAACAGTAACCTGCTCCAGCGGTACGCCAAGCATTTCCGCCGCCGTCTGGGCCAGAATGGTGTAGCTGCCGGTGCCAATGTCGGTCATGTCCGTTTCCACGGTAACGGTGCCATTTTCCTCGAGGTGAACCCGTGCGCCGGATTTTTCGAGCAGATTATTGCGAAAGCCCGCCGCGACGCCGATACCAACCAGCCACTCACCATCGCGCACCTGTCCGGGTGTGGCATTGCGCTGCTTCCAGCCAAATTTATCCGCCCCGGTGCGTAAGCACTCGATAAGCTGACGGCGCGAGAAGCGGCGTGTCGGCCTGGCGGGATCAACCTGAGTGTCATTCAGAATGCGAAACTCGACGGGATCGATGCCTGCTTTTTCCGCCAGCTCATCTATCGCGATTTCGAGTGCCATTAATCCGGGGGCTTCGCCGGGCGCACGCATGGCGTTCCCTTCCGGCAAATCAAGCGTGGCGAGCCGCAGGCCGGTATGACGATTCGCCCCCGCGTAGAGAAGTTCGCTTTGCTGTACCGCCGTTTCCGGTGTGCCGCCGGGCAGATTGCCAGACCAGCTTTCATGGGAGATAGCGGTGATTTTTCCGCTCTGGTCGGCACCGATACGCAGGTGCTGAAGGGTCGCGGGACGGTGAGTGGTGTTATTGGGAATGACGGGGCGGGGGAGCATCACTTTAACCGGGCGTTTTACCGCACGGGCGGCGAGGGCCGCCAGCAGCGCATCGCTTCTCAGGAACAGCTTGCCGCCAAACCCACCGCCGATGTACGGGGAGATAATTCGCACATTCTCCACGGGCACTTTCAGCGTTTTCGCCAGATCGGTGCGGCACCAGTCAATCATCTGGTTTGAGGTCCATACCGTGACTTTATTGCCCTCCCAGATGGCCATCGAGGCGTGCGGCTCCATCGCCATATGGCTCTGATCCGGGGTGGTGTAGGTGGCATCAATCTTCACCGCTGCGGAGGAGAACGCGCCGTCAAAGTCACCGACGTTCTTGTCAGGCGTATCTTCCGGTGGCTGACTGACAGCCGGTTTCTCATCCGCAAGAGAATAAGCCCCTCTTTCGCGGCGATAGTGCGCCTGTACCAGCGAGGCCGCCGCCCGCGCCTGTTCGAAGGTTTCTGCCACCACCAGAGCGATGGCCTGATGGTAATGCTCAATCGTGGGGCCGCCCAGCAGTCTGGCGGTGTTTTTGTCCCCTTTGCCGAGTGCCCCGGCGTTACTGGCGGTGATGACTGCCAGCACGCCTGGCGCTTTTTGCGCGGCGTCTATATCAAGGGCGGTAAGCCGGCCTTTTGCAATGGCGGAACCGACGATATAGCCATAGGCGGCGTTGGGCGCTATTTCGTGCCATTCGTAGGCGTAACGTGCCGTACCGGTCGTTTTCAGCGCGCCATCAATGCGGTCATGTGGACGACCGATAACCTTCAACTGATCAATCGGGTTTTCCCCGGCAGGTTTATCAAATTTCATGCCTGAGCCCTCGCTTCTGTCATTACGGAGGCAAGCGTTCGCTTCGCCAGCAGGAGTTTGAAGGTGTTTTCAGCGGTGGGATGTGCGCTGGCAAACAGCGTGTCATACACGGCCTGCGCCCCGAGGGGCATTTGAGCGTCCGCAGCCTCAACGCGCCAGGGCTTATGCGCCACTCCGCCCATCGCGACGCGTCCACTGCCGTCTGGCTGTATGATCGCCGCGACTGACACCAGAGCAAAAGCGTAGGAGGCGCGATCGCGCACCTTGCGGTAGAGATGTGCCCCGCCGACAGGCGGTGGCAACGTTACCGCGACGATAAGCTCGCCGGGTAGCAGAGCGGTTTCAATATGAGGTGTTTTCTCCGGCGGCCGATAAAAATCAGCCAGTGCGATATTGCGCGCCTTTCCATCCGGTGTGATGGTTTCCACCACCGCATCCAGCAACCGCATCGCGACCGCCATATCGCTCGGATGGGTGGCAATGCAGGCTTCGCTTATGCCTACTACGGCGTGCTGACGGCTAAAGCCTTCAAGCGCCGAGCAGCCGCTGCCGGGCAGGCGTTTATTGCAGGGCTGATTGGTATCGTAAAAGTAGGGGCAACGCGTGCGCTGAAGCAGATTACCTGCGGTGGTAGCCTGATTACGTAACTGGCCGGAAGCGCCAGCGAGAAGGGCGCGGGAGAGTACGGCATAATGCTGCCGCACGTGCTCGTGGGCTGCCAAATCGGTGTTCCGCACTAATGCGCCGATGCGCAGGCCGCCCGTGTCGGTTGCCTCAATCTTATCCAGCCCGAGCCCGTTTACATCGATAAGATGGGTAGGTGTTTCAATTTCCAGCTTCATCAGGTCCAGCAGATTGGTGCCACCCGCGATAAATTTTGCGCCGGGAACACGCTGAGCGCTGAGCGCCGCCTCAGCCGGGGTATTCACTCGTTCATAGGTAAATGCCTTCATGATTTTATCTCCCCCGCAGCGTCTTCGATGGCAGCAAGGATGTTGGCGTACGCGCCACAGCGACAGAGGTTGCCGCTCATACGTTCACGGATCTCATCGGCTGTCATTTCAGGCGGGGAAACCAGGTCGCGGGTGACGTGGCTTGGAATGCCGTCCTGAATCTCTTTCAGCACAGCCACTGATGAGCAAATTTGCCCGGAGGTGCAGTAGCCGCACTGGAAGCCATCATGCTTGATAAAGGCCGCCTGCATGGGATGAAGATGGTCTGGTGAACCCAGGCCTTCAATGGTGGTGATCTCGGCTCCCTGATGCATGACTGCAAGCGTCAGGCAGGCATTCAGCCTGCGACCGTTGACCAGTACGGTACAGGCCCCGCACTGTCCGTGATCGCAGCCTTTTTTGGTGCCGGTCAGATGCAGATTCTCCCGCAAAGCGTCCAGCAGCGTGGTCCGGGTATCCACCTCCAACTGCTCGTTTTTACCGTTCACTTTTAGTGTGAGGGGCATTATTTCAGGGGCGGGAGTTGCAGCCGGAACGCTTGCTGCAAGCGTTGAATGAGGATAAACGACGGCTGTTGCCGCCGTCGCGGCACTGACTTTAATTAGGTCGCGACGGGTCAGACTCAAATCGTGCGGTTCGTGATTGCCAACCCGATTATCTTCGGGGTATTCGCCGTGGTTGCTCATGCCAGGCCTCCGGTATGCAAAAGGGGAAATAAGAGTGCGTTGCGAGAATGCTGTTCGTTTTTTTAAACGTTAAGCATAGTCGGCGAGAGCAAAAAGAATATTCTTAAAACGCGAATGCCGTTATGTGTGGCCTGCATAGCAGAAACGCATCATCAGCCTTAAAAAAGCTATTTTTGTACAACAAAGTTACGCCGTCTGTGTCGGGATAATAAGTAGCCATTAAATCGCTTTGTATGGAACCTTTCCCGACAGGAATGTGGATATGTTAAAAAATACTCAGACACGTGCGTTTCATGTTATGGCAAAACCGTCTGGTTCTGTCTGTAATCTTAATTGCAGTTACTGCTTTTATCTTGAAAAGGAAGTTTACTATCAACAACATAATATAATGAGCGATAACGTTCTTGAGACGTATGTGCGAAGTTATATTGAATCGACGTATCCTGAAGATGAAGTCGCCTTTACCTGGCAGGGCGGAGAGCCTGCGTTAGCCGGGCTTGAATTTTATCAAAAAGCGGTCTCGCTACAGGATAAATACGGGGCCGGTCGGAAAATATCTAACAGTTTTCAGACCAACGGGATTTTACTAAACGATGCGTGGTGTCAGTTTTTTTCTGATAACGATTTTTTGATTGGCCTTTCGCTGGATGGTCCGGCAGCGATCCACGATAAGTATCGTCTTACTAAAAGCGGTAAACCCACCCATCATCGGGTTATGCGGGCGCTCGCCCTGCTGCAAAAGTACAAGGTAAAATACAACGTACTGACATGCGTAAATCGCCATAGCGCTCAGTACCCGCTGGAGATTTATCATTTTTTGCGTGACGCCGGGGTAGAGTTTATTCAGTTTATCCCGGTCGTGGAACGACTGGCGGATGATGACGCTCTGCAAGCCGGGCTAAAATTACATGCTCCCGGCGGGGATGGAAGCCGCGTGACGCCCTGGACGGTATTGCCTGCCGATTATGGTCATTTTCTTATTAGCGTATTCGAAGAGTGGCGTAAGCGGGATGTCGGCAGCATTTTTGTCATGAATATCGAATGGGCGTTTGCCCGCTTTATCAATGCCCCCGGCGCGGTGTGCCACCATCAGCCCACTTGCGGGCGCTCGGTTATTGTTGAGCACAACGGCGATATTTATGCCTGCGACCACTATGTCTATCCGCAACACCGGTTAGGCAATATTATGGGGGCAACCCTGGCGGAGATGATCGATTCAGCGGGCCAGGTAAAATTTGGTACTGATAAATATAACTCGCTGCCACGCCAGTGCCGTCAATGCAGGGTGTTACAGGCCTGTCAGGGAGGGTGCCCGAAGCATCGCTTTATGCGCAGTAAAGAGGGCGAGCCTGGACTCAATTATTTATGCGACGGCTTTCAGCTTTATTTTAATCATCTGCCGCGCTGGTTAAAGGCGATGACCGATCTTATCGCCAGTGGGCGGCCAGCCAGCGATATTATGCACGCGGATCTCATTCACATTAACAGCGCATCAAAGAAGTGAAAATAAAAAACGGCCATACCGGATGGCCGTTTTGCACAAGGCTTACAAATGAATTTGTACTGAAGGCGGGTACTTATTGAGGATGTTATTATAGTTTTTGATTTCTTCCTGCAGAATTATCCCGACAGGTATGTGGCGTATACCAACACTCTCATCTTCCTGTGGATTGGTATACAGATTAAAGATCATTGATCCCGCTGTCTTGCTGATAGATCCTGTAAATCCTCCCTGATAGCCTTTACTGGTGAAAGCATAAGGTTGCTGGATCAGCGTATGGTATTTAAATTCATCAACCCGTACGGCGGAAAGCTGACCGTTTAAGAAGTAATGCTCAGCCCGACGATTAGATTGCCCTGTATTTCCAACAAACCAGGATGCCTGATTAACCCCATCGATAAAGGTACTTTTGGGAACCAGTTTCGCAAGTTCAGCGCCCGATTTTCCCGCCAGGGCAAGGCTGGTGGGGAAAATGTCAGTGAGATCAAATAAGCCGTCAGATCTGCGGGGCTGTATCATGCCTTTCCAGTAAACAAAAGTGGGAACACGGACACCGCCTTCCCATGTCGATCCTTTTGATCCGCGGAAGGGTGTCCGACCATAGGGAGCGACTTCGGCTTCAGGGCCATTATCAGAAGTAAAGACAATCAGGGTATTATCCAGTTGGTTGGTTTCTTCCAGTGACTTATAGAGTCGGTTAAAGACATCGTTCATTTCAACCATACAGTCGCTAAAGGACGTTTTTGCCGGAGAACGACCGGCGTAATACGCGTTCGGGTAATTATCAAAATGACAGCCGCGCGTACCATAGTAGAGAAAGAAGGGTTTATCACTCTTCTGCATCGTACGGATAAAATCTGCACCATACTGCGACCAGCGTTGATCTAAATCTTCCATATATTTGGGAGTGATCTCCGCAACTTCATTAAATGTTCCGCTACGCGTCGCATGAATATCGCTCTTATTAAACGGCAGATTTTTTATATATTCCTGGCGGGAGGGGCTAAGGGCTATCTCTGGGTTAACATTGGCGTCCCGCCATTCTGTATACATATCTGAAACGGAGAGGAAGCCACGGAAATCATCGAAGCCAACGTTCTGAGGTTGAGACTCTTTATTTTCTCCTATATGCCATTTACCAATAGCCTGAGTGACATAGCCTTGATCGTGTAGCAGCTGGGGTAATGTGGTGAAGCCTTGTAATCCTCCTTTCTGACCGTACATAGGGGGCACCAGAATGCCATGGTGGGCTGAGTATTGCCCGGTCATGATAGAGGCTCTTGTCGGCGATGAGCTGGGCTGCGAATAAGCGGATGTTAAAATAAGCCCCTGTTCCGCGACCCTGTCTATATCCGGCGTCGGGTTACCTACTGCCACGCCGCCACCATTAAAACCGACATCCATCCAGCCTACATCATCCATGATAAAAACCAGAATATTAGGTTTTTTACCCGTTTTCTTTTCTAATTCTGCAAGTTTTTGTGCCGTTTCCTTTTCCTGCCCGGCGTTATAGATCACCGGCATCATATTATCGGCCAGAGAAGTGGTTTTAGTGACCATATACAACCCGGGCGTGTCATAGCCTTTATAGGCCTCAGTCGGTTGACCATTCGCGGCATTAACCATAAACGGGATAGCAAGTGTAATAGCCGACGCGACTGTTTTCATCATAAATAACTTATTCATAGGGTACTCCATGTTAAAGGCGATTAAATAAAAGCTCGACAGGCTTTTTTATTAACGGCCGAAGGTAATGTTCAATCCTGTAAAGAGAGTAAATTGCGGCTCATAATCCCCATTATGTGCCATGGTCCATTGAGGTTCGATAAAGGTATTGATTATGTTACTGCCTGATTTCCATGCCCGACCAATGCCAACGCCGACGGGCAGATAGTAATCATCGTTTTGCATGTTATAAGTCATTATCCCTGACGAGCGCAGATACCATCCTTGCGGAAGATTATTGAAAACAAAAGGTTGTAATGTGAGAGTCTCAACGTTGGTCCGATCTTTATCACCCGCGAAACTTTTCTGCCATTGCAATAATCCACCAAACAGACCGCTGCCGGAATCCTGTACGACAACAGCGGAAAAGCCTGCCAGCCATTTACCGGAGCCTGTTTCGTCCTGTGAGGCTGAATCCAATGTTAATAAGGGGCCGACACCGAGTTTAACGCCTTTTTGCTTAAGCAGAAGAATGTCAAAAATATTAATATCGCCGATGCCGGTATTATATCCGCCGGAAATTTGCGGTCGTGTGACAACCGGTACTGACATTCTGAAAATTTGGGGCACAGGGATCAATCCCGGCGCTATGGGGATCGTCCCGCGCAGGAAGAAATCATCAGTATGTTGTTCGCTGCCATAGAGTTCAGGGGTGTAATAATTATGAAAAGCCAGGGCGAAAGCCGGATGCAGCGGGTTATTAGATTGATTCGCAACACTGGCACTCTCACCCCATGCATAACAGGATAATGCCAGCAGACTCCCTGCCCAGAAAAGCCTGGTGTGATGAGTAAAAGCGATCATTTTTCGCGTCCTTTTACCAGGCGTACTGTAAGCGGAACGTCCAGCCATCGACATCCGGCGAACTTTCGCGATGATCAACGATGTTCGTCCATGCCACCATGCCGCCAAACTGCGGCGTTACCTGAAACCCGAATGATGCGCCGAGCATGACATCGTTTTTCTCATCGTCCTGCAGAACGTTATTAACCTTCGTTTCTCCACCGCCGGTCCACGAGCTGTCAATGGACAGCCATAATTCCGGCGATAAGCTGTAACTGATATGCCCTTCAGCGGTCCAGGAGGGACGCTGTGATAACGTGTTATTACCCAGATAATCATCATTATCGGTATAAAATACAGCCCACCCATTCAGTTCCAGCCAGACAGGACCCACCGGATATCCGGAGGCTAATTCCGGTTTAAACACCCAGCGATTAGCGCCAGCATTTAAGACGTTATTACTGTCATACTGACCATCCGGCACCGTAAGCCAGAATGCACCGGTTAAAAAGGGCTCTGGCGTCCATTTCCGAAACTCACTTTTGGATAAAGACGGGCCGCCAAAGATGTTATGCGCAAATACAATCTGGGTATCGCCGGGGTTTTCATTGATAAAACTTCCGGGGAAGCGGGCGTTGTCCGGCGTGGCCGACAGCCGGGTATAAGGCTGAACAATCTGTATAGCCGACGTGCGCCCATCAATCGCAAAGGTATAGCCATAACGAAAGAGAAATGTGTCAGCATCAATATTGACGCCGGGAGCATCAACGTTCATTGGCGCATAATAGCCAAACACAATATTGAGATCGTTCGGTAAGTTCATCCAGTCACGGGCATTGTCAGCATACGCGCCCGCGGATACGCATAAAAAAAGGATGCAGGCATAAGAAAGCCTGTTACAGCATTTTCTCGCCTGGTGTATGCAATGCGTTATGTTCATAAGCAATCCCTGTAGACACATGATGTGCACAGGAACATAAACGCAATAAAATCGTACAGGTGGATATTATAAAAACAGAAATAACCTAACGCTGAACGTCACTTTCTCATAACGCATGGATAATTCAAGCTTTTATTTTTGTGCGGGATATTTTTATTGTTTCAGTATCAGGTAAACCAACAAAAAATTACAAGCGGAAATAAAATTATCAACTGGTAATATAAGTAATCATTTCATTATTAATTTTTTCACAGATTAAGCGAGGATCATCAAGTAATAATTAAATCGCTTTTTAATAAAACTGTCTGACTGCAGGATGAAACAGGTTCGCCTGATGATGTCACTTCTCACCGGCGAACCTGCGGCTTCACCAGCCGGTCACAACATTCCGTACAGCAGCGCCGAGACGGTCAGCACACCACCCGTTAACACAATTAGCGGCGTAACCCCGCGCAGGGGACGCAGTGCATCACGGGTATAAATCAGAAAGACCGGGATCAGGAACAGGAAGATAGCAATCATTGGCCCGCAGACGGTTTCAATAAGATTGATCACATTCGGGTTCGCATAGACCACGGCAAACGACACGGCGAACATCAGCAGAAACGCGATTGTTTTGCCTTTGCTTTCAGTTACGCCGGTCGTTTCAGTAACCAAATCGGCGAAGGTTTCGGCAACCGGCAGGCAAATCCCTAAAAAGGATTTTGTCATGCCGATAATGGCGATCAGCGGAGCAGCATAAAAAAGTAATCCTGAGCGTCCTTCTCCTTCCATTACTGATAAGACGTTAAGGTTCTGCGCTTTCGCGGCGACAAAGGTGTCATGGGGAATGCTCAGGATACAACTCAGTACAAAGAATATAATGCTGAAGAAGATCAGCGTATAGGCAAGGCGCACAACCCGCACCGCTTTATTTTCGCCGCCGTTATGCTTTTCGCGATAATGTGCCGCCAGGGGGGAAATCAACGGCGTGGAGCAAAAAGCGAAAGTGATCAGCGGCAGCGTAAGCCAGAGGTTTTTTATCGTCTCACCGGTTGCCACATTATTGGTGGCGCTCAGCGCCGCAGTGAAATGATCCAGCTGCCAGTGAGGGATCTGGATTGCCGCGATAATCACCACCGTCAGGGCAAACGGCAACGCGAGGGTGCTTAAAATACTGACTACCTTTTCACGTCCGTTACTCAACACCATAAACAGACCCGCGACGATAATAAACGCCAGCCATGCGCGGCTCATTATCGTAATATGAAGATGATCGCTCAGGAGATTATCCAGCGCGTTTACCAGCGATACCGCGTAAACCAGCGTGACAGGAAAATGTGCCAGACAAAAATAAACCCGTACCGCCTTTTGTCCTTTCGCGCCGAAGAAAGTGCCAAACATCGGCAGGGATTTATCTGCCGTCTGGTGATCGCGCATAAACACGCGGCAAATCAGCACGTGCGGTACTATCGACAGCGGGAAGGCGAGAAGCAGCAGCATAAAGAACACCAGCGGCCCACGCGTACCTATTTCTACGGGCAGAAACAACGTCCCCGCGCCAACGGTGGCACCGTAAACACCGAGCATCCAGATGGTATCTCTGAATTTCCATCGAGGTCGGGAAGTGGCAATGTTTTCTACAATTTGCGTAGTCATAGTGTCATCTTTCATTAAAGGTTATTCAGAATGAGCTTAAGCGTGGCGGATGTATATATGGATGGCCAGCAGTAAATGGAAATTTAAAATTTAGTTAACAACCAAAGGCAATTGTTAAATTATTCCTTTGGAAGCTACGATCCATTCTGAAAAAAACGCTTCAATTTAAATAATCACCTGCTATTTAATTATCATATTCGCAGGGCGATGGAAAGGGAATTTGTCCGGCATCAATTGCGGGACGCCGTATGTACTAAAAAATCGGCTGAATGTTACAGTTTTAAATAATTCTGCAACATTCACTGGTGCATTACACTAACAATGTTTTTTAGCGGTTAATTATCGCGGGTGCGATGTAAACGAAGTTAACTAAAGTTAAACTGATAATATGTTAAGCAGCATTAATACTTGATCCAATGTCGGCTGTGCGTTATTTTTTGTTGCCGGGCGCATCCAATGTGCCGTCATTCCTTATTAATAACGATTTAATTTTATGAAAAAGACGCTTTTAACTTTGGCTATTTTATTGCCTGTGGGAAACGCGTATGCGCATGATAATTGTGCTGCGCTGGATAACTGGCAGTCGGAATGCAGCGCCGCAGAGCAGGCGGTAGAGGATAAAATAAACCAGACGCAACAAAATGGCATAGACAGCTGGTTAAACGATATTAACAACGAAGCGGATCGCCTTGGCGTCCATTTTGACAGCCCCGAAGAGGTTAATTACTGGAACGAGCATCATTACATTACGTGGGGCGACACCAGCGTATCCGATGATTTACTTGCTCAGTTGCATGATAGTATTACGGGGGATCACAACACCGGCAAGCCCGATAATAACGGCAGCGATAATAACGGCGATAACAATAATAATAACGCCGATAACAATAATAACCCCGATAACAATAATAACCCCGACAATACCGACAACCCTAATACTGACCCGGCGGATAACGGCGATACCTCACTGGCTTCGGTGATCGGTTACGCGGATGCTGTTTCCGATCACGCCGAAGCCGCCGCAGAAGGGCACGCCGATGACGCCGCCGCCGCAGCTGAAAAGCACGCCGACGCTCATGCGGACAGCGCCGCGGCTCATGCCAGAGCGCAGGCTAACACCTACACCGATGAACAGTTTGCCGCTGCGGAAGCCTACGCCAAAGTGCTGGCGGAATCCTCCGCGCGTTATGTTGATCAGGGCGTACAGGATGCAAAACGCTATACCGATCGCGTCGCTAAAGGTTTGCAAAAGCAAATTGATCGCAATAACAAAGCGATTAAACGCCTCGGTGCCAGCGCGCAGGCCACCGCTAACCTCCATTACAACGCTAACCGCAGTGGCTATGCCGTATCAGTAGGCGATTATCGCGGCGAAACCGCGCTGGCGGGCGGTTTGCAGTTCAGAGCGGGTAATCACAGTGCCGTTACGGTGCAGGGCAGTTATGACGCTGAAGCCTTTGGCGGCAGCATCGGTTTACATGGAGACTGGTAACAGATGTCACCTTACATGAAGCTTTTTCTTTATCTGCTTATCGTTGGCTGGGGATTGTTTGAGGGCGTACGAAATAACCCTGATAAATAACCTCCCTGGAATTTACTCACCCGCATAATGTTCATGGCGGGCCATCAGTATCCTCATCAGTGAGATGAGGATACTGACCTCATTTGCAGTGCTGCCTGATGTCAATCACTATCCACAATCACCCAACATAAAATCTGCGAAACTAGACATTTGTCGACTTTTCATCTTAAAGTCGGGATTCTGCTGTCAGACAACGCTGGTGTTCAGTTAACAAATGGTTAAATAATATTTTGCCGGGTGTAAATGACCGACCGAAAACCTCCATGGTCGGCATACAACCGGTGTTTGCAGTCGCTACGACACACCTCTTTGGGAGAATTTATGCATTCCTCTGTTAATAAAAACGAAAGCCGGACTTTCTTCGGGCATCCTTATCCGCTTGGCTCGCTGTTCTTCACGGAAATGTGGGAACGATTCTCCTTTTACGGCATTCGCCCGCTGCTGATTTTGTTCATGGCCGCTACCGTCTACGATGGCGGTATGGGGCTGGCACGTGAAAATGCCTCGGCCATTGTGGGGATCTTTGCCGGTAGTATGTATCTTGCCGCGTTGCCGGGCGGCTGGCTGGCGGACAACTGGCTCGGCCAGCAGAGGGCGGTGTGGTACGGCTCAATTCTGATTGCCCTGGGCCACCTCTCCATCGCGCTGTCGGCCATGATGGGCAACAGCATGTTTTTTATTGGCCTGATGTTTATCGTCCTTGGCTCCGGGCTATTCAAAACCTGTATTTCGGTGATGGTCGGTACGCTTTATAAAAAGGGCGATGCGCGTCGTGACGGCGGCTTCTCGCTGTTTTATATGGGCATCAACATGGGATCCTTTATCGCGCCGCTGATTTCTGGTTGGCTGATTAAATCCCACGGCTGGCACTGGGGCTTTGGTATTGGTGGAATCGGCATGCTGGTGGCGCTGGTTATCTTTCGCCTGTTTGCCGTACCGGCCATGAAACGCTACGACAGCGAAGTGGGTCTTGATTCCACCTGGAACAACCCGGTGGCGAAGAAAAACGGCGTCGGCGGCTGGCTGCTCGGCCTGGCGGCAGGCGTGGCGATTGTCGTGGCGCTTATCGCGCAGGGCGTAATTGTGATTAACCCGGTCGCTGTCGCCAGCGTGCTGGTATACGTCATTGCCGCCTCGGTGGCCCTCTACTTTATCTGGCTCTTTGTGTTTGCCGGGCTTAACCGTAAAGAGCGCGCCAGACTGCTGGTGTGCTTTATCCTGCTGGTTTCCGCCGCCTTCTTCTGGTCGGCCTTCGAACAGAAACCGACGTCATTTAACCTGTTCGCGAATGACTATACCAATCGTATGATCGGTGATTTTGAGATCCCTGCGGTGTGGTTCCAGTCCATTAATGCGCTGTTCATTATCATTCTGGCGCCGGTGTTCAGCTGGGCATGGCCGATGCTGGCGCGTAACAATGTGCGCATGAGCAGTATGACCAAATTTGTGATCGGCATTTTGTGCGCTGCGGGCGGCTTTGGGCTGATGATGCTGGCGGCGCAGAACGTGCTGGCGAACGGCGGGGCAGGCGTATCGCCATTCTGGCTGGTGGGCAGCATCCTGATGCTGACTCTCGGCGAATTGTGCTTAAGCCCGATTGGTCTGGCGACCATGACCCTGCTTGCGCCGGAAAGAATGCGTGGTCAGATGATGGGGCTGTGGTTCTGCGCCAGTGCGCTGGGCAACCTGGCGGCGGGTCTGATTGGCGGTCATGTGAAGGCGGATCAGCTGGATATGCTGCCGGATCTGTTCGCGCGCTGCTCTATTGCGCTGTTGATTTGCGCGGCGGTGCTGACCCTGCTTATCGTTCCGGTGCGTCGTATGCTGGAAAATGCCCAGGTGAAAACTGAAGCAAAACCGGTTGCTGATGCCTGAGTGATATAACGACGCTATGGCAGGTGTAAGCCTGCCTTAGCGTTTCGCCGTATCAGGCATAGCGACCAAAGACATGATAAAGACCCGTCAGGTTATTGACTGCAAACTTATGATAAATGTTGCGACGATGGTGGCTCACCGTTTTGCCGCTGACGTCCAGATAACGTGAGATTTCCTTATTATTTCGCCCTGAAATAATGTAGGGCAATAAATCACTTTCCCGCTTCGTCAGGTTCTTCTCTTTTTCAATATGATACAGCCGCCTGTTTTTGGTGACGATAATATGCTGATTGCCGGAGGCAAAATCCTTCAGGCACGCCTTTAATTTTCGGACGGCACTGACGCAATCAATTGAGTAATCGGAAACGGTATTGATAAGAATATTTTCAATGGTGTTTTCGAAGCAGCTTTCACGCGTAATAAATATAAAATAACTATCTGGATACTTATTCTTAACAACCAACAGATCGATGAGTTGCTGAATGTCTGACTGCCCGTAATCCACCACTATCGCTTTTGTTTGACTAAGTATTTTCTTGGTGAATGTATTAATGGTATCGCTGTACATCACCCGTGAAAAGGATTTGCACTCGGTAAGTAGTTGACGGGAAAGCTCATGAAACCCTTCACGAAAGAAGCTGCATGACGTTATTACAGCGATCATTATCCATAACCTTTATTAAAAATATTCATGGTGGCAATAATTACCTGTGACGGCAATAAAAGGCAATTAAGAAATAGGATTTGGATTATAAGAAAACTCTTACCAAAAAAGAAGCATATCGTGCGGCGACATTATTTTTATTACGATGGTGCTTAATAACTTTATAAAAAACAGATGGCTATATTTTTCTTTAAGATAAATCGTATTAGGGCAGCAACTGTCTGAATGGATCGCGAACTTTCCTCTGATATGTTTGGAGTCGTAACAAAATGTGAACTCATTAATTAAAGTACAGGCCCGCTGTCGGTAACGGGAACGCCGTAAAGAAATCGCGGCGCATTACCTTAAATAAGGCTGAATACTTAAGGAGTATGGTATGGAGAAGAATTTCCGCATCACCCGCATTGCCAGAAGTGTAGGGCTGGTATTAGGTGGCAGTCTTATCGTTCCTCACCTCAGCGCTGCAAATACCTGTGTCTCTTATAGCGCCGGAACCTGCGGGCTTAAGGAGTTGCAGGTCACCACCAGCCTTAATCCAAAACCGACAGCCTGGTATTTTACCAGCCCAACCCAGGATGCCGCCATTAACGGCGATGCGGCCGCGAAAAGCGTCTATTTCGCCAGCGGTACCTCGTCACGTGGCGATAATGACATTCAAAACCTGTTGGTTGATGGCGCGAAATTAGATAACGCTTACATTAACGCCAGTAAAAAAGGCACCGCCAGTATTACGCTGGCGAATAACGCGTCCGTGGACTGGCTGGAGGCTGGCGGCGGCACCACGCATTTACAGATAAAAGTCGATCGCTCCACCGTGAACGGCGCGCAGGCGGACGTGGACTACGATAAGAACGGCAAAACCCCTGCCAGTAAAAACTATGCCAGAGGGTCGGCGCTCTACCTCAGTACCACTGATAACGGTAACCAGAAAATCGATATTGTTAACGGCAGCGTGCTGAACGGCAGAGTGTTAACCGGCGGTGGCGGTATTCATGAAATAAATATCGAAGAGAGCCAGTTGAATAAGGGCGGCGTGGTGATCTCCGGTAGCCGCAATAACAATACCATCGCGTTGAAAAATAGCCGTATTGATACCGCCGGCGCGGTGGTGCCAACGGATAAAGCGCTGCACATTACCAGCTTCGCCACCACGGAAATCCAGAACGACATTGCGCTGGAAAACAGCCAGCTTAACGGCAGCATTTCGGTCACCAACCCGAAAACCGGTTTAAATACCCTGACGCTGAACGGCAGTACCGTGACGAAAACCACTAATGCCAATGGCGATGCGATTATCGTGAACGGCGGCACCTCCACCCGTCTGGCGGCGGCGTCCAGCACCATTAATGGCAATATCGCGCTGACCAGCAGCGATCGTGTGCAGGTTGATCTGCAAAACGCTCAGCTTAACGGCAATATGACGCTCGGCAACGCCATCGGTATTGATGTAAAACTCAGTAATAATGCGCATATCACCGGCGATGTGATCCTCGCGGGTGACACTGTGCAGAGCGCGAACGTGCTGCTCGACAATGCCGTTATCGACGGTCACCTCTACGGCAGCGTCAACAGCGCCCTGACGCTGGCCCGCTCGATGACCCGTCTGGATGGCAGTAAATTCAGCAATATCAGTAAGCTGAATATTATCGGCCAGACCGCGATACAGGGCGGCTTTACCGACGGTAACGTCGGCCAGGCGTTGCAGGTGAACGGCGGCAAAGTGACCGCCCCCGTCGATCTGAGCCTGGGAAAACTGACGTTCAATGCGGCGCAGATTATGGCGGATACGCTCTCCCTGCGCGATGGCGCCTCGCTTGAGCTGACTAACAAGAGCCTGCTGCAAACCCGGTCAGCACAGCTTTTTAATCAGGACGCCAGCACTGATACCACAGGCGGATTTAACGCTACCGGATCGCGCATCCGCATTAATGACAGCACCCTGGTGTTAACCGACAGCACCTATCAGCTCGGCTACGTGAAGTCGATAAACCAGCTGCTGGAAGGCCACACCAATGGCGCGCTGGTGATGACCGGACAACTGGTCAACGGCGATACGGCCGTGGGCACCGTCACTATCGCCGACGCCGCGGTTGCCGGGGCGGTACTTTCAGTGGTGCAGGTCACGGCGGATAAAAACCATCTGGTGATAGGCGCGTCCGGCGCGCCGCTGCCGGAGGATGCCATCGGCGTGGAAAACAGCTTTGGCGCCGCGCAGCTGGTGCTGGAAGGCACGCAGGATGCAGAGGTTGAAATTACCGGCGGCCAGTCGCTGACGCTGACCGGGGCGATGGGCGGCGCGCTGATTGGTGTCGCCGGGGCGCCTGAGGCAAATGTGAATATCAACGTCAGCAACGGCGCGTTAAACCTCGGTGCCAGGGCCACGGGCAACACCAGCGGCACGCTGCATGGCAATATCAGCGTGGGCAGCGACAGCCAGATGAACGTGGTCGCCGGACACCACAGCGTGACCTCCGGCAACAGCGAAGCGGCCATAGTCAGCAGCGGTACGGTGAATATCTATCAGAACGCTATTTTTGACGCCGACCTGGCGTTGCAGGATGAGGCGCAACTGAACGTTCAGGGGGCGCTTAATGCGGAGCATCTGATCGCAGGAGAGGACGCCATGATCACCGTCGGCAGTCTCACCGCCGCGGGATCGCTGGTGGTGGGCGATGCGGATCTGCAGGGCGCGCGGATGTTTATCGACCCGGCATGGAAGAGCGGCGCCACCCTGAAAGACGCCTCGCAGGTGGTAATGGCCGGTCGCGAGGTGAATGGTCGCCTGACCACCGGGCAGAATGCCCTGCTGGTGCTGGGGGACACGTCCAGCGCAGCTGCGCTGCAACACTTCGCCGACAGCGGGCTTCGCTGGGGCAAAGAGAGTATTACCGCGGCACTGGCGATTGGCGCACCGCAAACGCTGGCGGCAGGAACGGGCGGTCTGCGTATTGATGGCTCGCTGACCAGCGCATCGGCTTCCCGTGACGCCACGGTGAACCACGCTGAATTTGGCGAACATTCGCTGCTGATGGTGAATGCTTCCGCCGCCGCAGGGCACGGGGCGCTGAACGCCACTGACGGCACGTTAAAAGTGGCAGACTCGGCCGCGCTTTATATCGCCGACGCCAGAGCCAATAAAACCTATACCATTGCGAACGGTTTCAGTGACATCCAGCGGGAAGGGCAGGGCTGGCAGGGGGCGAACCTGGTGGTGAACAAGCTGCTTGACGCCACCACACAGGAAAATAACGGCGCGGTAACGGTCACCACCTCCGCCAAAGCGTCGCAGGTGGTTCTGCCGGGCGTGGCGATCGGTAATGCGCTCAACAGCATGATCAGCAGCGGATCGAACTCGCTGACCAGTCCGCACGCCAGTATTCGCCTGCTGTCGACCGCCATTGAAGATCCTAAAGTGCACAACAGCGAGGTGATCAAAACCGTCAACAGCGTGGCGCAACTGGCTATTGCGGGCGGGGTGCAGAGCAGCACGCTGGCGACCGGGATGGCCGCTGCCGGGGCGATTCAGGACAGGCTGTCGGTCACCGGTAACGGGCTGCAAGCGGATAAGGATGCCAGCGTCTGGGTGCAGGCGCTGTATGGCAACCAGCGCAACCGCGATTTGCACGCCTCGCGCATGACCTACGGCTATGACACCGACTTCACCGGCCTGATAGTGGGCAGCGATATGGCTTATGACAGCGCGCTGGGGGCGATGCGCAGCGGCGGCGCGGTTCATGCCGGTAACGGTGAAACCGACTCCACCGGTGACTTCAACGCCACCAGTAATGACTTCAGCTTCTGGGGCGTCGCGCTGTATCAGAACTGGGCGAGTCAGGGCGCGAACGTCACTGCGGACATCGGCTACAGCGAAAACCGTAACGACCTTGAACAGCGTATTCCGGCATGGACAAATCTGGATGGCAAAGTGAAGGGCGCGGTGGATTCGCAGTTGTTCACCGTCGGCATCACCGGTGAATATCGGATTAACACGCCGCTGGTGGAGATTGTCCCGCACGCGGGCGCTCGCTTCAACCAGCTGACCACCCACGGGTTCGATACTAACGGCAGCCGTCGCGACAGCCTGTTTAAAACGGATCAAACGCGCCAGGATATCTGGCAGTTCCCGGCGGGTGTGAAGTTTACTAAAGCCTTCGCGCTGGATGCGGGCTGGGATCTGCGCGCCCGGGCTGATGTCGGAGTGATTGCTGTCGCAGGCGACACGCGCACGCAGAGCAGAGTCTCCGCACCTGGGATCCAGGCTTCTGACGTGATTGCCGCCGATGTGGTCGACAACACCGCGTTCAACGGACAACTGGGCGTGAAGCTGCACAAAGGCAACATGGCCTTCGGCGTTGGCTACAACATCACGGCGTCTGAACACAGCACCGGTCAGACGATAGGCGCAACCTATAAACTTTCCTTCTGATAACATGAGGCTCGCGGGCGTCAGGCCCGCGATTTTTTTAGCTTAAATCATGCAGGGCTTTATCGAGTGGCGGCGTAAGCGCCATCTCCGGAAACTCCACTGCCAGCCCGCGCCGTTCAGGCGTACAGCACATCACGCCCACTTTCGCCGGGCCACGCGGAAACCAGCCTAAACGCAGCAGCGGCCAGTGCTGGCCATCGGTGGAATACTGTAGCCGCAGGCTGTCGCCCTTGCGTGTGAGCCGCAGCCAGAAAGTGCGCGGATCGCCCGGAAAAATCCCCGTCGCCCAGTCCGAATTCTCCCGCGTCAGCACGCTGCCGATAGCCGGCGCGCCATCGTTATACTCAATGCCGGCTTTTAACCAGTGGTGCTCGTCGATCATCAGCATGATCCCCGCCTGGTCGTACAGGGTGTTGAAATCTGCGCATACCTTTACCTGGAAGGTAAAGTCATCGGCGACTTCTGTTGCGAAGATATGCCCGGAAAAGCGCTCAAAGCCATACCAGGTTTTTTGCCAGAAGTCGGTCTTTTCGTCGGTAATAACCTGTAGTTTACCGTTTTCGTAATGCCACTGTGCGGGTTCATTGATCCAGTTAAAATTTACTGACATGCAGCCTCCAGCGTCGTCAGGATGAAGTCTCAGTGTAGAATCTTTCATACAAAACAGCCTATGGCGTACGCACCATTTCATACTGGGCAATCACCATTTCCTTAAAGCCCGCCCCTTCAAACAATGAAGAAAAAGCGGACGGAACGGCGACGGGCGTTCCAATCCCAGGATATTGCGCGTTGATTTTTTGCAACAGCTGGCGGGCAAGGCCCTGACGGCGGTGCGCGGGATCCACGAAAAGATAGCGCAGCTGCGGCGTGGCTGTCAGCGTGGCGATCACCCCCCAGGCGTGCTCGCCATCTTTCACCACCCGACACGGCAGCGACGGGAAGCAGAGCGGATCGAGCTGCCAGGGCGTATTTTCAGCCGGGCCGCGATAAACCGCGCACAGCAGGCCATCCAGCGAGTCGTCTGCCAGTTCAGTCCTGGGTTCGACAAGCTTGCCCTGATAGCCGCACAGTTCGCGCGCGACGCAAAATCCCAGCGATTCATACAGCGCAATGGCAGGCGTGTTCTCGCGGATCACTTCCAGCGACAGCGAGGTGACCTCTGCCAGCCCGGCAAATAACGCGCTCAGCATCGTTTTGGTCAGCCCTTTACCGCGCCAGCCAGGCTGGATCGCAAAGGCCGCCAGCCGCGCACGTTTGCCCCGCCGCGTAATAAGCGCGATCGCCACAGGCTCGTTATCCATAAACCAGACGCAGGAATCTGCAAAGCTCAGCCCCTCGGCAATAAAGCGGGCGGCGAAGTGCTCTGGCGTCAGCGTAAAAGGAACAAAATAATCCTGAAAACAGCGCCCGAGAATATCCGTCAGCTCAGTGATGCTGAGCGCGTAAGCGGGTACGGCGGTAAAAGGCATCGCATCTCTCCATGAACAAATGAGTCACTTATTCTACAGGGTAACGCCGACGGTTACTGTTGGGTTGACGGCAAAAGGCAGCTACACTCAGTTTGCAGATAACATTGCGCATGTTGCGCGCTTTTGCCAGAGGATATGACAATGCACCACACGATGAAAAACGATCCTGAAGATACGTCAAAAGAAGAAACCCAGGGTTCCGGCCTGTTGCAGCAAAAAATGCTCGCCTCCCGCTCGATCATTATTTCCGGCGAGATCAACCAGACGCTGGCCGAAAAAGTAGTGACGCAGCTGATCCTGTTGCAAAGCATCAACAATGATCCGATTAAGCTTTATATCAACAGCCAGGGCGGTCATGTTGAAGCGGGCGATACCATCCACGACTTTATCAAATTCATTCGTCCGGAAGTGCATGTCATTGGTACCGGCTGGGTCGCCAGCGCCGGGATCACCATTTACCTGGCAGCGAAAAAAGAGCACCGGTATTCTCTGCCAAATACCCGTTTTATGATCCATCAGCCGTTAGGCGGCGTGCGTGGTCAGGCAACGGATATTGAAATTGAAGCGCGTGAAATTATTCGCATGCAGGAAAGGGTTAACAAGCTGATTGCCGACGCGACCGGGCAGCCGCTGGAAAAAGTGAAAAAAGATTCAGATCGTAACTACTGGATGTCACCGGAGCAGGCGCTGGATTACGGCGTCGTCGGTAAATTAATTCAGCACTATGATGATTTAAACCTCGACTAAGCCTGTATTGCGCGCATAAAAAAAGCTCCCCAGGGAGCTTTTTGTTTTTGTCGGACGGCGCCAGGACAGGCTCGCTGACTTATTTTGTCAGTTCAGCGGTCATGTGCACGTTATTACTGACGTTAGCTTCGGTAATTTTATAGGATGCGCCGGCTTTTTCTGCTTTTGCGGCAATCTGCGCTTCAGCGGCGTCCAGCGTGGAGGCAGAAGCGGTAACGGATTGTGCGAAAGCGCCAAAAGACATCAGGGACAGAGCGGCTACAGCGGCCAGGGTTTTAACGTTTTTCATGATAATTCCTTCAACAGTATATTCGGTAAGAGCGTTAACTTTTCGTTCAGGGATCATTAGTTACTGGAGATCGCCTGCGGTCAGGTTTTCAGGATCGAAAGCGTGACTGTATTCCAGGTGGTTCTGATGCGCGGTGTTATCGATATTCGAACCGGCTTCAGGACGCGGTGTATGGTTATCGGCTGCCATTGCGCCAAAGGAGACGGTGGCGGCCAGGATAAAAGCAGTAACTACGCTGATGTTTTTCATTTTTTATACCTTCTTTCATCAAGGGTCGTTATCGGCGACTTATTTATAAATGACCGCAGTACCGTGCAGCGTATTCGGGCCGGTAACAGAAGTAATGCGGTAAGACTTCGCGCCCATTTCATCGGCTTTCTGTGCCAGTTCTGCTTCCAGTGATGCGATGTTAGTGCCCGCGTTAGCTGAGATATGCCCCACTTTCTGCTGACCGGCGGGAGTCGCATCAACCTGCACCGCAGCGACGCTTGCGAAAGAGAGTGAACTCAGGATGGCGACGGCGAACAGAGCTTTAACGTTTTTCATAATCAGTACCTTCAGTATTCGGTGTAATGAGTGTCGTAAGTAATTACTTAACGATCGATAGACAAATGATAGATGTGATCTGCATCACACGTCAACCTTATTTTTTAATGACCGTTAATATAATTATTAAACCCATATAAATCATTTAGATACATGAAAAAATTTTTTGTATAAAACCTGCTGGTCATCGCTGCCGACTTGTTTTTATAATGATTACTATATAAATCACTGAAAGCAGGGGGCCGAATGACCATGCAGATGACAAGTTGTACGAAGAAAGGCAGGGGACGACCCAAAGTGTTTGACCGTGAGGCCACGCTGGATCGGGCGATGGAACTATTCTGGCAGCACGGCTACGAAGCGACCTCGCTTGCCGATCTGGTAGAGGCGACAGGCGCGAAGGCGCCGACGTTATATGCAGAATTTACTAATAAAGAGGGACTGTTCCGGGCGGTACTGGACCGCTATGTCAGTACCTTTGCCGCCAGGCACAAAGCGCAGTTGTTCTGCGATGAGAAACCTGTGGAGCAGGCCGTGCGTGACTATCTCACCGCGCTGGCCCGTTGCTTTACCAGCACAGATACCCCGGCAGGCTGTTTTCTGATTAATACTTCCGCCACGGTATCGGCATCTTCAGAGCAAATCGCCTGTGCTGTGCGTACCCGTCATGCGCAGGAAGAAAAGATGCTGCTGGCGTTTTTAACGCAACGGCAGGAAAAGGGTGAACTGCCCGCCCACACCGATTTGTCAGCATTGACCGCTTTTATAAGCTGCCTGATCCAGGGGATGTCGGTCAGCGCCCGTGAAGGTGCGTCGCCTGAAGATCTGATGCAAATTATCGATACGACGCTGGCGTTGTGGCCGACGTTAGTTTCGTCTTAAGTCATTAAAATGATTGGTTTTACTGATAAATGGCGATACGGCCGGAAATGTGACCGGATACGATAATAAAAAATTTTCAGATAATTCTGCTAAAAAAGCACAATTTTAAGGCGGTCTGGTATAAACCATCTATAATCTCTATTCATACCTTTGAGGGTGAAAATGTGAACAATGGTTTTTACCGGATCCGGTACAAAGGTATCGTGCAGCTCGCATTCTATACGAATGAAGAAGTAGAAAACCTTGACACCGGTACGCAGACAATGGGTTTCTGGCGCTTTGTTGAGGGCTTTGAAATCGACAACAATGACGAGATTGGTGTACTGGGTGGGCCTTATGACGCCTTTGGAAACTCGCTGACGAGCATTGTATTAAGCAATGACACTGTTTATACGGGTGGCATTTTCGGCAGCGGCGAACAAACGGAACAAATATAATCTCAGAGAGGCCGATCGGACGATCGGCCTTTCTTTTTACTGCTTAAAAGCAGCAGATGAAATTACGCCTGCTGTTCAGCAAGGATCGTCAGTTTCTCATCTGTGGCTTTTTCTTCTTCCAGCGTTTCACCCAGTAAACGGGCAGCTTCTTTATAACCCAGTTTCACCGCCAGTGCGCGAAGCGTACCGTAAGTGGCGATCTCATAGTGCTCGACCTTTTGCGCAGCGCCAATCAAACCAGCGTCACGTACCGGGCCCGCTTCTACAGAATCGATGATTTCCTGGGCTTCCTCGACCAGACCTTCTAACGCATGGCATTTCATTCGCTTAATGCGTACACCCTCAGTGGCTTCCACCAGTTGATCAAGACGCTCAATCTGACCTTGCGTCTCTTCAAGGTGTTGTTTGAACGCGGCGACCAGTTTCTCATCGGTGGCTGCGCGAGCCATTTTCGGCAGGGCACGCGTAATTTGCTTCTCAGCGCTGTAAACGTCTGATAAATCGTGAATGAATAAATCTTCTAAAGTCTTAATGGTCATTTTGTATTCCTTAAATAATCATTGGAGAAACAATCCGCAAATTATGCGGGATTACGCGATGGTCAGGTTTCAGTTTAGACGATCCTCAAAATTTGCAATGAAAATAAAAATTTAGATTATGGGATGATTCCTGGGGAAAATCAGGCGGGGGATAATTACGTCACCTGTATAAACTATGTGAAAGTAATACTTCTTTATTAATTGCCGGGCCGGGAAATACCAGAACAGCGGTATGATAAGTTGGCAAGCCAGAATTTTCCTTTAATCCTGTACGGAAAACGATACACTTCAACATACGTTGTAATGAAGTCGTTGAGGAAAGAACGATGCTTTCGAATATCCACACCCGTACCGGGCAGCCGTCGCTGTTCCGGGCAGGTGCCCAGGCCTGTTTCCCTACGCTCCCCGGCTACTGGAGTATCGGTATCGCGGCAGGCGCGATAGGGACGTTATCCGGCTTTTCTGTTGTGCAAATCACGCTGCTGGCAGGGTGTCTTTACGCGGGCTCCGCGCATTTCCTTTTTTACTCCTTATGGGCCGCCGGGGCAGAAACCGCCTCCATCGTGCTGAGCGTGCTGCTCGTCAACCTGCGTTATCTGTTGATGAGTTCCTCTGTCAGCCTCTTTTTCCAGCACAGCACCACGTATCAGAAAATTGTCAGCGGCCTGCTGTTGACCGATGAAACCTTTGGCGTGGCCGTACAGTATGGTAGTGAAGCAGGTGAAATTCCCTTTAAATGGATGCTTGGCCTGAACCTCACGGCCTGGATTAACTGGATCATCTCCTGCGTACTGGGAGCCTGGCTGGCGTCGTCGCTGCCTGCTGCACTGATGGAAGGCCTGAGCTTTAGCCTGGTATCGATGTTTATCGGGCTGATCCTGATGACCTGGTTTGCCAGTAAACGACAACGTCTGGAAACGCTGACTATCGTCACCGCGATGGTCATAACCCTGTTATTTCACTCATGGTCGAACACCAGCCTGGTTGTTATTTTTGCCGCTTCAGCGGCAGCTACCCTGGCGACACTGGTGTTGATCAAAATGGAAAAAAGGGGCAAATAACATGGACAGAAATATTATTCTGGCAATTGCGCTGGTGTCGATTGTTACTGCTGCCATGCGCGTCCTGCCGTTATTGTTATTATCCCGTATGCGTTTATCCTTCACGCTGCAACAATGGCTGGCTTTTATTCCCTCCGGAATTATGACCGCCATCGTGGTGACTGAGCTGCTTCAGAAACCAGCGATGACCGCCTCCGGGCTCAGCGTATCGCTGCTGGCGGCGATTGTCGCAACCCTGGTCGGCGCGCTTACCCGCAGCTTATTCGCCACCGTGATTAGCGGTATGGTCGCTTTTTCCGTGCTGCAATTACTGAGCTGGCTATAATTTTTTACCTGTTACTTTTAGTCACAGCTTTTCTGGCGCAGGGGATAACCTCTCCTGCGCCATGGACGGCGGCCAGATCGCGCCATAATAAATGAAATTTGCGCTAAGCGCGTTTTGTAATGTAAAAGCCACAATAATTAAAAGTGAATAGCCCTATTTAACCATTTTAATTTCGATGATATAAATATTCCGAGCATGTCACATCCCCAATTCAGGTAGTGCGAATTTGCCTAAATGAGATAACTACGCATCCGCCAGCACGTAAAAATGAAATATGCTTAACCGCTGTTGGTTTCTGGATGTAATAGAAACAATAATCTACATGCAATTCGCGAGGCCTGAATGATTATTCTCATTACCCTCAGTCAGAGGCTGTGCCTGTGTTAATGATCGCTGTTCGCTTTCGGGAGCAACGCCAGTAAAAATGATGACTGATGATAAAAAAACCTTTAATCCCAGGGATGTAGACCTGAAACACCTGAACGATCTGCTTAATCATAATTCCGACTGGATTTGGGAAGTGGATGCGCAGGGACGTTATACCTGGTCGTCGGAGGTGGTCACCAGTCTGCTGGGATACACGCCGGACGAAGTGATTGGTTGTACGCCCTTTGATTTTATGCCGCCGGGTGAGGCCGAGCGGGTGGCCGGTGCGTTTCTGGCTATTGTGCAGCAGCAGATCCCCTTTTCCGGGCTGGTTAACCGCAATAAGCGGGCGGACGGGGAAGTGATCGTGCTGGAAACCAGCGGCATTCCGCTGTTCGACGAGAAGGGCGAACTGCGTGGCTATCGGGGTGTGGATCGCAATATCTCCACCCTGGGCGAACGCGTCCTGCAACTGGAAACCATCTACGATACCACGCCGGTGGCGCTGTGCATGATCGACCGCAACGGGCAGATGGTGATGTCCAACAAAGCCATGGCGCGGCTGTTAAACCGCACCAGCAATGAAATAAACGGCAAACCTGTTGTTGAGCTGATGCCGGCCTGCTGGCAGCACTTCGAGCGGGATTTTACGCTGGCGGATAGCGGCGCTGAACTCGCCGGGCGCGAAACCCACTGGGAAGGGCGTACCTTCTCATTGCATCCGGTGCCGGTACATGATGCGGCGGGTAACGTTGTCGGGCTGTCCGTCACCTGGGTGGATGTGACCGAACGGTATCAGGCCGAACAAAAACTGGCGGATGCCAATCAGGTATTACAGCAGCACGCCCAGCATGACTATCTCACCGGGCTGTTCAATCGTCGCTTTATGGACGAGTGCCTGAACCGTGAAATTATCCGCGCCTGTGAAAAGGGCTATTTTCTGTCGGTTTGTCTGGCGGATATTGATTATTTCAAACGTTTTAACGACAGTCAGGGCCACCAGGCAGGGGATGCCTGCCTGCGGGATGTCGCTAACGCGCTGACTGCCGTGCGTCACCGGCCCGATGATAACGTCAGCCGTTACGGCGGCGAAGAGTTTCTGGTCATTTTACCCTGCACCGATCGCGAGGAAGCGCAGGCCATTGCCGAGGGGCTGCGTGAAAGTATTGAGGCGCTGCGGATCCCGAATGCCGCAAGCCCGACCGGTTTTTTAACTATCAGCATCGGCGTCGCCACGCTCAATGGCAGCAAAACGCTGCCGCAGGACAAACCGCTGCCTATTATTGCCAGTGGCTTAATTCGCCGCGCGGATAACGCGCTGTATGCCGCGAAAAATCAGGGCAGAAACCGGGTGGTTATTTCCCGGGAGCCGGAAGGCCATTAGCCCTGCACGTTATACTGATGTTGTTAACCGTTTTTTAGGATCTGGAGCATGATTTCTACCCTGATTTACCGGAGTCGCCTGACAAGCAGCTTTGACCCCTCAAAGCTGAGCGAACTGGTATGCGTCTCCCGGACCCGTAACGCCGCTATGGGTATCTCTGGCATCCTGCTGTTTGACGGTAGCCATTTTTTGCAGGTGCTGGAAGGCCCGCTGGAGAAGGTTAACCAGCTGTACGAAAGCATTAACGCCGATCCACGCCACGACTCCGTGGTCGAACTGATGCGCGACTATGCGCCAAAACGCCATTTCCAGACTAACGGCATGGCGCTGTATGATTTACGCACCGGCAATCCGCGCGCCATCCTGCGCTCGGTGATCAGCGCCGGGGCGCTGAATTTCAGACTCGCCAGCGATGCCCGGGTGTACAAGTTTATTAAGTCCTTTATGCGCGGGCGCTGGCGCGATATCAATCCACGGCTCTCAGAGCCCGCTAACTGGGAATTTGTTGCGGAAAATTTGACCTTCACGCAACCGCAGGCGATGCTGTTTGCCGATCAGCCCTGCCAGTTTGCCATCCAGCCGATTGTCGAGCCGCTGCGCGGGCAAATTAGCTCCTTTGAAGCGCTGATCCGCAGTCCCACCGGCGGTTCGCCTCATGATTATTTTGCCTCCATACCGCCGGGGAAAATTCACGAGGCTGATTTGCTGTCCAAGGAGTATGCTTTTGCGCTTGCGAAAAAAATCGGCATTGGCAGCAATAAACTTTCCATTAACCTGTTGCCGATGTCGCTGGTCAAAATCCCTGACGCGGTAAATATCCTGCTCGATCAAATTACCCGCAACGGCCTGGTGCCGGAACAGGTGATCGTCGAGGTGACGGAAGATGAAGTGATTTCCGGCTACGACGCCTTCGCCTTTGCCATTATGCAACTGCGCTCGGCGGGGATTGGCCTTGCAATCGACGATTTCGGTGCGGGCTTTGCGGGGCTGTCATTATTAACCAAATTCCAGCCCGGCGAGCTGAAAATCGATCGCAGCATTATTACCGATATTCACCTGCACGGCCCGCAGCAGGCGATCCTCAATGCCATCATAAAATGCTGTGCCGAGCTGGAGATCGACGTGGTGGCGGAGGGCGTCGAAAAGGTTGAAGAGTGGTGCTGGCTGGAGGCCGCAGGCATTAAACATTTCCAGGGATATTTATTTGCGCGTCCGGGTCTCAACCGTGTACCGCCAATCCGCTGGCCGGTAAAAATCAAAAACTGACGCCGCTTTTTCCATCCTGTTGATTTATCTGCGCCTTAACCCTAAAGATCCGCCCGATAATGCCGTTATGCTTTGCAGGGTTATATTTAATGTCTGGCAAGGATCCGCATTATGGAAAATAAACACCAACTGCTGGCTACGCGTCTTGGGGAAATTCTCGGGCGTTTTAATAATGGCGAGACGCTGTACGTAAACCAACTGGCGGAAGAGTATGGCGTGCATCCGCGCACCATTAAGCGCGATATTCTCGAACGCCTGAGTTTTCTGGATATTGAGCCACAGGCGGAACGCGGCGGTTACAAAATTGCGCCCGGACTGCTGGGACGCTTCGATGCCAACAGCATCGATCTCTTTGCGCGGCTGGCGGGCGTCAGCGAACTGTTTCCGGGCTTTAATAAGCGCATGCTGTCATCCATGCATTCGGCCACCGCCAGTCAGACCATCACGGTACACGGGCATCGCTATATTGACAGCGAACTTCAGGCCGTTCACTTTTCCCGTTTACAGCGCGCCATTGACGAGCACTGCTGCGTCAACTTCCGCTACCTGCGTCGTAACGAGGAGCGCCGTTATGCGGTGGAGCCTTATCAGCTCACCAATCTGAACGGCATCTGGTACCTGGCGGCGCGTCATGAAAACCGCATGAAAAACTTCACCTTAACCAAGATCACCGCGCTGGATTGTACCTTTGAAACCTTTGAGCCGGATGGAGAACTACTGGCAAAAATGCGTCAGGAACCGAGCGTGTGGGGCGTGGAAGATAAGTTCAGCGTGACGCTCAGCGTGGCGCCGGAGGTGGCGGAGTATTTCCAGCGCCGGGATCTGCTCAACGAGCAGGTGATCGAACAGCACACCGCCGATGGCGGACTGATCGTCACCACTCAGGTAGCGCATAAAAAAGAGATCCTGCCGGTGGTGCAGTACTGGATCCCGCACCTGAAGATCCTCGCCCCTGCATCACTGCAAAGCGAAATGGAAGCGGAGATCAAAAGCTGGCTGACGGCGTAAACGCGTTTCAGGTCAGCGGCACGCGCGGCTTCACCAGGCCGTGCAGCGCCGGATTATCGCTTTCATCCTTTAGTTTTACGCCGGTCAGACGGCGTAAAAACGCCTGCTCCAGCAGCCATGCCAGCTTAAACGCCGCCGCGTCGTGGCACAGCCCTTCCGGACGGATATTGGAAATGCAGTTGCGCTCCGACTCCAGCCGCGTGCGGCCCGGTTTCCACGTCAGGTAAACGCCCAGGCTGTCCGGCGACGACAGGCCGGGGCGCTCGCCAATCAAAATCGCCACCGCCTGGCTGTTCAGCGTTTCGCCGATGTCATCCCCCAGCGCGACCCGTGACTGATGCGCCAGTACCACAGGCGCGAGGGACAATCCCAGCGTGTGCAGATACGGCAGCAGGGCGGCGATCAGCGGCACCGCCTGGCGATGCACCGCATGGGACGAGAGCCCGTCGCCAATCACCAGCAGCAGATCGTGTGCGGCAACGGGATGATCGCGCAGTGCGTCACGGCTCTCCTCACTCAGTTTGCGCCCCAGATCCGGGCGATTTAAATAAATATGCCGATCCGCCGCCGCGCTGTGGACGGTCAGGGTTTGCAGGCCGAGCGCCGCTAATTCGTTTTCCAGCGAGCGGCTGTCAAAGGGCTGGTGGATGGCGTCGCGCGCCTGCGCATGGGCGAGACCAAAATTCAGTACCTCGCGGGTCGGCAGGCTGGCCCCGCTGCGGCCGAGGGCGATACGCGCATCGGTAAATTCCCGCAACAATGACCAGGCATCGGGATTTTTCATACTGTCGCTCCCTGCGGCAGGATGCTGAGCAACGGGTGACTGGCACCGGTTAAGCGCAGCTGGCCGCTATTGTCGATGATCTGCATACGGGTCAGCCATTCGGCGAACTCCGGGGCATGTTTCAGGCCGAGCAGACGCCGGGCGTAGAGCGCATCGTGAAAGGAGGTGCTCTGATAATTGAGCATGATGTCATCCGCGCCCGGCACGCCAATCAGGAAGGTCAGCCCGGCGTTGCACAGCAGCGTAAGCAGGGTATCCATGTCATCCTGATCCGCCTCAGCGTGGTTGGTGTAGCAGACGTCGCAGCCAATCGGCAATCCCATCAGTTTGCCGCAGAAGTGATCTTCCAGCCCGGCGCGGATGATCTGTTTGCCGTCATAGAGATATTCCGGGCCAATAAAGCCCACCACGGTATTCACCAGCAGCGGATCAAAGTGTCGCGCCACCGCGTAGGCCCGCGCTTCGCAGGTTTGCTGATCGACGCCGTGATGCGCTCCCGCCGACAGGCAACTGCCCTGGCCGGTTTCAAAATACATCAGGTTACTGCCGAGCGTACCCCGTCCGAGACTCAGCGCCGCCTCCTGCGCCTCGCGCAGCAACGCCAGATTGATGCCAAAACCGCTATTCGCCGCTTCGGTGCCTGCCACCGACTGAAATACCAGATCGACAGGCGCGCCGCGTTCGATCAATTGCAGCGTGTTGGTGACGTGCGTCAGCACGCAGGACTGGGTGGGGATCGCAAAGCGGTCAATGATATCCGCCATCATATGATTCAGCCGCTCCAGCACCGGCAGGCTGTCGCTGGCGGGATTAATTCCCACTACCGCGTCACCTGCGCCGTACAGCAGGCCGTCGAGCATACTGGCGGCAATACCTTTCAGATCGTCCGTAGGGTGATTCGGTTGCAGGCGCACGCTAAGGTGCCCCGGCAGACCGATGGTGTTGCGAAAACGGGTGATTACCCGGCATTTACTGGCGGCGAGGATCAGATCCTGGTTGCGCATAATTTTGCTGACGGCCGCCGCCATTTCCGGCGTGATGGCGCGGGCGACGCGGCTTAATGTCTGCGTGTCGGTACTGTCCTCCAGCAGCCAGTCGCGAAAATCTCCCACCGTCAGGTGACTGATGTCGCGAAAGGCCTCCTGGTCATGGGTATCGATAATCAGCCGGGTAACTTCGTCCTGCTCGTAGGGGATAAGCGGATCCGCAAGGATGTTACGCAGCGGCACCTCCGCCAGCGCCATTTTTGCCGCCATGCGTTCTTCCGCAGACTCTGCACTGACGCCCGCCAGCACATCCCCGGAGCGCGCCGGGGACGCTTTCGCCAGCAGATCTTTCAGGCTGGCGAAGCGGTAGGTCCGGTGCGCCAGAGTGGTTTTATACATGGTGTCTCCTCAGGAGATCGCCCGCAATTGCGGATCCAGCGCCGCCTGCTCGCGGGCCGACGCAGTTTTGCGAAACCACACATAACCCGCGAGCATCATGGCGGCAAAAATCAGCGCCAGCAGCGGGTTATACCAGACCATCGCCACCAGACAGAGCACCGCCATCGCGAGCGCGAAGGCTGGCGCATACGGGAACAGCGGCGCGCGAAACGGCCGGATCAGCCGGGGTTCGCTGCGGCGTAGTTTGAACAGCGCGGCCATGGAAGTGATATACATAACAATAGCGCCAAATACCGACATCGTCACAATGCAGGCGGTAAGCGGCATACCGCTGATGGTGATGAGCGAATCGGAGAAGATCGCTGCGATCCCCACCACGCCGCCCGCGAGGATCGCCAGATGAGGCGTGCGGGTGCGGCGGTTAAGGGTGGCGAGCCGCGCCGGTAAGTAACCCGCCCTGGCCAGAGAGTAGATCTGGCGGGAATAGCCCATGATGATGCCATGAAATGACGCCACCAGGCCAAACAGCCCGAGCCATACCAGCATGTGCAGCCAGCCGCTGCTGCTGCCGACCACCGCTTTCATCGCCTGCGGCAGCGGATCGTTAATGTTCGACAGGGCGCGCCAGTCGCCGACGCCGCCGGCAAATATCATCACGCCGACTGCCAGCACGGTGAGCGTCAGAATACCGCCGCCCAGCGCGCGGGGAATGGTGCGCTGGGGATCTTTGGCTTCTTCGGCCGCCATGGATGCGCCTTCGATGGCGAGGAAAAACCAGATGGCAAAGGGGATGGCGGCAAACATCCCCGGCAGCGCCAGGCTGCTGAAGCTTTCCGCGCCAGCCCAGCCGTGGGCGGTAAAGTTGTCCCATGAGAAGCCAGGCGCGACCACGCCCATAAACACCAGCAGTTCGAAAATCGCCAGCAGGGTGACGATCAGCTCAAAGGTGGCGGCGATGCCGACGCCCAGAATGTTCAGCGTCATAAAGATGACGTAAGCGCCGCAGGCCACCCATTTTGGATCGAGCGACGGGAACTGAACGTTGAGGTAGGCGCCAATCGCCATGGCGATCGCCGGTGGCGCAAACACGAATTCGATCAGCGTGGCGAATCCGGCAATAAACCCGCCGGTCGGCCCGAAGGCGCGATACGCATAAGCAAAAGGCCCACCGGCATGAGGAATGGCGGTGGTAAGCTCCGTAAAGCTAAAAATAAAGGCGCAGTACATGGCGGCGATCAGCAGGGCGACAATCAAAAAACCGAGCGTGCCCGCCTGCGACCAGCCGTAGCTCCAGCCGAAATATTCCCCTGAAATCACCAGTCCAACAGCAATGCCCCACAGACGGAAGCTGCCGAGCGTTCTTTTTAACGTGGTTGTTTCTGTGTTCATCGTGAAGTGCCTCGCCATTAAACCCAGTCGGAAAAGGCGTTGCAAAGGCGATGCCAGAAATAAACCTCATCATTTTCATGTGGATAGCGTAAAGGTGAACACCCACTGCACCGTCATGAACGTTATGACGGTGCAGTTTGCTCCGGCGTAGTGAAAGGGCGATTAAAATATCCAGGTGAGATCAAGCGCCGCATTGACGCCAGTATAGTTTTCCAGCGGCATATCGTACCACTGCTTGCCGAGGGTAATGCCCAGCACCCAGTGCGCATTCAGAGGCTGTACGCGGCGCAGGCTGACGCTTTGCGTGGTGCCGGTGTAGCTCTCCGGCGCCCAGTCATAGTTATAGGCACCGCTGCCCCAGGCAAACCACATCTGGGTGCTGCCTTTGCCAGCGGCGTCGTTGAGTTTCAGCGACACCACATGACTGTAGCTGTCCCCGGCGCCGTGTGAGTCGTACCAGGTATAACGCCAGTTAGTGATGGTCGGCCCCGCGTAATACGTTAATCCTGCGGACCAGGCGTCCACATCGACGCCGCCATAATACCGGGCAGTGCGATAGCCTCCCGTGACCAGCAGTGGTTTAAGCACTTTGAGCGTTACATCCTGCTGGAGATCCTGGCGGGCGAAAACGGGCGTATCTTCTGCCAGCGCGATGCTGCTGCGGGTGGACAGCCTGTCATTCCAGCGATGCCAGAGGGACGCGCGGCCCCGCACGCTGTGATAGCGTTCACCGGCCGCGTATTCCCGCTCCCCTTCACTGAGATTAACCACCAGCGCGCCCTTATCCAGCGTATTTTTGATTTCAGCAAACAGCATATTCCGCGAACCATGGGAGCCGGAATAGTCGTTAAAATCATAGCCGGCGGTCAGGCTGGTCAGCTCCGCGTGCAACGGCGCGCACATCAGGGGTGCCGTTATTGCCAGCGCAATTCGCCTCATCTGTCATCTCCTTATGAATGATTTCCTGTTTCAGGCTGTAGCGGCCGGATGGCAGATTCTTTTCCACCAGAATACGCGGCCCCAGCAGGGTATCCGGCGCGATAATGCGCCCTGGCAAAATGATTACCTGGATGCCCAGCCGCGCACCCCGGCCAATCGAGGCGCCGAGCTTTTCACAGCCGGTGTCGATCCGCTCTCCGGCTATATCGACGCTGACGGTTTTGCCATCAAGCCGGTGGTTGCTGGTGCGTACCTGCGCCCCCAGATAGGCGTCCTGCCCGATCGCCGAGTCGGCAATAAAACATTGCGGCCCAATGGCGACGTTCTTTTCAATGACCGCGTTTTTGATTTCAGTGGCGAAGCCCACCCTGACATTGTTACTCAGCACGCTGCCGGGACGAATAAAGGCGTAGTTGCCGATCAGGCAATGAGCGCCTATCACCGCGGGCCCCTGGATCACCGCGCCGTGGCAAATTTTTGTGCCCTGGCCGATGCGGACTTCCCCCGCGCTTTCGTCGATCAGCGCCGTCGGGGCAATCTCCACAGGAGCGGTTGCCGAAGGCTCAAGCCTGAGATAGCTGATCATCAGCGGCGACAGGTTTGCCGGTTGCAGCGGGCGGCGTTTCCACCACGGCAGCATAACGGGTGGGTTTGTCGCGCTGAGGTTCACGTCCAGTGAAAAAGGCAATAATTCCATAAACCATCCATATGGCGTAGGCCAGTAATACGTAAAACACAGAGAGAGGCGCCAGCGGAATTAATAGCCAGCAGCGATGATACCAGGCGCTGAAGGTGCCGATCACACAGACGATCCCCACCCAGATCAGCGGGAAGACAGACTCCACAATCCCTATGGGCCCGTGCGTAATGATGCTCCACGTCCAGACCATCGCGTAGGTCATGACGCCGTAAATCACCACCAGCACCATGGGCAGGATTGAAAATATGCCGAAGCGGCTTAAGATCAGCGATTTATGCAAACGCATGCAGACGGCGTAACCCACAATCCAGCGTCGCCAGCGTTTCCACTCATCCCGAAAGGTATTGCACTCCTGGGGGTAAACCACGCAGCGATTGGCCTGGCGGATGCAATAACCGTTGGCGATCAGCGTCCAGGAGAGATCGAGATCTTCAACTTTGGTGCGATCGGAAAAGCCATATTTACGCAGTACCCGGGTACGGAACATGCCGCAGGCCCCGCTGATGATGAAGGGCGCGCCGCCGAGAAACTGCTGTAAGGTGCGCTTCATGACAATCATCGGCAGCTTTACCGTGGCGCGAATATGGGGAAGAATGCCCGCACCCTGCAGGTGGGTTGATGGGATACCGCCAACGGCATCCGCGCCGCTGTCAATTTCCGCCAGCATGTAGCCGATCCCGTCCTGATCGTAGGGCACCCAGGTGTCGGCATCGCTCAGGAAAACCTGATCGCAGGTGGCGTATTGCAGACCATTCATCAGCGCGCCGCCTTTGCCGGTATTTTTTTGCGTCACGGCAATAAAACGGTCGCCCCATTTTTTTTTCACCTGCGCCATTACGGCTTCTGTATTATCGGTTGAGCCATCATTGACGCAAATGACCGTGCGGAAATAAGGATTACGCAGCAGATTATCCAGTGACTGGGCGAGGCAGGGGCCTTCGTTATAGGCGGGAATAATGGCATCCACTTCACCATATCGCCGGCTGGGTTTTTTATTTAAGCGCAGCAGGATCCAGCAAAGGATAGTGATACTCATCATAATAAAAATGATAGTTTTCATTTTTTCTCACAAAATCATTTTTTGCACAACGAAACCTTCGCACAAATTCATGCCTGCCTGTAAACCACGAAATTGAGCCAGCGCTCTTATGGACTCAGGCTGCATATAATCGCGATGTTTCTGGCTTTGATGAAATTTAAGGGCGGCAATTTTATTCGTCAGCGCCTTCTCATCAAACTCTTCAAAGGCTTGCGGAATAAAAGACAGACGACAGCTTGGCGTTTCATAACACAATATTTGCGGTATGGTGCGACAGGCGACCATCGAGGCCTGATAGGTTGCGCGGTGGTCCTGATGGCGGTCTTTATCGTGCATGGTGTAAGTACGCACAAACCTGATACCAGCGTCTTCCTGTGCTTTTATCACTTCACCGATGCTGTTGATAATAGCATCCAGATAATGATCGGTGCGGGTATCCTGATAATGAAACGGAAATAAATCCTGACAGCCCAGTGTGTTAAGCGCCAGCCGGGATTCATCATGACGGCTTATTCCCGCAGGGCAACCGGCATTACCCGCAGTAAGAATAATAGCGGTAATGTGAAAGCCTTTTGCAGCAAGATTAGCCAGGGTCGCACCGCAGCCAAGTTCAATATCATCCGGGTGCGCGCCAATTGCCAGAATACCGGGTTTACGGTTTTGTATAAAATGATCAGAAATACCGACGTGCATTTTACTATCCACAATAGTCATCCTTTATTGTAGTTTTTTGTTGTTTTTATAATGGTGCGGGTGCGCGGGCTATTGTGTTTCTGAGCGTAGTAAAATGTCCTTTGTCGATAGTTTGCATTTTATAAACAACAGGCATGATTTTATCTTGAATAAAATTAGAAGTTGAGAACGTTAAGGATATTAATTTGGGGTAGGGTAGGTGTCAATCATTATGTTTTAGGACATCTTTTAACAAGATTTATTAATTGTCTGGTAAATATATTCCTGCGCTCATTTTCTCAATTTTTAGGATTCTATTTAGATAAAAATGATGCGCTATTCACGAAAAAGGGATTGTTTTATTAAGTGAATGGCATCATCCCTCTCTTAAGTCAAAGTATGAGGGAAAATTAATTTTGTAAACATTCACCTGTGAAATGAAAAAAATGTCACACCATTAACCGAAAAATGGCGTCTTTCCCGGCGGGAAGACGCCGCAGGTTTAACGGTGCACGCCAATGTAGCGCTCGTAGCGATTGGTTTTAAGATAGGTGAGATCCACCAGCACCAGCCCGTCCACGCAGTGGTTAAAATCGGGATCGCTGCCGAAATCAATAAACTGCACGCCGCCCGGCTCGCACAGCTCGGAATACTGTTTGTACAGCGGGGGAATGCCGCAGCCCAGATTGCCGAGCAGGGATTTCAGGCGCGTAAGATCGGAGGTGTAATCTTCGCCGGTAAACTGTGCCAGCACATCCGGCAGACTGGCAGGATAAGGGCGGCGCGAGGCGGCGAAGGGGTGCGCAGGCGGGAACCACAGGCGGTAAAAGGCCACCAGCAAATCCCGCGCGGCGGGAGGCAGACCGCCGGAAATGGAAACCGGTCCAAACAGATAGCGATACTGCGGAAAACGCGCCAGATACGCCCCGATACCGGACCATAAATAGTCCAGACCCCGGCGTCCCCAGTAGCGCGGCTGAATAAAACTGCGCCCCAGTTCGATGCCCTGTTGCAGAATATCGGCCATTTTGTCGTCGTAATGGAACAGGCTGTGGCTGTAAAGCCCTTCGATGCCCTGTGCGTTAAGGGCGCTGGCAGCAGGCTTAAAACGGTATGCGCCAACCACTTCCAGATCCGCTTCATCCCACAGGATCAGATGCAGATAGTCATCATCGTAGCGATCCGTGTCACGGCGTTTACCGCTGCCTTCGCCCACCGCGCGAAAGGCGATCTCACGCAGGCGGCCCAGTTCGCGCAGGATCGGCGCATCTTCTTCGCCGTTGCGCTGCCATAAATAGATGGTTTTCCCGTCGGCGGTTTGCCCCAGGCATTCGGCTTTGCCCAGCGCCCGCTTCAGGGTGAGACGATCTTCCGGACGGGCAATGGCGCACTCGGTTCGCAAGATGCCGGGCTGGTTTTTGCTTAAACGCATCAGGTGCTGACGGCATTTTTCGGCCATCTCCCGCGAGGCGCTTTGCGGACTGTACCAGCTATCCCAGGGAATGCGCTGGCCGATGTTGATCGGCAGGCTGCTGTTGCGACGGCGGAACATCTGTTGCATCAAGAGCAGCAACGGCAGCGTGCGGGAAATCAGCGTACTGGCGTAAAACAGCGCGCTGTTGTGGGCACGGATATGCACCGGCAGCAGCGGAGTGCGGAATTTCGCCGCCATTTTGACAAAGCCCGCCTGCCAGCTGCGATCGCGTATGCCGCTGCGGGTCAGGCGCGACACTTCCCCCGCCGGAAAGAAGATCAGCACGCCGCCGTCCTGTAACTGATTTTCCATCTGTTGCAGCGAGGCTTTTCGCGTACGCCCGCCCAGATTATCGACCGGAATAAACAACGAGCTCAGCGGCTCCAGATGGCTCAGCATGCGATTGGTGACCACTTTTACATCGCGGCGCACGCGGGAGACGGCATACAGCAGGGCCAGGCCGTCAAGCGTACCGGTAGGGTGGTTGGCGACGATCACCAGCGGGCCATGTTCGGGGATTTGTTCAAGGTCGTGAGCGGGAATGGTGCAGCGGATCTGTAAGTGTTCAAGCACCTGCTCGACCATCTCCAGCCCTTTCAGATGACGATGCCGGGCGGCGAACTGCTGAAACTCTTCTTCATAGAACAGACGTCGCAACGCATTTTTTTGCCAGGGTGCCGGTCTGGCCTGCGGCCAGAGGTCGTCGAGTACATTATCGAGGCTAAACATGTTGGCTCCTCCTCCCGTCCTGATGCAGACAGTAGAAGGGCATGATGACGTTTACATTTCAGCGGTATGAATAAATAAAATCGTTAAGCGGGAATATAAAAGGCATAAAAAAGGCGGGATAACCCCGCCTGTTGATTAGAGGATCTTGCGTTCCGCCAGATCCAGCGCGAAGTAACTGAAGATCAGATCCGCGCCGGCGCGTTTGATCGCGCCCAGGCTTTCGAGGATCACCTTATCTTCATCAATCGCGCCCGCCTGAGCGGCGAATTTGATCATCGCGTACTCGCCACTTACCTGGTATGCGCCAAGCGGCAGCTGCGTGCGTTCACGAATATCGCGCAGAATGTCCAGATAGGCGCCTGCCGGTTTCACCATCAGGCAGTCTGCGCCCTGGGCTTCGTCGAGCAGGGATTCGCGGATCGCTTCACGACGGTTCATGGGGTTCATCTGATAGGTTTTACGATCGCCTTTCAGCGCGGTACCGGCGGCTTCACGGAACGGGCCGTAAAACGAAGAGGCGAATTTGGTGGAGTAGGACATGATGGCGGTATCGTTGAAGCCAGCCGCATCAAGCGCCTGACGGATCGCCTGTACCTGACCATCCATCGCGGCGGACGGGGCGATAAAATCAGCGCCCGCAGCCGCGGCGACTACCGCCTGCTTACCAAGATTGATAAGGGTTGCGTCGTTATCGACACCGTGCTCGCACAGCACACCGCAGTGGCCGTGGGAGGTGTATTCACAAAAACAGGTGTCGGACATCACGATCATTTCCGGCACGGCATCTTTCGCGATCCGCGACATACGCGCCACCAGACCGTCTTCTTTCCAGGCATCGCTGCCGGTGGCGTCAGTGTGGTGTGATATGCCGAAAGTCATCACCGAGCGGATCCCGGCCTTCGCAATGCGTTCAATTTCGCGGGCGAGAAACTTCTCCGGAATGCGCATCACGCCCGGCATGGCATCGATGGCCTTGTAGTCGGCAAGTTCTTCTTCAACAAAAATTGGTAACACCAGGTCGTTAAGGCTCAGTGTTGTCTCTTCAAACATGGCGCGGAGTGCGGGTGATTTGCGCAGACGGCGCGGGCGGGTGATTAAGTCGGTCATGATTTGCCTGATGTTGGTGGGACACCATGGCATTTTACCTCAATTTGACCGCGATGTTTCACCAAACTGGCCTTACAGACCGCCGTGGCAGACTGGCGTAACGTGTATTCGTAATATATTTCCTGCAATATAAATTCGTATTAATATATTTATTTGCTAACTACGTTTTTCATTTTTATAAATAATTATAGGTTTGCTAAATGACGATTTTTAAATAATCACCGATATCAATGTATATCTGGATTTTAATCTTAAAAAATCGTCCCCTGATGAAAATAAGCTGGTATAACCAGTTGTTTTGACAGGATAATTCACATGTTGGCTGTCGTGCCTGATTATTATGTCTGGATTCGTACTTTATGAGCGGATTAGTTGAACTTTCCTAACCCTCCACCGCATAATTCCCGGGGTGGCAATATTATTGCTGTTCTATTTTTACGAGCTAACGAATTAAATCCCTGAGGAGGGATGACAAATGCACTCCTGGAAAAAGAAACTCGTTGTATCTCAACTAGCATTAGCCTGCACTTTGGCAATCGCTTCTCAGGCAAATGCTGCAACCTATAATACCTGGGGCTATCACGACAATACTTCTACTGTACTGGACTGGGGTAACATGGATGCTCCAGGTTCTGATGGCAACTATGTCACTTACAGTGGTTTTATTTATCATAACAACACCAACGCTGATTATGATCAATCCTTCAACGGTGATACCGTTAATGGCACCATTTCAACTTATTATTTAAATCATGACTATGTGTCAGGTTCAGATAATACGGTAAACATCGCAAACTCAAATATTCATGGTTCCATTACCTCAGAATTGCCGTTTGGTTATTATGGTATAACCCCTGCCTCCACCGACCCGGACACGGGCGACTACCTGCCTCGCACCTATGAAGGGTATTCTTTCAACGACGGCACGACCATCGTTGATACTAACTGGTACGATGGCGATATATTTACACTGAACGTCGCCAATTCTACCATTGATGATGACTATGAAGCGCTTTACTTTACAGACACTTATCTGGACGGTACGACAGGCAAATCCACGAACGAGTCTTTCTATACTTCCCGCGGCGTAGCCGTTAACCTGGATGTAGAAAGCAATATTAATATCTCTGATAACTCACGCGTTGCAGGTATTGCGTTGAGCCAGGGGGATACCACCAATACGAATTACGGCTCCGAATATCATCAGTGGGATAACACTATCAGTGTGGCCAATTCCACAGTGACTTCCGGTTCGCAAAGTCCGCTGGAATCATATGAGGACGATAATTTCGGCGAGTTTGGCGGTCATTTCGGAAACTCAGAAGAGCCGAGTGATTACGCAGGAAATGGTGGCGCAAATGACGTAGCCCTGTCTTTCACAGACAACGCGGCTTCACATTACTCAATGAAGAACAACGTCTATTTCAATCATTCTACTCTGCTGGGCGATGTTGAATTTACCAGTAACTGGAATGATGACGGCGAGTTTTTCTATTCAACGGGTCATGATTCTAATGGTGACGGCATTCTGGACACTAATGGTGGCTGGGTTGACGACGCACAGAATGTTGATGAGCTGAATATTACTCTGGACAACGGCAGCAAGTGGGTAGGTTCAGCAAATATTTATGCTGACGATATTGCGCCTGCGACAATGTACGATGTGGCGACTAATAGTCTTACTCCGGGCGCTATCGTTGAAGCCAATGACTGGGGACGCGTTGTCAGCAATCAGGTATTCCAGAGCGGCGTGTTTAATGTAACCTTAAATAACGGTTCTGAATGGGATACCGTTAATGGTTCCGTTATTGATAGCCTGGCAGTAAATAATGGCTCTCAGGTAAACGTAACTGACTCTGGTTTAACTTCAGATACCATCGTATTAACTAACGGTTCTTCAATGAACATTGGTGAAGATGGACAGGTAAACACCGATCACCTGACGATTAATACCTTCAGTACCGTTGCGCTGAATGATGACGTCACTCACTATGGTGATTACTCTCTGTACGCCAATACCATCACCGTAACAAACGGCGGCGCATTAGATGTTAATGTCGATCAGTATGACAACGGCGTCTTCAGCACCGATAAACTGGAACTGACCAGCGGTAACGTTGCGGATAACCATGGTGATGTGGTGTCCGGTGTGTTCAATATCCACAGCAGCGATTATGTACTGAATGCGGATCTGGTGAACGATCGTACCTGGGATAAAACGCAGGCTAACTACGGTTACGGTACTATCGCCATGAATTCTGATGGTCACCTGACCGTTAACGGTAACGGCGATATCAACAATGGCGATGAACTGGATAACAGCTCCATTGACAACGTCATTGCTGCGACCGGTAACTATAAAGTGCGTATCGATAACGCCACCGGTGCCGGTTCTGTTGCTGAATACAAAGATAAAGAACTTATCTACATTAACGACCAGAACAGTAACGCTACCTTCTCCGCTGCCAACAAAGCCGACCTGGGGGCTTACACCTATCAGGCTGAGCAGAACGGCAATACCGTTATCCTCAAGCAGAAAGAGCTGACCGATTACGCCAACATGGCGTTGAGCATTCCGTCTGCCAATACCAATATCTGGAACCTTGAGCAGGACACGTTAGGCGCTCGCCTGACCAATGGCCGCCATGGTCTGGCCGATAACGGCGGGGCATGGGTAAGCTACTTTGGCGGCAGCTACAACGGCGATAACGGCACCATTGCTTACGATCAGGATGCCAGCGGTATCATGGTGGGTGTTGACTCCCTGGTTGAAGGCAACAACGCTAAATGGACCATCGGTGCTGCGGCGGGCTTCGCAAAAGGCGACATCAGCGACAGAACGGGTCAGGTTGATCAGGACAGTCAGTCTGCCTGGTTGTATTCTTCCGCTCGCTTTGCCAACGATGTCTTCCTGGATGGTTCATTAAGTTACAACCGTTTCAATAATGACCTGTCAGCCACTATGAGCAACGGCCAGTATGTTGATGGTGATTCTTCAACAGACGCCTGGGGCTTCGGTCTGAAACTGGGTTATGACTTTAAGTTCGATAACACCGGTTATCTGACGCCTTATGCCAGCATCAATGGTCTGTTCCAGTCGGGCGATGACTATCAGCTGAGCAACGACATGCGTATGGACGGTCAGTCTTATGACAGCCTGCGTTATGAACTGGGCTTCGATGCGGGTTACACCTTCAATTACGGTGCCGACCAGGCGCTGACCCCGTACTTCAAACTGGCGTGGGTGTATGACGACGCCGACAACAGTGCAGAAATTAACAACGACGATATCGACAATGGTGTTGAAGGTTCAGCGGTTCGTGTTGGACTGGGTACCCAATTTAGCTTTACCAAAAACTTCAGCGCTTACAGCGATGCAACCTACCTGGGCGGCGGCGACGTTGAGCAGGATTGGGGCGCGAATGTTGGTGTGAAATATACCTGGTAAGAACAGTATCGTTTTTGTTCACCTGTTGTGTAATAAAGCCCGCCAGGCAACTGGCGGGTTTATCAGCAAGGAAAGACAGTAAAAATGATCAACAGCCAACCGGTAGACGAGTTTCATCGTCTGAATCATCGGTTAATGCCTTCAGGAACGCCCTTTGAATATGCCCAGGGCAGCGTTATCGTTCCGGAAGAGAGTAATGAACTGCGCACTTACGTTTTCCTTGAAGGGGCAATTTCTTTAGAACGTCAGAATAATCGGTTGCTGCTTGGCGTCGTAGCCGCACCGGGGATTTTTGGGCTCGGTATCGGCGCAATGCCGACGCAGGAACACTATCATCTGCATGTTGAAACATCTTGTCGCGGCTATCATCTTCCTGCCAGTACCACGTTACAACTTCTGGATAAATATCAGCTTTGGCGGGACGCCTTCTACTGGATGACCTGGCAAAACCGGGCGCTGGAAGCGCGCGACCAGCAACTGATTGGCACCAGCTCCTATGCGCAAATACGTGCAACGCTGCTGACGATGGCGAAATGGGATGATGCTTTGCGCGCCCGTATAGGCGTTATGACCTATATCCAGCGGCGCACGCTGATTTCACGTTCGGTCATTGCAGAGGTGCTGGCGGCACTGAGGCAGGGTGATTATATTCGCATGGAGAAGGGCAAGCTGGTCTGCATTAACCGCCTGCCCCTGGATTACTGAACGTGCGCAGCGGCTCAGGATGCCGGGATCACTTCCGGCTTATGGCCACTCAGCTCACTGACCAGGTCGTTTACGCCGTCGCTCATATTTACAAAACGCGTCAGCGGTGAACGGGTGACCACAACAAAAACGCCGACATTGTTTTTCGGCACCATCGCCATATAGGTAATAAAACCGCCGCCACCGCCGGTTTTTTGAATGATCCCAGGACGGCCATTTTTAGGCGACATGTACACCCAGCCAAGACCGAGCGCATCAGCCTTGCCGGGGACGTCCATTCCGATCACTCGCGTAAGCTGCGTGCGCTGATAGATCAGCGTCTGCATCCGATCGGCCTGATTATTACGCGCATAAAAATCGGAGGAGAGGAACTGCTGCATCCAGCGCATCATATCGCCCGGCGTCGAGTACACGCCGCCGCTGCCGATGGCCGCCAGAGTATTATTGCAGGGACTCGCGCCTTTCTCGGCCACCATCAACCGCTTGCACTGATCCGGCGACGGCGTAAAAGTGGTGTCTTTCATCCCCAGCGGACGGGTAATTTGCTCTTCGAAAAGCTGCGGATAGGGTTTGCCTGCTGCGGTGGACAACGCATCCGCCAGCAGATCAAAGGCCAGGTTTGAATAGGCTGCCTGCGCTCCCGGCGCGCTTTTCAGCTTAGCGGTAGAAAGCCAGTTCCAGCGCTGCTCGCGTGTTGGCCAGACAAATACCGGACGATGCGCCGCGCCGCCCGGCTGTTCGCGCGGTAACGCGCTGGTATGGGTGGCAAGGTTAACCAGCGTAATAGGCGTGCCGTTATAAGTCGGAACACGTGCGCCTGGCGGGGCATACTTGCTCAGGGGATCGTTAAGTTTAACCACGCCCTGATCCAGCAGTTTCACCAGCATCTCGCTGGTCATCAGCTTGGAAATCGAAGCGATGCGGATCACGGAATCAAGCTGCGGATGGACGTTGCTGCCCGGTCGGGTTTCACCAAAACTTCGAAACACCCGCTGGTTACCATCGATCACCACCATCGCCATGCCGGTGGCGCCGCTACCGTAATAAATATGGTTTGCGTAGCGATCGACAACATCAGAGGCAAATTCCGGATCGAGCGAGGGTTGCGCGGCATTGGCCGACGAGAAGCTCAGCACGCCCAGCATCACGGATAAAAGCAGACAACGTTTCAACGAAGTATCCATCAAAGAATTAAGAAGATTATGCGTATTTATACTATTTAGTTGCCCGATGCAAAGCCCGGAAAAGGGCATTATTCGCGGTTAAAACGTAACGATGCGTAAACAGACGGGTTTTCTTGCCCCCTAATGTCTGCTTCTGTGACGCCAGCCTTATGGTAACCTCCTAAACTTCGGCAATTTTCTCAGGGGCAAAGCGATGTCAGCCAAACGGGTAGTCATGATTGTGGATATGCAGAACGGTGTTTTCGCCACTCCGCGCTTGCAGCGTGAGCAGTGCGTCATGCGTATTAACCAACTGACACAAGCCGCAGACAGGGTGATTTTCATCCAGCACTGCGAAGAGGGTGGTCTGGAAGCCGGCAGCGAAGGCTTCGCATTATTACCCGAACTTGTTCAGCCAGAACGGGCGAACTATGTGACGAAAACCGCCTGCGATGCTTTTTATAAAACCGAACTGGCGCAGCTGCTGGAAGATAACGGCATTAGCGAATTTGTGATTTGCGGCTGTGCGACAGATTACTGCGTCGATACCACGATCAAAACCGGGGCCAGCCGCGGTTACGCGATCACAGTGGCAGAGGATGCTCACACCACAGCGAATCGCGCCGCGGTCGACGCGGCGTCGCTGATTGCTCACCACAATGAGGTCTGGCGCACGCTGATCATGCCCGGCAATCCGGTGCAGGTGAAATCCACAGAAACAATTCTTGGCGAGTGGCAGGCGAACTAAGCCACCGCCGGTTGGTCTGAAAGGCGGATTTCATCCGTTAAGCACGTTGTTCGCTATAAAAATGAGAAGCTTCAGGAGCAGATATGTTTAAGTCTTTTTTCCCAAAGCCGGGACCATTCTTTTTGTCGGCATTTATTTGGGCGCTGATTGCCGTTATTTTCTGGCAGGCTGGCGGGGGCGACTGGCTACAACACATTGCCGGTGCGTCTGATGACGTCCCGATTGGCGCTGCGCGCTTCTGGTCGGGCGGCTATCTGGTCTTTTACGCTTACTACGCCCTCTGCGTGGGGATTTTTGCGCTGTTCTGGTATAAAGCCGCGCCGCATCGCTGGCAGAACTGGTCGATTCTGGGTACGGCACTGATCATCTTCGTCACCTGGTTTATGGTGCAGGTGAGCGTGGCGATTAACGCCTGGTACGCGCCTTTTTACGATCTGATCCAGACCGCGCTCAGCGCGCCGCACAAAGTTACCCTGGGCCAGTTCTATCGTGAAATCGGCGTCTTCCTGGGTATCGCGCTGATCGCGGTGCTGGTGGCGGTGCTGAATAACTTCTTCGTCAGCCACTATGTGTTCCGCTGGCGCACGGCGATGAACGAATATTACATGGCGCACTGGCAGCGTTTACGCCATATCGAAGGGGCCGCGCAGCGTGTGCAGGAAGACACCATGCGCTTCTCCAGTACGCTGGAAGACATGGGCGTCAGTTTCCTCAACGCCATTATGAAGCTGATCGCTTTCCTGCCGATTCTGGTGACGCTGTCGGCGCACGTGCCGGAGCTCCCCATTATCGGGCATATCCCCTATGGTCTGGTGGTGGCGGCTATCCTCTGGTCGCTGGTGGGCACTGGCCTGCTGGCGGTGGTGGGTATCAAACTGCCGGGGCTGGAGTTTAAAAATCAGCGCGTGGAAGCGGCCTATCGTAAAGAGCTGGTGTATGGCGAGGACGATCCGGAGCGTGCCGATCCGCCTACCGTGCGCGAGCTGTTTGCCGCGGTGCGCCGTAACTATTTCCGCCTCTATTTTCACTATATGTACTTCAATATCGCGCGTATTTTTTACCTGCAAATCGATAACGTTTTCGGCCTTTTCCTGCTGTTCCCGTCGATTGTTGCCGGTACCATCACGCTCGGACTGATGACGCAGATCACCAACGTATTTGACCAGGTGCGCAGCTCTTTCCAGTATCTGATCAACTCCTGGACAACGCTGGTGGAACTGATGTCTATCTACAAGCGTTTGCGTACCTTCGAACGCACCCTCGATAACGAGGAAACGCCGGACGTTGTCACCACACTGAGCTGATACAGGGAAAGAGTATGTCTTTGATCGCACCACGTTTTATCCCGATTCTGGCCGGTCTTATCCTCGCCGGATGTAGCACAGAGCGTGCGACGCCGCTAAAAGAGGGGGAGAAGGCGGTTGATGTGGCAGGCGTGGTGCGGGCGAAAATGCCCGCCAGCGTGAAAGATCGCGATGCGTGGGCGAAGGACCTGGCAGCCACCTTTGAAAGCCAGTCGCTGGCGCCGACGCTGGAAAACATCTGCTCGGTGCTGGCGGTGGCGCAGCAGGAGTCTAACTATCAGGCCGATCCCCCGGTGCCGGGGCTGAGCAAAATCGCCTGGCAGGAGATCGACAAGCGCGCCGCGCGGCTGCACATTCCCTCGTTTGTTGTGCACACCGCGCTGAAAATCAACTCAACGACGGGCAAAAGCTACAGCGAGCGTCTTGATAACGTGAAGACCGAAAAGCAGCTCAGCGCGATTTTCGACGACCTGATCGACCGCGTACCGCTGGGGCAGACGCTCTTTGGTTCGCTGAATCCGGTGCACACCGGCGGGCCGATGCAGGTGAGCATCGACTTTGCTGAAAAGCATGCCAGCGGTTACCCGTGGAAGATGGACGGCTCGGTGCGTCAGGAAGTGTTCACCCGCCGCGGCGGTCTGTGGTTCGGGACTTATCATTTGCTTAACTATCCCGCCAGTTACTCCGCGCCGCTCTACCGTTTCGCCGATTTTAATGCCGGATGGTACGCCAGCCGCAATGCTGCGTTCCAGAATGCGGTCAGCAAAGCCAGCGGCGTGAAGCTGGCGCTGGATGGCGATCTGATCCGTTACGATACGCGCGAACCGGGTAAAACCGAGCTGGCAGTGCGAAAACTGGCGGGCAAACTGGATATGAGCGAGCGTGAAATTCGTCAGCAACTGGAGAAGGGCGACAGTCTGGCGTTTGAAAAGACCGCGCTCTATCGCGAAGTGTATCGTTTAGCAGAGCAGAAAAGCGGGAAAGCGCAGCCGAAAGAGATGTTGCCCGGCATTCAGCTGGAAAGCCCGAAAATCACCCGCAACCTGACGACCGCCTGGTTTGCTAAGCGTGTGGACGATCGTCGGGCGCGCTGCATGGGAAAGAAATAAAAGGCTTAATCGTAACGCCGCCAGCGCAGCAGCAGGGCAATGACGCCAAGAATGGCGCTACCGATGAGAAAGGGGACCAGACCAAAAATGGTCCCTACGCCCAGCCCCATTTCGACATGCGGCCGGTTTACATCCTGCATCTGCATCAGATGTTCAAACACGCCAGGCGCATGCACCAGCAGGTTTAACAGTTGCGCACCGGCCCAGAAGCAGAGCAGTACAAATACGGCATACGCAATGTTACCCGGGGTGGAGGCGTCACGCTTTTTTCCTTTCCGATCCGAAAAGGGTTTCGACAAAGTAAAGTCTGCCATATCGACCTCCGCTACTCATGATGAACGTCGGCTAAAAGCCGGTGATACTGAGTTTATTTTGACAGGACATCGTGATTGTCAATATCAGATTGGTGACAAATTGCACCGTAACGCGGGGAAGAATAATCAATTTTTGCTGACACTCACATTTTTGTAACATATATATTTATTCATTAACATTTAAGATTTTCCGCATGCCGCACAGACGAGCGGGCGCAAATATGCGAGGATATTTTTTTAGCCTGCGGAGTTGTTATGAAACTGCCTGAGAAAATTCGCCGTGACTGGCATTATTACGCGTTTGCCATTGGTTTGATCTTCATTCTTAACGGCGTGTTGGGACTACTGGGATTTGAGGCGCAGGGGTGGCAGACGTATGCCGTCGGGCTGGTGACCTGGGTGATCAGCTTCTGGCTGGCGGGGCTGATTATTCGCCGCCGCCCCGCAGAAGACGAGACGGCGGCGAAAACGCCGGATTAATTCATGGTGCTTTTCAGCGCGCTGTCGGCCTGATGGCGCGCTAACGCCAGATCGATCAGACGGCTAATCAGATCTGTATAACCGATACCGCTTGCCTGCCACAGCTTGGGATACATACTGATATTGGTGAATCCCGGCAGCGTGTTGATTTCATTAATAATTACGTCATTATCAGCCGTCAGAAACACGTCCACGCGCGCCATCCCGGCGCAGCCCAGTGTCTGATATGCCTGCACCGCAATATTACGGATCGCGTCATTGATCGCCGGATCGATATCCGCCGGGACCACCACCCGCGCGCCGTTATCATCAATGTACTTGGTATCGTAAGCGTAAAACTCACTGTTAAGCACGATTTCGCCGCAGGTGCTGGCTTCAGGCTCGTCGTTACCCAGCACGGCGCATTCGATTTCGCGACCGACAATGCCTTTTTCCACCACGACTTTATGATCGAATTCGAAGGCCAGACGCACCGCCGCCTCATACTGCGCTTCGGTGGTCACTTTACTGACGCCAACGGACGACCCCTGGTTTGCCGGTTTAACAAACAGCGGCAGGCCGAGCGTCGAGGTCATCTCAGCGAAAGAATAGCGCTGGCGGTTAGCCCGCGTCAGGGTGATAAAGGGGGCGATATTCAGTCCGGCATCGCGCAGCAAGCGCTTGGTGACGTCTTTATCCATACAGGCGGCGGATCCGAGCACGTCTGAGCCGACAAACGGCAGGTTAGCCATGCGCAGCATACCCTGCAAAGAACCGTCTTCCCCCAGCGTGCCGTGCACAATCGGGAAAATCACGTCAATGTGCGGCAGCGGCTCGCCATTGTCGGCGTTAATCAGCGGCTGTTCCGCCTGGCCTGGGATCTGCGCCAGGCGGGTTGCGGAAGGATTGAGCGCAATGCGCGCCGGATCATGGGCATTCAGCAGGTAATTTTCTGCATCATTAACGTGCCACTGTCCCTGCTTATCAATACCCAGTAACACCACCTCGAAGCGGTTTTTGTCCATCGCTTCCACGATGTTTTTCGCCGACTGCAATGAGACTTCATGCTCCGCCGATTTACCGCCAAACACCACGCCTACCCGCAACTTCTTCATCACCACATCCACTCATTAACGTCATGAAAGTCTCTACCTTACCACGTCAAAACGGCGGATTCCCGGCCTTCTGATATAATGTTTCTTCATCCTGAAAGGAGAACGCGTGAAAGGAAAAAGCCTGATTGTTGTCGCGGTTCTTTTGGGGGCGGGCGTGATGGCGTATCGCCATCTGCCCTCCTGGTATAACCCCTTTACGCCGCTGCGCTTAAGCGATCCGCCCGGCGTCATTACCCAGTTTAAGCTGCGACGCTTGCCGCCTGAGCAGTGCGCCGCCTTGCTGGCAGAGGCCAATCAGCAGGGGCTGATCACCACGCGGTCGGTCGCCAACACCACCGGCAGCTGTCCGCTCACCAACGCGGTGCGGGTGCGCGATTTTGGCCCGGTAAAGCTCAGCAGCAGTTTTCTGGCCTCATGTCCGCTGGCGTTAAGCTCGGCGCTGTTTGTCGATCAACAGGCGCGGCCTTTGACGCAGCAGTTCATGGGCAGCCCGCTGGTGCGCATCGACCATTTGGGCAGCTATGCCTGCCGTAATATTTATCACCGCGAGAACGCGCGCCTGAGCGAACACGCCACGGCGGATGCGCTGGATATCAGCGGTTTTCGTCTCGCCTCCGGTCAGCAGGTCAGCGTACTGCGTGGCTGGAAAGTGGATAAAACCCAGCCCTGGCTTCAGGCGATGCTCAGTGCCAGCTGCGACTATTACGGCAACGGGCTGGGCCCGGAGTACAATGCGGCCCACGCAAATCATTTTCACCTTGGCATGCGCGGCTATGGCCTGTGCCGCTAATGGGTGATCCACATAAGAAAGACAACCTGTTATGGAAGCCTGGAAAGTAAATCTTATCTCCGTCTGGTTCGGCTGTTTTTTCACCGGCCTGGCGATCAGTCAGATCCTGCCTTTTCTGCCGCTGTATGTGGCACAGCTCGGCGTTACTTCACATGAAGCGCTGTCAATGTGGTCAGGGCTGACCTTCAGCATTACCTTTCTGGTGTCGGCCATTGTTTCGCCGATGTGGGGCAGCCTCGCGGATCGCAAGGGCCGCAAGCTGATGCTGCTGCGCGCCTCGCTGGGCATGGCCATCGCCATTCTGTTACAGGCCTTCGCCACTAACGTCTGGCAGCTCCTGTTGCTGCGCGGCATCATGGGGCTGACCTCCGGCTACATTCCCAACGCGATGGCGTTGGTCGCCTCGCAGGTGCCCCGCGAGCGCAGCGGCTGGGCGCTCAGCACCCTGTCCACGGCGCAAATCAGCGGCGTGATCGGCGGCCCGTTGATGGGCGGCTTTCTGGCGGATCATGTTGGTCTGCGGGCGGTATTTTTCATTACCGCTATCCTGCTGGTGGTCAGTTTCCTGGTCACGCTGTTCCTGATCAAAGAGGGCGTACGGCCGAAAATCAGCAAAGCGCAGCGTTTGTCCGGCAAAGCGGTATTTGCCTCGCTGCCTTATCCGCGGCTGGTGATCAGCCTGTTCGTCACGACCATGGTCATCCAGTTGTGTAATGGATCCGTGGGGCCGGTGCTGGCGCTGTTTATTCAGTCGCTGTCGCCGGACAGCACCAATATTGCGTTTCTTAGCGGTATGATCGCCGCCATTCCGGGCGTATCGGCGCTGATCTCCGCGCCCCGGCTCGGTAAGCTTGGCGATCGCATCGGTACCGCCCGCATTCTGATGGCGACGCTCATCTGCGCCGTCGGGCTGTTCTTCGCCATGTCTTTTGTCACCTCGCCGCTGCAATTAGGCATCCTGCGTTTTCTGCTTGGCTTTGTGGATGGCGCCATGCTGCCGGCAGTGCAGACGTTGCTGCTAAAATACTCCAGCGATCAGGTCACCGGACGCATTTTCGGCTACAACCAGTCGTTTATGTATCTGGGCAACGTCGCCGGTCCGCTGATGGGCGCGACCGTCTCCGCGATGGCCGGATTCCGCTGGGTGTTTGCCGCCACCGCCGTAGTGGTTTTGCTTAACGTCTGGCAACTGGCGGCAGAACTCAGGCGCACCCGCCTTCGCATTGATAAAAAATAAGTAAGCAGACTTAAACTATTATTTAACGGAGCTTAATGCTCCGTCAGTCTGTTGTTTTGCCTGCACACTTTGGCCAGCATTGCTGTATTTACAGCCCGGCAAAGCCAAAATAATTCGCGGTCATAAAAAAGCATTAATCATTTGAAAAAAATAATACCTGAAGCTACTTTGCAATTATCAGATCTGGTGCTAACGTCAGCGGAAATCACATAAGGAAATAGCGCTATGAAAAACCTCATCGCAGAGTTGTTGGTTAAGCTTGCTGAAAAGGAGGAAGAGTCCAAGGAGTTGGTCGCGCAGGTCGAGGCGCTGGAAATTGTGGTGACGGCACTGCTGCGCCACATGGCCGCGCCGGAACAGAATGCGCTGATCCAGAGTATCGAAGGCGCGCTGGAAGCGGCCCGCCCGGATGCCGAGGTCTCGGAAAAGGATTCTGAACTGTTGCAGCAATACGTAAAAAAGCTTCTCAGGCATCCCCGCAGTTAAATTACTGAATGGGAATGCCAGCGATCGCGCTTTTTATTTCTTTTATTGCCCTGCCTGTCTTTGCTGGCAGAAAATAGTCTACAACCACCCTCCGTTCATTTGCCGCCTGATTGCGCAAATGAACGGAGGGTGGTTTTTTTTTCGTAACGCGCCATGCTTAAAGAGAAACTTGCCCTGAGGATGGTGATATGAAAATAACATTCCTGGTAACCCTGCTGTTTGGCATGCTTTTTATGATGGCAGTCAGCGCGGCTGAAAAAGATCTGACGCCGCAACAGCAACGTATGACCATTTGTAATCAACAGGCCACCGCGCAGACGTTAAAAGGCGACGCCCGCAAAAGTTATATGAGCGATTGCCTGAAAAATACTAAGGTAGAGCCGGGCCAGAAAAGTCTTTCCCCCCAGCAGCAAAAAATGCGCGAATGTAATTCTCAGGCGACCCAGCAATCGCTGAAAGGCGAGGATCGCAGTAAGTTTATGAGCGCCTGCCTCAAAAAATAATGCTGATACAAACGGGTGACGCTGCGCGGCGGCTCACCCGAAATTTCATACTTACCTGTCGGTTCACCTGCCTATAATTTTTGGAAATGTTTCAGAATGTTCCCAAAAATTATGAATGATAACAATTTTTATACTTCTGCGCCGTCCCGTCCTGACGGCGACAGCTTACACAGTCAGGACGAACTTTACCGGGCCGGGCAGCAGTTTGTCCGCCGCGCCAGGATGCCGCGCGTGGCGGGTGTGGGTGGCCTCTATTTCCCGCTGGCAGGCGTTATGGTGACGCAATCCCTCGCCGGGGGCTGGTGGATGGCGTTGCTGTGCTGGGCGTTTATCTGGCCGCATTTTGCCTGGCAACGGGCAGTGCGCGCCAGCGAGCCGAAGCGTGCGGAACTGGCCAACCTGAAGACGGATGCCATTCTTGCCGGTGTGTGGATCGCCATTATTGGCGTGAACGTCATGCCTACCGCGGCGCTGGTAATGATGATCGGCGTGAATTTAATGGGCGCAGGCGGCCCGAAATTATGCGGCATGGGGTTAGTTCTGCTGCTGGTAACCTGTCTGGTCACGCTGCAAATCACCGGTATTGCCGTGGTGCTGACCAGTACGCCGCTGGAAGGGTGGTTGTCGATCCCCTTTCTGGTGATCTATCCGATGCTGTTCGCGTGGGGGAGTTACAAAACGGCGAACCGGCTGGCCGCGCAGAAACGTCGTCTGAAGGTGATGAGCACCCGCGATGGCATGACCGGCGTCTACAACCGCCGCTACTGGGAGATCCTGCTGCGTAACGAATACGATAATTGTCGCCGCCACCAGTTGGCTTCCACGGTACTGCTTATCGATCTCGACCATTTCAAAATCATCAATGACACCTGCGGCCATGACATTGGCGATGAAGCCATCATTGCTCTGACGCACCATCTGCAAATGAGTCTGCGCGGCGGCGATGTGATTGGGCGCTTTGGCGGCGATGAATTCGCGGTGATCATGAACGGCACCAGCCCGGAAAGCGCCGCTGCCGCCATGAGTCGCGTCCATGCCAGGCTTGCGACCTTCCGCCTGACCTCCGCTCCGCACGTCACCCTGCACATCAGCGTGGGCGTTGCGCCCTTAACCGCCGATATGCTGCACTACCGCGAATGGCTAAAGGCCGCTGATATGGCGCTGTACAAAGCCAAAAACGCCGGACGCAACCGTACCGAAATCGCCGCCTGAACTCAGGCTTTGCTGAGCTTCTCTGATTTTTCCATGCATTTGTTCATCGCTTCGATCACCGCCGAGCGGAAACCGCGATCTTCCAGCACCCTGACCGCCTCGATAGTGGTGCCGCCAGGTGAGCACACCATGTCTTTCAGTTCACCCGGATGTTTACCGGTTTCCAGCACCATTTTTGCCGAGCCCATCACCGCCTGCGCCGCAAACTTATAGGCCTGGGCGCGAGGCATACCGCCGAGCACCGCTGCATCAGCCATGGCTTCGATAAACATAAACACATAGGCCGGGGCGGAGCCGCTGACGCCGACGACCGGATGGATCATCGGTTCGGCGATCACTTCCGCTTCACCGAAGCAGCGGAAAATATTCACCACATCCGCAATATCTTCCGGCGTCACCAGCGCGTTAGGGGTGATCGAGGTCATACCGGCATTCACCAGCGCAGGGGTGTTAGGCATGGTACGCACGATTTTGCGATCGTGGCCGAGGGCGCGCGCCAGCTGATCCAGCGTCACGCCTGCGGCGATAGAGACAATCAGCGTATCTTTATTAAGGCTGGAAGTGATTTCACTCAGCACTTTGATCATGACGTTAGGTTTCACCGCGCCAAACACAATATCGGCGACCTGCGCCACTTCCTGCGCGCTGGCGGCGGCATTGATGCCGTATTGATCGTGCAGCGCAGCGACTTTATCGGGAGAGGGGGTATACACCCAAATCTGGCCCGGCAGCACCTGGCCGCTGGCGATCAAACCGCCGAGGATCGCTTTACCCATGTTGCCGCAGCCGATAAAACCAATTTTTTTGTCCATCACGTCACTCCCTGGTTTTTTATTGATTGGGTTTATAGCTTAACGTGGATCCGCGCACAGGGCTAAAGCTTCCTTGTAGTCTTTGCGGGCAGAGACGATTCAGGCGAGAATAAGGCGTAATCGTTTATCAGGAGTCAATATGGTGATTTGGGTGGATGCCGATGCGTGTCCGAACGTAATCAAAGAAGTATTATTTCGCGCCGCTGAGCGCACGCAAACCCCGCTGACGCTGGTGGCGAATCAGTCGCTGCGCGTGCCGCCGTCACGCTTTATCCGTACCCTGCGGGTGGAGGCGGGCTTCGACGTGGCAGATAACGAAATCGTGCGGCTGTGCAATCCCGGCGATCTGGTGATCACCGCTGACATTCCGCTGGCGGCGGAAGTGATCGCTAAAGGCGGTGCAGCGCTGAACCCGCGCGGCGAACGCTATACCGAAGCCACCATTCGTGAACGCCTGACGATGCGTGATTTTATGGATACCCTGCGCGCCAGCGGCGTACAGACCGGCGGGCCGGATTCGCTCTCTCAGCGCGATCGTCAGCACTTTGCCGCCGAACTGGATAAATGGCTGCTGGAGGTTAAGCGCCGCCGTGAAAGCAATCAGGGCAGCTGAAAGCTTGTCAACGGACGACGCATTCAGTAAGGTGGGCGTGCCATTTTATCTTTACACTTTAAAGTGCAATTTTTCTCGCTAAAATCACTGTTACCGCTGTTTTAAATTTCTCTGTAATTATTTATTTACATTTGCTGGCAGCAGATAAGCATTTTTGTTACATCATATCTCGTTCTGCATTGGGCGGAACCAGGGGGATCACCAGGTCATGACGTTACCCATCTTTCTAACTGGCGCACGCGGTTGCGGAAAAACCACCATCGGCGTTCAGCTCGCCCGGGTCCGCGACTGCCAGTTTGTCGATACCGATCGCGTATTACAGGATCAGGCGCAAATGACCGTCGCCAGTATCGTTGAAAAAGAGGGCTGGTCAGGATTTCGCGCACGGGAAACCGCCACCCTGCAAAGCGTCACCGCGCCATCGACAGTGATCGCCACCGGCGGCGGGATTATCCTCAGCGAATTTAACCGTCAGTTTATGCGCGAACAGGGCATCGTGATTTATCTCTGCGCCCCGGTGGACGTACTGGCGCAGCGCCTTGAAGCCACGCCGAAAGCCACTCAGCGCCCGACGCTGACCGGTAAACCCATCAGCGAAGAAGTGAGCGATATTCTGGCCGAGCGCGATGCGCTTTATCGCGAGGCGGCGCACTATGTGGTTGATGGCGCTCAGGATCCGGAAAGCGTAGTGGCAGAAATCCAGACGGTATTATTACTGGCGCGCGCAAGCTAAACCTGATGCGCTACCTTTGGCTATACTCCAGGTACGACTGATAAAAACTGATAAAAAAGGAAGTGCTATGCCAACAAGACCGCCGTACCCAAGAGAAGCGCGTATCGTGACCGTTGAAAAAGGAAATCAGGAAGAAACCGTGACCTGGTATCAGTTACGATCCGATCACCCTAAGCCCGATTCGCTGATCAGCGAGCATAATACCGAGCAGGAAGCGCTGGATGCCAAGCGCCGCTACGAAGATCCTGATAAATCCTGATCCCTTTCCCCCGCGCCGCGGGGGAAATTTTATAAACCTTTCGGGAAATAACAGACGTTTATGTAAGCGTTTACAAAAATAGTCACGCTCCGGTCATATCTGCTGCTACGCTTTTTTCTGCGACGATCATTGCCGGTTTTACTCCCGCCCTCTGGCGTGAGCAATTGTCAGTCCTGAATAACTGAAGTGAAGAAGGCGGAAAGAACCATGAGTGCGACTCTGGCCATCCTCACCATTGGTGTGGTGCCCCTCAATGCTGTGCTGCCGCTCTTAACTGAGCACATTGCTGAAGATCAGATCACCCACGTTAGTTTGATGGGCAAGATGGATCCTGAAGATGCCCTTGAAGATTACGCCGCCGCGCCGGGCGAGGACGAGATCCGCGCACTGCTGAACAATGGCGAGGTGGTAAAAGTCTCGCGCCAGAAGGTGAAGCGCGATCTGCAAAGCGTCATCGAACTGCTCGATAAGCAGGGCTATGATGTCATCCTGCTAATGTATAACGATAAAATCGAAGGGCTGAAATCCCGCAACGCTATTTTGCTGGAGCCGCAACGCATTATTCCGCCGCTGGTCGCCTCCATTATTGATGGTCATCAGGTGGGCGTGCTGGTGCCGATGGCAGAGATGCTTGGCGAACAGCAGCAAAAATGGCAGGCGCTTTCAAACGAGCCGCTGTACGCCATTGCCAGTCCACAGGACACTATCGGCTCGCAGCTGGTGGACGCAGGTAGAACGCTCATCGATCAGGGCGCTGACGTGCTGATGCTCGACTGCCTCGGTTTTCACCAGGCGCACCGTGATCTGCTGCAAAAATCCCTCGACGTTCCCGTTCTGCTCTCTAACGTGCTGGTCGCCCGTCTTGCCTCTGAGCTGCTGATGTAACAGCGATTTTACGTGACAGTCATAAAGCCTGGCCCCTATAGTGGATTTCCATACACTACACAGATAAGGGCCAGTCTATGCTTCAGAGTAATGAATACTTTTCCGGTAAAGTGAAATCCATTGGTTTTACCAGCAGCAGCACTGGCCGTGCCAGCGTCGGCGTGATGGCGGAAGGCGAATACACCTTCGGAACCGCCCAGCCGGAAGAAATGACGGTGGTCAGCGGCGCGTTAAACGTGCTGCTGCCTGGAGAAACGGAGTGGAAAACCTATGCGGCGGGTGAAGTGTTCAATGTGCCCGGCCACAGCGAATTCCATTTACAGGTGGCCGAGCCGAGCGCTTATCTTTGCCGCTATCTGTAATGCAGCGATCTGTCCCCTCAGGCGAGGGGGCAGATCGACAGGATCAGCGCTGCGCTTCGCCGCCTAATCCTTCCACCAGATTCTGAATTAACGCCGCCAGTTCCCCGGTCATCAGGATAAAGTCAGCATCAAAGCGCTGGGCATAATCCTCGCGATCAATGTCTTCATTCTGATCGCGCAGCTCATCGGAAAACTTCAGGCGTTTGATAGAGCCATCGTCGCACATCATAAACTGAATACGCTGCTGCCAGTCGAGCGCAAGCTTAGTGACCAGCTTTCCGGCTTCAATATGCACGGCGATTTCATCGCAGACGAGATCCTGCTTTTTACAGCGGATCACGCCGCCATCTTCAAGGATCGCTTTCAGTTCGGCTTCATCCTGCAACTGGAATCCCTGCGCCGCGCTGCCGGAGCGTACCCATTCGGTCAGCGTCAGTTCAATTGGATTTTCCAGCGTCAGCGGCACCACCGGCAGGGAGCCGAGGCTTTTACGCAGCAGCGCCAGCGTATCTTCCGCTTTTTTGGCGCTGGCGCAGTCCACCATGATCAGGCCGTTAACCGTATCGATCCACATCATCGTCTGGCTGAAGCGGCTGAAGGCGCGCGGCAGCAGCGAATGCAGCACTTCATCTTTCAGCGAATCTTTTTCGGTCTTCTTCAGCTTGCGGCCCTGATCGGCTTCAAGTTTGGCAATTTTGGCTTCCAGCGCCTGTTTGATCACCGGCGACGGCAGGATCTTTTCTTCTTTGCGGGCGCAAATGATGATCTGGCCATTATTGGTATGGGTCAGTGCATCACTGTGCGAACCCATCGGCGGCACCCAACCGGTTTTCGCCATATCCTGGCTACCGCAAGGTGTAAAGGTTAGCGCGGCTAACTGTTTTTCCATCTCTTCAGCGCGCAATGAAACATCGCGGCTAAGACGGTAAACCATCAAATTTTTGAACCACAGCATGATAATTTTCACGGCCTTGTCGTTAAATGCAGCGGGCATGATAACGAATTGTCACTTTCGATGCATTGCTAATACGGGGCAGGGATCCTACTCTGTTGATATTCCGCGAAAAACAAGGAGATTTCCGTGCGTATAGGAATTGATTTAGGTGGTACAAAAACAGAAGTGATTGCGCTCAGCGACAGCGGCGAACAGCTGTTCCGCCACCGTCTGCCAACGCCAAAAAACGACTACGGGCAGACGATTGAAACCGTTGCCACGCTGGTTGAGCTGGCCGAAAAGGAGACCGGGCAAACCGGCACCGTCGGCATGGGGATCCCCGGCTCCATTTCGCCCTATACCGGGATGGTAAAAAACGCCAATTCCACCTGGCTTAACGGTCAGCCCTTCGATAAAGATCTCAGCAAGCGGCTTAACCGTGAAGTACGGCTGGCGAACGACGCCAACTGCCTGGCGGTATCCGAAGCCGTCGATGGCGCAGCGGCGGGGGCGCAAACCGTCTTCGCGGTGATCATCGGCACCGGCTGCGGTTCCGGCATCGCCCTTAACGGCCATTCACACATTGGCGGCAACGGCACTGCGGGGGAGTGGGGCCACAACCCGCTGCCGTGGATGGACGAGGACGAACTGCGCTATCGCGATGAAGTACCGTGCTACTGCGGTAAACAGGGCTGTATCGAGACCTTTATTTCTGGCACCGGTTTTGCCACCGATTACCACCGCTTAAGCGGACAGTCGCTGAAAGGCAATGAGATCATCCGGCTGGTGGGCGAGCAGGATCCTATCGCCGAACTGGCGCTGAGCCGCTACGAACTGCGGCTGGCGAAATCACTGGCGCACGTGGTGAATATCCTCGATCCGGACGTGATCGTGCTGGGCGGCGGCATGAGCAATGTCGATCGTCTGTACAAAACCGTGCCAACGCTGGTGAAAAACTGGGTATTCGGCGGTGAATGCGAAACGCCGATCCGCAAAGCGGTACACGGCGATTCCAGCGGCGTGCGTGGCGCGGCCTGGCTGTGGCCGCAAAATTAATTACTGCACGGCAGCCGCCCCATGACCTTTCAGGCGGCTGTAGAACACCAGTGAGATCATGGCCGATAACGACAGCAGAGCTGCCGGTAAGGCCACATACTGATACGTCAGCCCGGCGGTCAGCATCATCCCGCCGCAAAACGCCCCTACCGCGCTGCCCAGATTAAAGGCCATTTGTCCACCTGCCGCTCCCAGCATTTCACCGCCTTTGGCGTTTTGCAGCAGCAGGATTTGCAGCGGCGCAGACAGGGCAAAGAGTCCGGCGCAGCTGATAAAGGCCAGGCTCAGGGACGCGGTTTTGTTCCACGCGAAGAAGAAGATCAGCGCCAGCGCAATGGCAATCACCAGATCGGTCGTCATGGCGATGCGCAGCGGCGTAAACCAGCGCGACAGCTTGCCGCTCAGCATATTACCCAGCACCATCCCCAGTCCCACCAACATCATGATCGCCGGCATGGTGGTTTCTGCGTAGCCGGAGACGAAGATCATCAGCGGTTTGATATAGCTGAACCAGGCGAAAACCCCGGCGTTGCCGAACAGGGTGGCGGCAAAAATCAGCCAGGGCGCAGGGGATTTGAGGAAGCGAAACTGCGCGGAGAGGGTAGTTTTGGCCTCGTCAGCGATATCCGGGATCCACATCAGGATCGACACCATCACCGCAATGTTAAAGGCCGCAATCAGCCAGAAGGTATAGCGCCAGCTGAATTCATGGCTCAGCCAGGTGCCAATCGGCACGCCGATCAGATTGGCAATGGTCATGCCGGAGATCATCCCTGCGACGGCGGCGGTAACGCGTCCCGGCTGCGCGACTTTGGTGAGAATGATCGCCCCGACGCCAAAAAACGCGCCGTGGGGAAAACCGGACACCAGTCTGCCAATCGCCAGCATTACATAGGACGAGGAGAGGGTGAAAATCACGTTGCCCGCCAGACACAGCAGCGCCAGAAACACCATGATATGTTTCAGCGAAAAGCGGTTAGAGAACAGGGCGATGATCGGCGCGCCCAGCACCACCCCCAGCGCATACCAGGAGATCATATGGCCCGCGGCGGGAATGCTGATCTGCACATCCTTCGCCAGCTCCGTCAGCACGCCCATAATGCCGAACTCTGCCATTCCCAGCCCGAACGTCCCGAGCGCCAGCGAAACAATGACTTTTTTGATACTACCCGACACGGCAATCATCCTTAAGAAAAACCCCCGCCCGGCTGGACGAGGGGAAACGCCTTATTCTACGGCCCAGGCTTTATCCAGCTTGCTGTAACCCAGCCCGTTAATTTTACGTACTTTGATCTGCACCGGGATGCGCTCTTTCATCGCCTCGACATGGCTTATCACGCCGATGGTTTTGCCGGTGGCGTTAAGGGCGTCCAGCGCATCCAGCGCGGTGTCCAGCGTTTCGCTGTCCAGCGTGCCGAACCCTTCATCAAGGAACAGCGAATCAATACGCGTTTTATGGCTGACCAGATCCGACAGCGCCAGCGCCAGCGCCAGGCTGACGAGGAAACTCTCGCCGCCGGACAGGGTACGGGTATCGCGCACCGCGTCCGCCTGCCAGGTATCCACCACTTCCAGCTCCAGCGCTTCGCTGGCCTTGCGCTTGAGCAGGTATCGCCCGTGCAGGCGGGTGAGCTGATTATTCGCCAGCCACACCAGATTATCGAGCGTCAGCCCCTGGGCGAATTTACGGAATTTATCGCCTTCTTTCGAACCGATCAGCGCATTGAGATATGCCCAGTCTTCCACATTTTCCGCGTTTTGCTGGATGCTCTGCATCAGCGCTAACTGCCGCTGGCGGTTTTCGGCGTCCTGTTTCAGCTGCTGGCGGATCTCGCCCTGGCGGGTGGTGTTTTCCCGCAGCTGCTGTGCCACTGCTGAAAGCTGCGCGACCAGCGCGTCGATATCGGCGTCGTCCGCCAGCGTCGGTGGACGGGACGCCAGATGCTGCGCCAGCGCGCTTTCGGCCTGGCTATAAAGTGTGCTTTGCTGCTGATGCGCCCGCTCAAGCTGCTGCTGACGCTGCTCCAGCGCCTGCCGCTGCGCATCGTCCAGCAGCGCGCCCAGGAAAGCGGCCTCGTCCGCAAAAGGACTGGCGGCCAGCGCCGCGCTGAACTGTGAGCGCGCCTGTTCCTGCTGTCTGTCGAGCTGATGTATCTGCTCCTGCAACAGGCGCAGCTGGCCTTCCAGTGTACTGGCCTCGCTGTAAAGCGTCTGCCAGTTGCCCAGCGCGGCGGCGTGTTGGTGCTCCGGAAGGGGCGGCGGCGTGGTGCCGTCATCGGCGAGCGTTGCCAGCAGGCTGTCGAGGCGGCTCAGTTGTTCCCGCAGCTGTGGCAGTTTGTCATGCTGCTGCTGCCAGCGCTGCGACTCTTCCTGCCGCGCCGCCAGCCAGGCCGCTTCGTCGCTCACCGCCGGGCGCGTCAGGCCTAGCTGAGCCAGCGCGGTATCCAGCGCGTCGCGCTGCCGGGCGATCTCCGCCGTCAGCTGCGCATCCCGCTGTTGTTCTTTATGCAGCCTTGCTTCCAGGGTTAAGCGTTCATTCAGCTGGCGCAGCTGCTGCTCATGCTGATCCTGCTCCGCCAGCCAGCCGCTCACGTCGTCCTGCGGCGTCAGCGCGATGTTCAGCGCCGCGCACTGCTGCTGCCAGCGGGCGTGAAGCGTGGCGCTTTCCTCCTGAATCGCGGTAAGGGCCGCGGCGAGTTTGTCCCGGTGCTGACGCTGGGTATCAAGCTGGCCTTTCAGGGCAAAACCCTGTTCGCGCAGGCTTTCCACCTCTTTTTTCAGCGCCGCCAGCCGCTGCTGATTTTCGCCCGGCTGCAATGCCTGATAGGCCGCCACGGCAGGATGCGACGTGGATCCGCACAGCGGGCAGGGGGTGTCCGGTTGCAGGTTCGCGCGTTCCGCTTCGAGGCGCAGGATCAGCTTTTCCTGCTCCACCAGCTTTTCCACATCGCTTTCATGCTGGCGCTTGTCTTTATATTGCTGACGAATAGCCCCAAGCCGCAGATCCCAGGCGGCGATCTGCGTGTCCATCTCCGCCAGTTCCTGCTGCTGTTGCGCCTGACGTTTTGCCAGCGCAACAAACTGCGGGTGCAGCATTGCCAGCTGTTGACGCCCGCTGCGGCCCGCTAAGTGCTGTTGTAAATGAGCGCTTACTTCTTCCAGATTCAGATTCAGCGGGGAAGGCGGCAGGGCGGCGAGCGCCTGTTCTGTTGTACGGATTGTATTTTGCAGCTCCGCCCGCTGTTTTTCATCCCGCTGCTGCTGGGCAAAGGTCAGACGCCAGCCCGCCAGTTCCGCGCTCCATAAGCGAAAATGATCGTTTTCGCTGAGCCACTGCTGCACCTGCGCCACATCGTTTTTCAGGGTGGTAGCGGTAATATTCGCCAGTTGCCAGGTCTGTTGCAGCCCGGTGCGCACCTGTTGTAAGCGAGTATTCACATTTTCGTGCTGGCCCTGCGCGAGGCGTAACGCCTGCTGGCGCTCCTGTAACTGCTGCCAGTGGGGACGTAATTTTTCCGCAGGCAGGGCGCGGGTCAGCTTTTCCAGTTCCGGGGCGGCGGCCTCTAATGCCGCATGCGCGGCGGTCAGCGCCTCGTGCGCCCGCTGGCGTTCGCCGCTCAGCCGGTGGCTTTCACTCAGCCACTGATGATGTCCCTGCGCCTGCTGCTGCCCGGCGAGCAGCTGTTTTTCTTCGTCAGTAAGTGCCTGCAAACCTGCGCTGAGCGTCTGTGCCTGTTCGTCGCTTAACAGCTGCACGCCGTCGGCCTGGGCCTGGAGTTTTTCCAGCTCCAGTCGTGCGGTTTTATGCTTTTCGAAGACCATCGCGGAGATCTGACCGTAGATCTCGGTGCCGGTCAGCTCTTCCAGTAGTTCGGCGCGCTCGCGGGGTTTGGCATTGAGGAAGGCCGCAAACTGGCCCTGGGAGAGCAGCATCGAGCGGGTGAAACGACCATAGTCCAGCCCGGTCAGGGTGGCGGTCAGATCCAGTTTGTCTTTCACTTTATCGGCAAGGATTTTGCCATCGGCGCACAGCGCCAGCTCCACGCGCGGCGCCTGCAAATTACCGTCCGGTTGATTGCGGGCGCGGTTCTGGCTCCAGAAAGCGCGGTAAGCCACGCCTTTGACCTCAAACTCCACTTCCGCCAGACATTCAGCGGTATCGCGGGTCATCAGATCGTTTTGCGACTGGGAGACGCTGCTCAGACGCGGCGTTTCGTGATACAGCGCCAGACAGATGGCGTCGAGCAGGGTGGTTTTGCCCGCCCCCGTCGGCCCGGTGATGGCAAACAGCCCATTACTGGCGAACGGCTCGGCGGTGAAATCGATTTTCCATTCCCCTTTCAGGGAGTTGATATTTTTCAGGCGCAGACTGAGGATCTTCATGCGTCGTCTTCCTCCGTCAGGGCGTCAACGGTTTGCGCGAACAGCGTCTGTAATCGCGCGTTTTGCGCCTCGTCGAGGCTTTCCAGCGCCAGCCGACGCTCAAAGACTTCTTCCACCTTCAGTTCACTCAGGGTTTCGCGCAGTTCGCTCGCCAGCAGGCGTTCGCGCTGCTCCCGGCTGCGGCGCACCAGCAACACTTCCACCGGCAGATCCCCGGTAAGCGCCTGGATTTTCCGTTGCGCGTCCGCCAGGTATTCATCGGTGGTGATTTCAATATCCAGCCACACCGGCGGGCTGACCGGCTGGTCGCGCCATTGCTCAAGCTGTTCGCCAATAGCCGCCAGATCGCCTTTGATCACCGCCAGTTGCTGAGTAACCGGCACCGTCAGCGGCGTCACCTCCGCCAGCCTGCCGTCGCTGAAGGTCACCAGGTTGACGCTTTTCGGCCTGCCGGTTTCATCAAAACTTAACGCGATGGGCGAGCCGCAATAACGGATATGTTCCTGACCGCCCACCAGCTGCGGACGGTGAATATGGCCGAGAGCAAGATAATCCACCGGCGGGAAGTTCTGTGCCGGGAAAGCGTCCAGCGTGCCGATATAAATGTCACGTACCGCGTCACTTTTGCTGGCTCCGACGGTGGTCAGATGGCCGCTGGCAATAACCGGCAGCCTCTGCTCCCCGCGCAGGGCACAGGCTTCTTCATACTGCTGCTGGTAATACGCTGTGATGCTGGTCAGCAAAAGCTGTTGTTTCTGGCTGCCCGATAACCCGGCCTGGCTTAACACGATGTCGCGCGGGCGTAAAAACGGCACCGGGCAGAACACCGCGCCCGGCGTGCCGTCCCGGCGTTTGAGCATAAAGGGCGCGCTGCCAGCGGTGGCGACCACAGTGGTATTTAAAAAGGCGAGAATTTCGCGGGATTCGTTAAGCGTGGCGACGGAATCGTGGTTACCCGCCAGCACCACCAGGTGACAGCCGGTTTGCTGCAAATTCACCACAAAGCGGTTGTAGAGTTCGCGGGCGTAGCTCGGCGGCGAGCCGGTATCAAAAATGTCGCCTGCGACAATAATCACATCCACCTGCTGTTCTTCCGCGGTTTTCAGCAGCCAGTCAAGAAAGGCGGCATGTTCAGCGGCCCGGCTTTTGCTGTAAAAGTTTTGACCCAGGTGCCAGTCAGAGGTGTGAAGAAGACGCATAACGATCCCATGGCAAAAAAGCGTGAAGCCGATTATAAACGTTAAGCGGCGTGAAGATAGTTATCGGTTTTTTCACGAGTGTCATAAAACAATGGCTTGAGTCATCAGGCAGTCATCATTTTCATAAATCTGTCATAAATCTGACGCATAATGCCACCGCAACATATACTGGCGACTTAATAAATACAGGGCAAATTATGGCGAGACGCATTCTGGTCGTGGAAGATGAAGCTCCAATTCGTGAAATGGTATGCTTTGTCCTCGAGCAAAACGGCTTCCAGCCTGTCGAAGCGGAAGATTATGACAGCGCGGTGAACCAGTTGAATGAACCCTGGCCCGATCTCATTTTGCTCGACTGGATGCTACCGGGCGGTTCCGGTATTCAGTTTATCAAACATGTGAAGCGTGAAGCCCTGACCCGTGATATTCCGGTGATGATGCTTACCGCCCGCGGCGAGGAAGAAGATCGCGTACGTGGTCTGGAAACCGGGGCGGATGATTACATCACCAAGCCGTTCTCGCCAAAAGAGCTGGTGGCGCGTATTAAAGCCGTGATGCGCCGCATCTCGCCGATGGCGGTGGAAGAGGTGATCGAAATGCAGGGCCTGAGCCTGGATCCCACTTCCCACCGCGTGATGACCGGCGAAAATCCCCTCGATATGGGGCCTACCGAATTTAAGCTATTACACTTCTTTATGACCCATCCGGAGCGTGTCTACAGCCGGGAACAGTTGCTGAACCATGTGTGGGGCACCAACGTTTACGTTGAAGATCGCACGGTTGACGTGCATATTCGCCGCCTGCGTAAAGCGCTGGAACATAGCGGCCACGATCGTATGGTACAGACCGTCCGCGGCACGGGTTATCGTTTTTCGACCCGTTTCTAACATCTGAAGGGAGTGTGACGCGTGCTGGAACGGCTGTCATGGAAAAGGCTGGTGCTGGAGCTGGTGCTGTGTTGCATCCCGGCGCTGGTGCTCGGCGCCATATTTGGTTATCTGCCGTGGTTTTTGCTGGCGGCCGTCACCGGATTACTGGTCTGGCATTTCTGGAACTTACTGCAACTCTCCTGGTGGCTCTGGGTGGACAGAAGCATGACGCCGCCGCCGGGCCACGGTAGCTGGGAGCCGCTGTTATACGGGCTGCACCAGATGCAGATGCGTAACAAAAAACGCCGTCGCGAACTGGGCAGCCTGATCAAACGCTTCCGCAGCGGCGCGGAGTCGCTGCCGGACGCCGTGGTGCTTACCACCGCAGAAGGCGTGATCTTCTGGTGTAACGGTCTGGCGCAGCAACTGCTGGGCCTGCGCTGGCCGGACGATAACGGCCAGAACATCCTTAACCTGCTGCGTTATCCCGAATTCACCCAGTACCTGAAGCGTCAGGAATTCCTTAAGCCCCTCAATCTGGTGCTGAATAATGGCCGCCATCTGGAAATTCGCGTCATGCCCTACAGCGATCAGCAACTGCTGATGGTGGCGCGTGATGTCACGCAGATGCATCAGCTGGAAGGCGCGCGCCGTAACTTCTTCGCCAACGTCAGCCATGAACTGCGCACGCCATTGACGGTATTGCAGGGCTATCTGGAGATGATGCAGGAGCAGACGCTGGAAGGCGCGCCCCGTGAAAAAGCGCTGCATACCATGCGCGAGCAGACCTCACGTATGGAAGGGCTGGTGCGCCAGCTGCTGACGCTCTCTAAAATTGAAGCCTCGCCGGTGCAACTGCTGAACGAAACCATTGATGTGCCGATGATGCTGCGGGTGGTGGAGCGGGAAGCGCAAACCCTCAGCCAGCAAAAGCAGACTATTGAGTTCCACATCGACAGCTCGCTGAAAGTGCTGGGCAGTGAAGATCAACTGCGCAGCGCCATCTCCAACCTGGTGTATAACGCGGTCAACCATACGCCGCCCGCCACCCATATTGTGGTGAGCTGGAAGCGCGTACCCCACGGCGCAGAATTTTGCGTTGAAGATAACGGACCGGGGATCGCGGCCGAGCACATTCCGCGCCTGACGGAGCGTTTCTACCGGGTGGATAAAGCGCGATCCCGGCAGACCGGCGGCAGTGGGCTGGGGCTGGCCATCGTTAAACATGCGGTCAATCATCACGACAGCCGCCTCAATATTACCAGCACGCCAGGGCAGGGCACGCGTTTCAGTTTTATTCTGCCGGAACGTTTGATCGCCAAAAACAGCGCCTGACGCCCCGACTGTCAGCTTATCTTTCCGCAGGCCAGCTAATGCTGGCCTGTTTGCGTTCCGGTTCACCTTTTTCTGACCGATTATTGTACGGCTGATGATTTTTTGTTCGCATGATAAGCCATGTGTTTTTCTTATACATAGCGTTTTGAACTGGTAACCATATAGGTAGCAGCAGATCCATCTGGTTTTACGATCCCGTCTTGCCTTTAAACGTTATAAGCGTTTAAATTGCGCCCCTGATACTGTCATACCGACTGTATTTGCGTGGTAAATCGAAAAACTATTCTTCGCCACGTCATGCGGGAAGCATATCCCGCTGAAATTGAGAGAAATTGCCGTCGTATTGTTCCAAAGGCACTGGCGAACATTTCATCGTTTCCAACACCACATCCACAGGCAGCACACGTTTATGACTCATCGCTTAAAACCACGAGACATCATGGCTCTGGGCTTTATGACTTTCGCCCTCTTTGTCGGCGCAGGTAACATTATTTTTCCGCCAATGGTCGGTTTGCAGGCGGGTGAACACGTCTGGACGGCGGCGTTCGGCTTTCTGATCACCGCCGTAGGCCTGCCGGTGCTGACTGTAGTCGCGCTGGCGAAAGTGGGCGGCGGCGTGGACAGCCTCAGTATGCCGATCGGCAAAGCGGCGGGCGTGCTGCTGGCCACCGTCTGCTATCTGGCGGTCGGGCCGTTGTTCGCTATTCCGCGTACCACAACCGTCTCTTTTGAAGTGGGGATCGCCCCGCTGACCGGCGATGGCGCGATGCCGCTGATGATTTACAGCCTCGTCTATTTTGCGCTGGTGATCCTGGTATCGCTCTATCCGGGCAAACTGCTGGATACCGTGGGTAACTTCCTCGCGCCGATGAAAATCATCGCCCTGACGGTGCTGTCCGTTGCCGCGCTCGTCTGGCCGGCAGGCCCGATCAGCAGCGCGATGGATGCCTACCAGAATGCCGCGTTCTCTAACGGCTTTGTGAACGGCTATCTCACCATGGATACGCTGGGCGCGATGGTCTTTGGCATCGTCATCGTTAACGCCGCCCGTTCGCGCGGCGTGACAGATTCCCGTCTGCTGACCCGTTACACTATCTGGGCTGGCCTGATTGCCGGTGTGGGTCTGACGCTGCTGTATCTGGCGCTGTTCCGCCTCGGCTCTGACAGCAGCACGCTGGTAGAACAGTCTGCCAACGGCGCGGCTATTCTTCATGCTTACGTTCAGCACACCTTTGGCGGCGCAGGCAGCCTGCTACTGGCGGCGCTGATTTTCCTCGCCTGTCTGGTGACGGCGGTTGGCCTGACCTGCGCCTGCGCGGAGTTCTTCGCCCAGTATCTGCCGTTCTCTTACCGTACGCTGGCCTTTGTGCTTGGCGGCTTCTCGATGCTGGTGTCTAACCTTGGCCTGAGCCACCTGATCCAGATTTCCATACCGGTGCTGACCGCCATTTATCCGCCGTGTATCGCACTGGTTGTATTAAGCTTTACCCGTTCATGGTGGCATAATTCGTCGCGCATCATCGCGCCGGCGATGTTCATCAGCCTGGCCTTTGGTATCCTTGACGGTATCAAAGCTTCCGCCATTGGCGGTGTGTTGCCAGCCTGGACCCAGCGTTTACCGCTGGCGGAGCAGGGGCTGGCATGGTTAATGCCAACGATTGTGATCGTGGTACTGGCCGTGATCTGGGATCGTGCCGCAGGGCGTCAGGTGACTTCCCGCGCACACTGATCAACGGTTGCTTGTCATAACCACGGGGCTTACCATCCCGTGGTTTTTTTATTTTTGTTATGGCACGGGAAACAATGGAAAGTACTAACAAGCTAAAGCGGGGGTTAAGCACCCGACACATCCGCTTTATGGCGCTCGGTTCGGCAATAGGCACGGGCCTGTTCTATGGTTCGGCGGACGCCATCAAAATGGCCGGGCCGAGCGTGCTGCTCGCCTATATTATCGGCGGCGCGGCAGCCTATATCATCATGCGCGCGCTGGGCGAAATGTCGGTACATAACCCGGCGGCCAGTTCGTTCTCACGCTATGCCCAGGAAAACCTCGGCCCGCTGGCGGGCTACATTACCGGCTGGACCTACTGCTTTGAGATCCTGATTGTCGCCATCGCCGATGTCACGGCGTTCGGCATCTATATGGGCGTCTGGTTCCCGACGGTGCCGCACTGGATCTGGGTGCTGAGCGTGGTGATGATTATCTGCGCCGTCAACCTGATGAGCGTGAAGGTATTCGGCGAGCTGGAGTTCTGGTTCTCGTTTTTTAAAGTCGCCACTATTATCGTGATGATCGCGGCGGGCTTTGGCATCATCATCTGGGGCATTGGCAACGGCGGCGAACCGACCGGCATCCACAACTTATGGAGCAACGGCGGCTTCTTCAGCAACGGCTGGCTCGGCATGGTGATGTCACTGCAAATGGTGATGTTTGCTTACGGTGGCATCGAAATCATCGGCATTACCGCCGGGGAAGCGAAAGATCCACAGACCTCTATTCCGCGCGCCATCAACTCCGTGCCGATGCGTATCCTGGTGTTTTATGTCGGCACGCTCTTTGTGATCATGTCCATCTACCCGTGGAACCAGGTGGGCACCAACGGCAGCCCGTTCGTACTGACCTTCCAGCATCTGGGCATCACCTTTGCCGCCAGTATCCTCAACTTTGTGGTGCTGACCGCGTCGCTGTCGGCGATTAACAGCGATGTGTTTGGCGTCGGCCGTATGCTGCACGGCATGGCCGAACAGGGCAGCGCGCCGAAGATGTTCGCGAAAACCTCGCGCAACGGCATTCCGTGGGTGACGGTGGTGGTCATGACGGTGGCGCTGCTGTTCGCGGCCTGGCTGAACTACATCATGCCGGAGAACGTCTTCCTGGTGATCGCCTCGCTGGCGACCTTCGCCACCGTGTGGGTGTGGATCATGATTTTGCTGTCGCAGATCGCTTTCCGTCGCCGTCTGCCGCCGGAAGAAGTGGCGGCGCTGAAGTTTAAAGTGCCGGGCGGCGTACCCACGACCATCGCCGGTCTGCTGTTCCTGGTGTTTATTATCGCGCTGATTGGCTGGCATCCGGAAACCCGCATTTCGCTGTACGTGGGCTTTGCGTGGATTGCGCTGCTGCTTATCGGCTGGATGTTTAAGCGCCGTTACGACCGCAAAACCGCCTGATCTCCTGAACTTTTGCCGGGTGAGCGTCCTGCCGCCCGGCAATGCCGCAGCATCTCCTCCTCCCCCATGCTCCTCCCCCAATTATCAGCAGTATGATGAGTGAACTTTCACTATGCTGTGGCAAGGTGGCGTCATTTTTCAGCAAGGGGTAAAGCGATGTTGAACGCCTGGCATCTTCCGGTAGCGCCGTTTGTAAAACTCAATAAAGATCAGCTTTTTATAACCTTTTGGCTGGCGGGCAACGATTTGCCTGCGCAGGTTAAACTGCGCACGGAAAAGGACAACGAAGAGACGTCCATCCTGATGCACCCGCTGCGCAGTGCACCGTACCCCGGCGTAACCGCCTGGCGCGCCGCCATCGACGTGTCCGAAGGACAACCGCGCCGTCGCTACAGCTTTAAACTGCTGTGGGCGGATCGCCAGCGCTGGTTTACGCCGCAGGGCTTCAGCGATTTCCCGCCCGCACGGCTGGAGCAGTTTGCCATCGATTGCCCGGATAATGGCCCGCAGTGGGTGGCGGATCAGGTGTTTTATCAGATCTTTCCCGATCGCTTTGCCCGCAGCCAGCCGCGTACGCCGGAGCAGGACAACGTCTATTACCATCACGCCGCCGGGCAGGAGATCGTGCTGCGCGACTGGGATGAACCCCTCACCGGTGAGGCGGGCGGATCGACTTTTTACGGCGGCGATCTGGATGGCATCAGCGAAAAGCTGCCCTATCTGAAAAAGCTTGGCGTCACGGCGCTGTACCTCAACCCGGTGTTTGTCGCCCCCAGCGTACACAAATACGATACTGAAGATTATCGCCACGTCGACCCGCAGTTCGGCGGCGATCAGGCCCTGCTGCGGCTGCGTGCTAACACGCAGCGCGAAGGCATCCGTCTGGTGCTCGACGGCGTGTTTAATCACAGCGGCGACTCCCACGCCTGGTTTGACCGGCATAATCGCGGCACCATCGGTGCCTGCCATAATCCGGCCTCCGAATGGCGGGAATGGTACAGCTTTTCCGACGACGGCCACGCCCTCGACTGGCTTGGCTATGCCAGCCTGCCAAAGCTGGATTATCAGTCGGCCTCGCTGGTGGAGGAGATTTACAAAGGCGAAGACAGCATTGTGCGCCACTGGCTGAAAGCGCCGTGGAATATGGACGGCTGGCGGCTCGATGTGGTGCATATGCTGGGTGAAGCAGGCGGCGCGCGTAATAACCTGCTGCACATCAGCGGCATCACTCAGGCGGCGAAAGAGACGCAGCCGGAAGCCTATATTGTGGGTGAGCATTTTGGCGATGCGCGGCAATGGTTGCAGGCGGATGCCGAAGACGCGGCGATGAACTACCGGGGCTTTACCATTCCGCTGTGGGGCTTCCTCGCAAACACCGATATTTCCTACGATCCGCAGCATATCGATGCCGCCACCTGCATGGCGTGGATGGATAACTACCGCGCCGGGCTGTCGCATCAGCAACAGTTGCGCATGTTTAACCAGCTCGACAGCCACGATACCTCGCGTTTTAAAACGCTGCTTGGCAAGGACATCGCGCGGATGCCGCTGGCGGTGGTCTGGCTGTTCAGCTGGCCTGGCGTGCCCTGTATCTATTACGGCGATGAAGTGGGGCTGGATGGCAACAACGATCCCTTCTGCCGTAAGCCGTTCCCGTGGGACAAAGAAAAACAGGACGCCACGCTGTTTGCCCTCTATCAGCAGATGGCGACGCTGCGCAAGAAAAGCCGCGCCCTGCGCCACGGCGGCTGCCAGGTGCTGCATGCGGAAGGCGACGTGGTAGTCTTTGTGCGCGTCTTCCGGCATGAACGCGTGCTGGTGGCGATCAACCGCGGCAAGGCCTGCGAGGTGGTGCTGACGGATTTACCACTGGTGGACGTCCCGGCCTGGCAGTGCAAAGTGGGCACCGGCACCATCGAGGATAATGTGCTGTCGCTACCGGCGATCTCCGCCACGCTGTGGCGCAATCGCTGAACCCGTTGCAACATTTTTATCAGCATTGAAAAGAAATGTAATATCCTTTCGGGAGTGATCACCGAACCGAAGGTAAAACCATGGATGAGCTTTTGCTGGTTGCCGGTCTTGTTCTCTTTTTTGCGCTGATTGTCGCCCCTGCGCTGGCGGTCAGAGCCTGGCGAAAAAGCAGCGATACGCAGCGGGAACTGGGCGTATTGCGTGAACGGCTGACGGCGCTGGAGCAGCAGCTGGCGGGGCAGGCAAGTGCGCCTGCGCCGCAGCCGCTGCCTGAACGGATAGCGGAGCCGGAACCTGTTCCTGCGCCTGTCATTATACCTGCGGCACCACCGCCCGCTGTCGATCCCTGGGCGGCGAGCGTGCCGGAGCCTGAGCCGGTTGCCGTCACCCCGGCGGCGGTCAGCAAACCCGTATCCGCAGAACCGCGCGGCGGCATGATCACCTCGCTGGTGGGCTGGTTTATGCGCGGCAATCCGCTGGCGAAACTCGGCATTCTGCTGCTGTTCTTCGGGCTGGCGTTTCTGTTCCGCTATTCCGTCGAGCGCGATCTCTTCCCGCTGGAACTGCGTCTGTGCGTGGCGGCGCTGGCGGCGGTGGTGCTGCTGGCGCTCGGCTGGCGACTGCGCCACAAACAACCTGTTTATGCGCTGATTTTGCAGGGCGGGGCCACCGGCGTGCTCTATCTGACGGTATTCGGCGCGTTCCGGCTCTGGCAGATGCTGCCGATGGCGCTGGCCTTCGCCTTGCTGCTGCTGATCTGTGCGGTAAGCGTCGGGCTGGCGGTGTTACAGCGTGCGCTAAGTCTCGCGATGCTCGCCAGCCTCGGCGGTTATCTTGCGCCGTTGCTGCTCTCCACCGGCGGCGGCAGCCACATCGGGTTGTTCTCTTTCTACCTGTTGCTCTCCTGCGGCATTCTGGCTATCAGCGTCTGGCAGCACTGGCGGGTGCTGAATCTGCTCGGTCTGCTGTTTACCTTTGGCGTCGGCGGCCTGTGGGGACTGTTTAGCTACCGACCGGAGTTCTACCTCAGCTGCCAGCTGTTCCTGATCGCCAATATTCTGCTGTTTGGCGTCCTGAGCGTTGGACTGTCGCTGCGGGCGCAGGGCGGCAGTAAGCGCATTATTGACGGCGTACTGCTGTTCGCGCCGCCGTTGCTGGGATTTGGTATGCAGTACGCCATCACGCAGGATTTCGCCTATGGACCGGCGTTTTCCGCCCTCGGCTTCGGCGCGTTTTATCTGCTGCTGGCGTGGCTGGTACTGCGCCGTAAACCTGAACTCGGGCGACCGCTGGTGCTGGCGGCGCTTGCGCTCGGCGGGGCTTTTGTCACGCTGGCCATCCCGCTGGCGCTTTCCGCCCGCTGGACGTCAATGGCCTGGGCGCTGGAAGGGCTGGGCATTCTGTGGCTTGGCGTACAGCAACAGCAACGGCGGATGAGCTACAGCGGCACAGGTTTACTGTTGCTGGCAATGGGCAGCGCCCTGTGGGCGATGCAGGATCTGCTTCCGGCGCTGTCGCAGCTGATGATTTTTGCGGTGCTGAGCCTGACATGGATCGCCGCCGCCTGGCTGTGGCGCGGCCTGAACTCGCAGGGCAGCCACGGCCTGCTGGCAGGCGGTATTCTCTTCTGGCTGCTGGCGCTGCACGGGCTGTCAGCGCTGAACTTAATCCGCTTCATGAACGAGTTGCCGGGCATACTGGCGCTGATCGCCCTCAGCGTGCACGGCTGGCGGGTTGTCGGCCAGCGGCTGCGCTGGCGTGCGCTCAGCGATAGCGTCTGGCTGCTGTGGCCCCTGATGCTGGCGACGCTGGTCTGGCAGATCGCAGCCCAGGGCGCGATCCTCAGCGCTGGCTGGCAGAACCTCGCCTGGGGTCTTGCGCTGCCGTCCGCTTTCTGGCTGCTTTATCAACAGCGCACGCCGCCTGTGCCCTATTTTTCGCAGGGGCTGCACCTGTCGCTGTTCTGGATGATCCTCGCCGCGCTGGCGGCAGAGCTGTGGTGGTATACCGATGCGCTGCCGTGGGGGATGTTCCCGTGGCAGGCGGGGCTGGCGATGACCGCGGCGGCCGCGGTGATCCTGCTGGTACGCGCCGGGATCAAGCGTTCGCTGTGGCCGCTGCGCGTCTGGCCGCAGTGGTACGGCACCCTGGCGCTGGCGCCGCCGGGGGGTTTCCTGCTGGTGCTGCTGCTTCTGACCAATATCGACGATGGCGTGGTGATGGAACAGGGCTACCGGCCATTGCTCAATCCGCTGGAAGAGGGCGCGGCCTTTGCTTTACTGGCGCTGTTCGCGCTGGCGCGGCTGTGCGCCCGCTATTTCCCGGCGCAGGGGCGTGAGATCCATAAACGTGTGCCGCTGGTGCTGGCGGCACTCGCCTTCTGGTGGCTGAACGGCCTGCTGTTGCGCAGCCTGGCCTGGTATGGCGATATCGACTGGTCGGTGAGCGCGCTCTGGTCGTCCCGGCTGGTGCAGACCTGTTTCGCGCTGTTCTGGATGCTGGTGGCGCTGCTGGTGATGCTGCGCGCTGCCCGGCAGGCGTCGCGGCATGAATGGCTGGGCGGTGCGGCGCTGCTTGGCGTGGTGATTGTGAAACTGATGCTGGTGGACAGCGCGGGCGGCGGCGGACTGGCGCGCGCGGTGGCCTTTATCGGCGTGGCGGTGCTGGTGCTGATCGTGGGTTATTTCTCGCCGCTGCCGCCGCGGATACAACAGACGCATAACGAGGAACAAGGATAATGACAATCATCAGACGGATACTTTTTTGTGCGTTGCTGGGCGCGGCGCTGCCGGGCTGGAGCCAGGACGCGACGCCGGAAAAACCGCAGGATTATGCCTGGGGCGCGGGGCTGGAGACGACCACGCCGTCGCCGCTGTATCAGGTGACCTTGCCGGAGCGCATCTATACCGACAGCGTCGCCCCCGATCTGCGCGATGTGCGGGTTTTTAATCAGCAGGGTAACGCTGTGCCCTTTACGCTGATCCCGGCGGTGCAGAAACAGACGCCGCCGCGCACGGTGCCGCTGCGCCTGTTCGCCCTTGATGCGGTACCGGAAAATAATGCCTCGTCAGAAAGCCTGTGGTTGCGCTCGCAGGACGGGATCGAAATCCGTCTGGAGGGAGAAGGGCGGAAAACAGCAGGGAAGAGTTATCTGTTAACCCTGCCTGACACGCAAAAAGACGACTTTCCGCTTTCACAGCTGAAGCTGGCCTGGAGTGCCGCGCCCGCCAACTGGCAGGGGCGCGCGGATGTGTACTTCAGCAGCGATCTGAAAAACTGGACGCTGGCGGGCCGGGATATGCCGCTGATGGATCTTGCCTCCGGCAACGATCGCCTGTTGCTGGACACGCTGGATTTCAGCAGTTCAGCCTACCCGACGGAAATGCGTTATGTGCTGGTGGTGTTCAACGATGCCGCGCACGCGCCTGCGCTGACCGGCGCGACAGCGGTTGAGCAGGTTTACAGCGATACGGCGGTGAACATCCACCTGAATGCGGTGGCGAAAACGGTCTCCCCGGCGGTACAGGAGTTCTCCTGGCAACGGCCACAGCCGCTGGTGTCGGTGATGATTGAAGCCCGGCACGGGCGCGTACTGCCGCTGGCGATCGAGTACCGCAGCGGGGAAAAGGCAGCATGGCAGCCGCTGGCGAAAAGCGTGATTTATCAGCTGAACGGCAAAGCGCCGGAGCCGCTGAAAACCAGCGGGCTGGTGCAGGCGATCCGCGTTACGGCGGTTAATGGCCAGCTGGAGGATGGTATCGCCCAGGTGACCGGCGAGCGCGCCAGCCAGACGCTGATCTTTAATGCGCAAGGTAAAGGGCCGTTTTTACTGGCCTGGGGGAATGGCGCTGCACAACCGCAGGCGATGGAGGTGGAGATGCTGGTGCCTGCCGCGCTACGTCAGGAGAATGCGCAACTGCCGGACGCGCTGGTACAGGATCGCGTGGTGCTGGGCGGCGACGCGCGGCTGACGGCGGTGGATCCGGCGCAGCAGCAAAGCCAGTGGAAGAAGATGCTGGTGTGGGCGGCGCTGGTGCTGGGCGTGCTGGTGCTGGTCTGGGTGGGGCTTGGGATCTGGCGCGAGGTACGGCAGAAGTCGGTATAAAAATAAAAATGCCGGGTGGCGCTGACGCTTACCCGGCCTACGGTCTGCGGAACAATGGTAGGCCCGGCAAGCGCAGCGCCGCCGGGCATTACGTCTCCAGAACCCTGTAGGCCCGGTAAGCGCAGCGCCACCGGGCATTACGTCATCAGAACCCCCAGGCCCGGCAAGCGCAGCGCCACCGGACTAAGCCCCTTACAGGCTGGTGAGGTTTTCGCTCAGGTATTTCGCCACGCCGTCCGGCGACGCGTTCATCCCTTCTTTGCCTTTTTCCCACTGCGCCGGGCAGACTTCACCGTGCTCTTCGTGGAATTGCAGAGCGTCAACCATACGCAGCATTTCGTCGACGTTACGGCCCAGCGGCAGATCGTTCACCACCTGATGACGCACAATACCGTTAGCATCGATCAGGAAGGAGCCGCGCAGCGCCACGCCCGCGTCCGGGTGTTCAATGCCGTAGGCTTTCTGGATTTCACGCTTGATGTCGGCCACCATCGCGTATTTCACCGGGCCAATGCCGCCTTTGTCCACCGGCGTATTACGCCAGGCGTTGTGAACAAATTCAGAGTCAAAAGAAACGCCCACCACTTCCACGCCGCGCTTCTGGAATTCTTCGTAACGCTTGTCAAAAGCGATCAGTTCTGACGGGCAGACGAAGGTGAAGTCCATCGGCCAGAAAAACAGTACCGTCGCTTTGCCCTGGATATGCTGTTTGAAGTTAAAGTTTTCCACAATTTCGCCATTGCCAAGCACGGCGGCGGCGGTAAAGTCCGGAGCCGGACGAGTAACCAGTACCATCATAATTCTCCTGTGTGATTGTAGGGGTAAGGCCGCTATCAAGATAATCACCTGCCGGTAAAGCGCAAGCACTAAAGCTGTTTGTTTTTCGCCTGCGCCATCATGCGGGGATAGAACTGAAAGAACAGCTTTTCCAGCGCCTGATAATGCATATCCAGATCCTGCCACGAATCGCGCAGCGCATCGAGGCGGGGCCGCCGCGTCGCCATGCCGTTCAGCACCTGCTGAATAAAATCCATCTCCCGGTAGCGCTCAAGCCATCGCTCTGACCACAAATAATCATTCAGATTAACGAAGCGCGCCGGCGAGGAGGGCAGAATGGTGGCGACCTGCGCGTGGGCATAGCTGACAAATTCGCTCAGCGGCATGTCCGGCGACATCTGCAACCAGTGGCGCGACAGAAAATGGTCCCACATCACGTCCAGCGTAATGGGCGCGACCCGGCGCGTCTGCGGGCGAAACCACTCCCGCGCCTCGCGGACTTCCGGCAAATTATCGGTCAGCACGTCAATGCGGCGGTGCATGCGAATGCCGTCGACAATCTCAGCCGGATAGCTATCCTGCGGGTTGCCGCGAACGAAATCGCCCAGCAAATTACCGGGAAGCGAGCTTTCTGCGAGGTGCGCAAGATGCAGGTGTGCGAGGAAGTTCATTGTTAGTTAATCCATAAAGAGGCGTAGCTGTTGCAGCGGAAGCACCGTAGCACTAGACTATCCCGCCTGTTTTTCAGTCTGAGTGTAAGCCATGCGCGTTGCCGATTTTTCCTTTGAATTACCCGAATCCCTGATCGCCCATTACCCTGTGCCTGCGCGCAGTAGTTGCCGCCTGTTATCGCTGGACGGGCCGACGGGCGCGCTGACGCATGGTACTTTCACCGATCTGCTCGACAAGCTCAACCCCGGGGATCTGCTGGTCTTTAACAATACCCGCGTGATCCCGGCGCGTCTGTTTGGCCGTAAAGCCAGCGGCGGTAAAATCGAAGTGCTGGTTGAGCGGATGCTCGATGATAAACGTATTCTGGCACATATTCGCGCCTCTAAAGCGCCGAAGCCGGGTGCGGAACTGCTGCTAGGCGACGATGACAGTGTTAAAGCCACCATGGTGGCCCGTCACGATGCGCTGTTTGAAGTTGAGTTTAACGATGAACGCCCGGTGCTGGATATTCTCAACGCCATCGGCCATATGCCGCTGCCGCCCTATATCGATCGTCCGGATGAAGACGCTGACCGCGAACTTTACCAGACCGTCTACAGCCAGAAGCCGGGCGCAGTCGCCGCGCCGACTGCGGGCCTGCACTTTGATGAGCCGCTGCTGGCGCGTCTGCGTGAGAAAGGCGTGGAGATGGCGTTCGTAACGCTGCACGTTGGCGCGGGCACCTTCCAGCCGGTACGCGTGGACAGCATTGAAGATCACATCATGCACTCTGAATATGCTGAAGTGCCGCAGGAAGTGGTTGACGCGGTGCTGGCGGCGAAAGCGCGCGGCAATCGCGTGGTGGCGGTCGGCACCACCTCGGTGCGCTCGCTGGAAAGCGCCGCGAAAGCGGCCAAAAACGATCTCATCGAGCCTTTCTTCGGCGATACGCAGATCTTTATTTATCCTGGCTATCAGTACAGCGTGATTGACGCGCTGGTGACCAACTTCCACCTGCCGGAATCCACCTTGATCATGCTGGTATCGGCCTTTGCCGGTTATAAAGCCACCATGCACGCCTATAAAGAAGCGGTAAAAGCGGAATATCGCTTTTTTAGTTACGGGGATGCAATGTTTATCACGTACAATCCGCAGGCAATTTCTGAGCGCGTCGGGGAATAGTTCCGCGGCGCTTTGATTGACGCGTTGGACTGTTTTTCCGGCGTATGGAGAAAAAATGAAATTCGAATTAGATACGACAGACGGACGCGCCCGCCGTGGCCGCCTGGTGTTTGATCGCGGCGTGGTGGAAACACCGGCCTTTATGCCCGTGGGCACCTACGGCACCGTAAAAGGCATGACGCCGGAAGAAGTGCAGGACACCGGCGCACAGATTATCCTCGGCAACACCTTCCACCTGTGGCTGCGTCCGGGTCAGGAGATCATGAAGCTGCACGGCGATCTGCATGACTTTATGCAGTGGAAAGGCCCGATTCTGACCGACTCCGGCGGTTTCCAGGTCTTCAGCCTCGGCGATATTCGTAAGATCACCGAAGCGGGCGTGCATTTCCGCAACCCGATCAACGGCGATCCGATCTTCCTCGATCCGGAAAAATCCATGGAGATCCAGTACGATCTCGGCTCCGACATCGTGATGATCTTCGACGAATGTACGCCATACCCGGCTGACTGGGACTACGCCAAGCGTTCCATGGAAATGTCCTTACGCTGGGCGAAGCGCAGCCGCGACCGTTTCGATTCGCTGCAAAACAAAAATGCGCTGTTCGGTATTATCCAGGGCAGCGTTTACGAAGATTTACGTGATATCTCCGTCAAAGGTCTGGTAGAGATTGGCTTTGATGGCTACGCTGTCGGCGGTCTGGCTGTGGGTGAACCTAAAGCAGACATGCACCGTATTCTGGAGCATGTGTGCCCGCAGATCCCGGCAGACAAACCACGATACCTGATGGGTGTGGGTAAACCCGAAGATCTGGTGGAAGGCGTACGTCGCGGCATTGATATGTTTGACTGCGTGATGCCGACGCGTAATGCGCGTAACGGCCATCTGTTTGTCACCAATGGCGTGGTGAAAATCCGTAACGCGAAGTACAAGAGCGATACCGGCCCGCTTGATGAAGAGTGTGATTGCTATACGTGTCGCAATTATTCACTCGCTTACTTGCATCATCTTGACCGTTGCAACGAAATACTGGGCGCGCGTCTTAATACCATTCATAACCTGCGCTATTACCAGCGCTTAATGGCTGGTTTACGCAAGGCTATCGAAGAGGGTAAATTAGAGAGCTTCGTGACCGATTTTTACCAGCGTCAGGGTCGTGATGTTCCACCTTTGAACGTTGATTAATTTTAATAATGAGGGAATTTGAATGAGCTTTTTTATTTCTGATGCCGTAGCAGCAACGGGCGCACCGGCGCAGGGCAGCCCGATGTCTTTGATCCTGATGCTGGTTGTATTTGGCCTGATCTTCTATTTCATGATCCTGCGCCCACAGCAAAAACGTACCAAAGAGCACAAGAATCTGATGAACTCCATCGCTAAAGGCGATGAAGTGCTGACCAACGGTGGCCTGGTGGGTCGCGTGACCAAAGTAGCGGAAACTGGCTACATTGCTATCGCCCTGAATGACACCACTGAAGTGGTTATCAAACGTGACTTCGTAGCTGCCGTTCTGCCGAAAGGCACGATGAAGGCGCTGTAATCTTTCGTTTTCCCAAAGGGAAGTGCCGTGTTAAACCGTTATCCTTTGTGGAAGTACATCATGCTGGTCGTCGTGATTATCGTCGGCCTGCTATACGCACTTCCCAACCTGTATGGTGAGGATCCGGCAGTTCAGATCACTGGTGCGCGCGGCGTCGCCGCCAGTGAGCAAACGCTGATCCAGGTCCAGAACACCTTAAAACAAGAAAAAATCACTGCTAAGTCTGTGGCACTGGAAGAGGGCGCTATTCTTGCGCGTTTCGACTCCACCGATACGCAGCTGCGCGCGCGTGAAGCGCTGCTCAGCCTGTTGGGTGACAAATATGTCGTGGCGCTGAACCTTGCACCTGCTACTCCGCGCTGGTTATCCTCCATCAAAGCAGAGCCGATGAAACTCGGTCTGGATCTGCGTGGTGGCGTGCACTTCCTGATGGAAGTGGATATGGACACCGCGCTCGGCAAACTGCAGGAACAAAATACCGACAGCCTGCGTAGCGATTTACGCGAAAAAGGCATTCCTTACACCAACGTGCGTAAGGAAGATAACTATGGCGTGAGCATTGTGTTCCGCGACAGCGCAGCGCGCGATCAGGCGATTACTTACCTGACTGCCCGTCACCGCGACATGGTGATCACCAGCCAGAGCGGCAACGCCCTGCGCGCGGTCATGACCGATGCGCGTCTGAGCGAAGCGCGTGAATATGCGGTACAGCAGAACATCAACATCCTGCGTAACCGTGTCAACCAACTGGGTGTCGCCGAGCCGCTGGTACAGCGTCAGGGCGCAGACCGCATCGTGGTTGAACTGCCGGGTATTCAGGACACCGCGCGTGCGAAGGAAATTCTTGGCGCAACCGCGACCCTCGAATTCCGTCTGGTGAACACCAACGTCGATCAGTCGGCGGCGGCGTCTGGCCGTGTACCGGGCGATTCAGAAGTGAAACAGATGCGCGAAGGCCAGCCGGTTGTGCTGTACAAACGCGTGATCCTGACCGGTGACCATATCACCGACTCCACTTCCAGCCAGGATGAGTACAACCAGCCGCAGGTTAACATCTCGCTCGACAGCGCAGGTGGTAACATCATGTCTAACTTCACCAAGGACAACATCGGCAAACCGATGGCGACCCTGTTTGTGGAGTACAAAGACAGCGGTAAAAAAGATGCGAACGGTCGTTCCGTACTGGTGAAACAGGAAGAGGTGATTAACGTCGCCAACATTCAGTCTCGCCTCGGCAACAGCTTCCGTATTACCGGCATCAATAATCCTAACGAAGCGCGTCAGCTGTCGCTGCTGCTGCGTGCGGGTGCGTTGATTGCGCCGATTCAGATCGTTGAAGAACGTACCATTGGCCCGACCTTAGGTATGCAGAACATCACCCAGGGTCTGGAAGCCTGTCTGGCGGGTCTGGCGGTCTCCATCATCTTCATGCTGTTCTTCTATAAGAAGTTTGGCCTGATCGCCACCACGGCACTGATCGCCAACCTGGTGCTGATTGTCGGCATCATGTCCCTGCTGCCAGGGGCGACGCTGACCATGCCGGGTATCGCGGGGATCGTCTTAACCCTTGCGGTAGCGGTGGATGCGAACGTACTGATAAACGAACGTATCAAAGAAGAGCTGAGCAACGGGCGTAGCGTCCAGCAGGCGATTGACGAAGGTTATCGCGGCGCGTTCAGCTCCATTTTTGACGCCAACGTCACGACGCTTATTAAGGTCATCATCCTGTATGCCGTAGGCACCGGGGCCATTAAAGGCTTCGCCATTACTACCGGTATCGGTGTGGCGACGTCAATGTTTACCGCGATCGTCGGCACCCGTGCCATCGTAAACCTGTTGTACGGCGGCAAACGCATCAACAAGCTGTCTATCTGAGGAGTGCGTTGTGGCACAGGAATATACTGTTGAACAATTGAACCACGGCCGTAGAGTCTGGGACTTTATGCGCTGGGATTACTGGGCCTTCGGTATCTCCGGTTTTCTGCTGATCCTGTCAATTATCATTATTGGCGTGAAAGGCTTTAACTGGGGTCTGGATTTTACCGGCGGTACGGTTATCGAAATCTCGCTGGAAAAACCGGCCGATATGGATCAGATGCGTGAAGCGCTGGAAAAAGCCGGCTTTGCCGATCCGCTGTTGCAGAACTTTGGCAGCAGTCGCGACATCATGGTGCGTATGCCGCCTGCCGAGGGTGAAACCGGTGGTCAGGTGCTGGGCAGCAAGGTCGTGAGCGTGATTAACGAAGCGACCAGCCAGAATGCCGCGGTGAAACGTATCGAGTTCGTCGGCCCGAGCGTGGGTGCGGACCTGGCGCAGACCGGTGCGATGGCGCTGATGGTAGCGCTGATTTCCATCCTGGTTTACGTCGGCTTCCGCTTTGAGTGGCGTCTGGCGGCCGGTGTGGTTATCGCGCTGGCGCACGACGTTATCATCACCATGGGCGTACTGTCGCTGTTCCATATCGAAGTGGATCTGACGATTGTCGCCTCGCTGATGTCGGTGATCGGTTACTCGCTGAACGACAGCATCGTGGTCTCGGACCGTATTCGTGAAAACTTCCGCAAGATCCGTCGCGGAACGCCGTACGAAATCTTTAACGTGTCCCTGACCCAGACGCTGCACAGGACGTTGATCACTTCAGGAACCACCTTAGTGGTGATCCTGATGCTCTACCTCTTTGGCGGCGCCATGCTGCAGGGCTTCTCACTGACCATGCTGATCGGTGTGTCCATCGGTACTGCATCGTCGATTTATGTCGCGTCAGCGCTGGCGCTGAAACTGGGCATGAAGCGTGAACACCTGCTGGTGCAGAAAGTCGAGAAAGAAGGCGCGGACCAACCGTCAATTCTGCCGTAAACCGACGCTCTGCGTTGAAAACCGCAGCCTCAGCGCTGCGGTTTTTTTTCGCCTGCGTTTTACGGGCAAAAAAAAGCCAGCGGTTAAGCTGGCTTTTCGATGGGGCTGACAGACAAATCAGAAGTTATAACCTGCCACCAGGTAACCACCCCAGCCGGTAGAGCGGACGTTTTCTTTCATCCATACCAGGTCTGCATCATCATTCCACTGACCGCCGTTGTGCCAGTAACGCGCTACTACCGAGTAGTGCCAGTGATCGTAGCTCAGGGACAGAATGTGGCTGGAGGCGATGGAGTCGTTGGTACGCTGCTTGATGCCGTTCATCGCATAGCTGCTCTTATCGCCCAGGTCCGAGCCCCAGTCAAAGTTGGTGAAGCCGATGTAGCTCAGGTTACCGCCCCACAGTTGGGTGATCGGCACGAAGTATTTCACTTTGAAACGGTAGCCGTCCCACTCGTTTTCGTTCTCCGCCAGGTAGTTCTGCCACTGGTATTTCGCATATACGTTCAGTGACAGGCTCATCGGCAGGCCGGTATCGATGTCGGTACCGAGACCCATGTACCAGGTGCTCTGACGGCCAGAGGCGTTGCGGCCCATGTCGTAGATGTAGTTGTTCGCGAAATACCACTCTTTGAACGGACCGAAGCTCAGATCGGCGCCGGTCAGCTTATCGATAGAGAAACGCGGTTCGATTTCCATAAACAGCGGCGAACCATGGTTCCAGATCCCGCGGGCATCGGTGTTACCACCGAAGAATACCGGCGCATCCAGGTAACCATAGAAATCAAACCAGTCTTTTTTGGCAAATGCTTCATATTCCAGGTAGGTATCGTTACGGATCTGCGGTCCAAAACGGGTGTGATAGCTGCCTACCACGTTCACGCTCTGGTGCCACCAGTCGGAAACGAACTCCGGCTTGTCATTTTCTGCCGCATTGACTGCGAATGAGGAGGAGAGAGCCAGTGCTGCACCGGCGACGAGTAATGTTTTTTTCATAGTTTAGCCACTGATTAGGTTCCCTTGCGGGAGCGAAAGAACGCGCGTATTGAGTTTCTAAATGTTTCGTATTTCAGCGAGCCTATTATAAGTATCCATGCTCACAAAAATATGTGTTGTTTCACATATCTATTACGCACGTAATCGATTGCGTTCACGTTTGCGTATATAAAACGCAGGGATTGTACTGAGATTCATCTGTCTTGCAAATATTTCGTGGAAAAAGGCGGGAAGGGAGGGAAAAGGGCGAGTGGCTCGCCCTTGAACAGGATCACTGATTGGTGGCGGGCTGAATATCGTGGACACGCACAAAGCCCAGCTGGTCCGGCGTGATGCCGTTAAGCTGCAGCGGCAGATCAACGTCGCTCGGCGCCAGGGTGCTGGCCGGGGCGTTAATCAGCTGGTTTTGCACGTTCACTTCCTGATAATCGTTGGTGGTGCCCTGGATCTGACCCCATTCCACCGTACCGCTAAACGCTGGCAGCGGATCGTTCGATTCGCCCTGAATGCGCAGCGTCACGCGCGTGCCGTTCGCATCAGGAGCGATGTTCACCAGCGACATCTTCAGCATACCGATCTGGCTGTGCAGAAGGGCAGGGGTATTCGCGCCAGGCAACAGGTAGACACCGCTGCTGGATTTGGCGTTCAGCGCATTTTGCTGGGTGATTTTCACCGTCTCCTGATTCAGCTTACTCATTTCTTTGTTAAGCGTGCTGACACTTTGATGCAACTGGCGGACTTCGCTCTGCTGCGCGCAGGCGCTGAGGGTAAACAGGCTGCCGACCAGCAAAATTTTCAGGTAACGTCTTGTCATCGTGTTGGTTTCCTTGCAAAGAGCATTGCCTGTAATAGTAGCCTGCACGAACCGGCTTGCCATCGATCCTTTATCTCAAAAGCGGTCTTGCCTTTGTTGTCACGGCAGATCAGGTTAAAATAGATTTCAGCTAATTTTAACGTCAGGACGCCGTATGCATTGCCCATTCTGTTTAGCCGTGGATACCAAAGTAATTGACTCCCGCCTGGTCGGTGAAGGGTCGTCCGTGCGCCGCCGCCGTCAGTGTCTGGTATGTAATGAACGCTTCACCACTTTTGAGGTGGCAGAACTGGTGATGCCGCGCGTGGTGAAAAGCAACGAGATCCGCGAGCCGTTTAACGAAGAAAAACTGCGTAACGGCATGCTGCGCGCGCTGGAAAAACGCCCGGTAAGCGCCGATGACGTTGAAATGGCGCTGAATCATATCAAATCCCAGCTGCGCGCCACCGGCGAGCGCGAAGTGCCGAGCAAAATGATCGGCAACCTGGTGATGGAGCAGCTGAAAAAGCTCGATAAAGTCGCCTATATCCGCTTCGCCTCGGTTTACCGCAGCTTCGAAGACATCCGCGAATTTGGCGAAGAGATCGCCCGCTTACAGGATTAAGCTCATGCACGATGAGATGTACATGGCGCGGGCGCTGAAACTGGCGCAGCGCGGTCGTTTTACCACCCATCCTAATCCCAACGTCGGCTGTGTGATTGTCAAAGACGGCGAGATTGTCGGCGAAGGCTATCACCAGCGGGCGGGCGAGCCCCATGCTGAAGTCCATGCCCTGCGTATGGCGGGCGAAAAGGCGCGTGGCGCCACCGCCTATGTCACCCTGGAACCCTGTAGCCATCACGGACGCACGCCACCCTGTTGCGAAGCTTTGATTAACGCGGGCGTGACTCGTGTAGTGGCGGCGATGCAGGACCCCAATCCGCAGGTTGCCGGGCGCGGCCTGTATCGCCTGCAACAGGCAGGCATTGAGGTCAGCCACGGGCTGATGATGAGCGAGGCGGAAAATCTTAACAAAGGTTTTCTGAAGCGTATGCGCACCGGGTTTCCTTACGTGCAGCTGAAGCTGGGCGCGTCGCTGGATGGCCGCACCGCCATGGCCAGCGGCGAAAGCCAGTGGATCACCTCACCGCAGGCAAGGCGCGATGTGCAACGTCTGCGCGCGCAGAGTCATGCTATCCTCACCAGCAGCGCGACGGTGCTGGCGGATAATCCGCAGCTTAACGTCCGTTGGGACGAACTCCCGGCGGACGTACAGGCGCAGTACCCGCAGGCGCAGTTACGCCAGCCGCTACGTATTGTGGTCGACAGCCAGAACCGCGTCACGCCGGAACACCGTCTGATCCAGCAGGCGGGTGAAACCTGGTTTGCCCGCACGCAGCAGGACTCGCGGTCGTGGCCGGACAACGTTCGCCACATCCAGGTGCCTGAACACAACGGCCATCCCGACCTGGTGCTGATGATGATGCTGCTGGGCCGCGAACAGGTTAACAGCATCTGGGTGGAAGCCGGGGCATCCCTTGCGGGCGCGCTGCTTCAGGCCGGGCTGGTGGACGAGCTGGTGGTGTACCTCGCCCCGAAACTTTTAGGCAGCGACGCCCGCGGTCTGTGCGTACTGCCGGGCCTTGAGGCATTAGCCGATGCGCCGCAGTTTACATTCAGTGAAATTCGTCAGGTTGGACCTGATATTTGCCTGCATTTGACCACTGCGTAATGCCCTCGTAAAAGGGAAGCAGTGCGCAAAGTATTATGATAAAATCCGCCCCCCTGCGGGGCCAAATGAACCCGTAAAGGAAGAGTATGAACATTATTGAAGCTACCGTTGCTGCCCCGGACGCTCGCGTCGCCATCACCATTGCGCGTTTCAACAACTTCATCAATGACAGCCTGCTGGACGGTGCTATCGACGCACTGAAGCGTATCGGTCAGGTTAAAGATGAAAACATCACCGTGGTTTGGGTTCCAGGTGCTTATGAGCTGCCGCTGGCGGCTGGCGCACTGGCAAAAACCGGTAAATATGATGCGATTATCGCGCTCGGCACGGTTATCCGTGGCGGTACCGCCCATTTCGAATATGTGGCGGGTGGCGCAAGCAATGGTCTGGCTCATGTCGCTGAACAGAGCGAAATCCCGGTAGCCTTTGGTGTGCTGACCACTGAAAGTATTGAACAAGCCATCGAACGCGCCGGTACCAAAGCCGGTAACAAAGGTGCAGAAGCTGCCCTTACCGCGCTTGAGATGATTAATGTATTGAAGGCCATCAAAGCCTGATTTTTTTGTAAGGGGAATTTCCGTGAAACCTGCTGCTCGTCGCCGCGCCCGTGAGTGTGCCGTCCAGGCGCTTTACTCCTGGCAGTTGTCCCAGAACGACATCGCCGATGTTGAATACCAGTTCCTGTCTGAACAGGATGTCAAAGATGTCGACATCGCGTATTTCCGCGAACTGCTGTCCGGGGTGGCGACTAACAGCGCATATCTCGATGGACTGATGAAGCCCTACCTGTCCCGTCTGCTCGAAGAGCTGGGCCAGGTCGAGAAAGCGGTACTGCGTATCGCGCTGTTTGAACTCTCTAAACGTGCGGATGTGCCGTATAAAGTGGCCATCAACGAAGCTATTGAACTGGCAAAAACGTTTGGCGCAGAAGACAGCCATAAGTTTGTCAACGGCGTGCTGGATAAAGCCGCACCCGCGATCCGCCCCCACAAAAAGTAATTTGCTGGTCCGCGCGGCGAAGTGCAGTTGCCATTTCGCCGCCTCCCCAGTCTCCTGTTTATCATTCTGCTGAGGCATAGCGTATGGCATGCGGCGAGTTTTCCCTTATTGCCCGTTATTTTGACCGCGTAAGACGCGCGCGTCTGGATGTCGAAACCGGCATTGGCGACGATTGCGCACTGCTCAATATTCCTGACAAGCAAACGCTGGCAATCAGCACCGATACCCTGGTTTCGGGCAACCATTTTCTTCCGGATATTTCCCCTGTCGATCTGGCGCACAAAGCGCTGGCCTCCAACCTGAGCGATCTTGCGGCTATGGGCGCGGATCCGGCGTGGCTGACGCTGGCGATCACGTTGCCGGACGTCGATGAAGCCTGGCTGGAAGCCTTTAGCGATAGCCTGTTCGAACAGATTAATTACTACGATATGCAGCTGATTGGCGGCGACACCACCCGTGGGCCGCTGTCGATGACGCTGGGTATCTACGGCTATGTGCCTGCGGGCCGCGCGCTTAAGCGTTCGGGCGCGAAGCCTGGCGACTGGATCTATGTGACTGGCACGCCAGGTGACAGCGCGGCAGGTCTGGCGATCCTGCAGGATCGGCTGCATGTTGATAATGAGCAGGACGCGCAGTGGCTGGTGAAACGCCATCTGCGTCCGACGCCGCGCATTCTGCACGGGCAGGCGCTGCGCGATCTGGCCAGTGCGGCGATCGATTTATCCGACGGGCTGAGTTCCGATCTCGGGCATATCGTGAAAGCCAGCGACTGCGGCGCGATGCTGGACATGGACGCCATGCCGTTCTCTGACGCCATGCGCCGTCACGTTGAGCCGGAGCAGGCGCTGCGCTGGGCGCTGGCGGGCGGCGAAGATTATGAACTCTGCTTTACCGTGCCGGAACGCAACCGGGGGGCGCTGGACGTGGCCATTGGTCATCTTGGCGTGCCCTTTACCTGCATCGGCCAGATGAGCGCCGATGTGGAAGGCATCCAGTTTACCCGCGACGGAAAACCGGTATCGTTTGATTTAAAAGGATACGATCACTTTGCAACCTCGTAAGGATAGTGCGAAAAGCCGTCTTAGCATGCGTAACCCCTGGCATCTGCTGGCCACCGGTTTTGGCAGCGGCTTAAGTCCGATTATGCCTGGCACGGCGGGTTCCATTGCGGCGATCCCGTTCTGGTATCTGATGACTTTTCTGCCGTGGCAGCTCTATTCGCTGGTGATCATGCTGTCGATCAGCATCGGCGTTTATCTGTGCCATCAAACGGCGAAAGATATGGGCGTGCACGATCACGGCAGCATCGTCTGGGATGAGTTCATCGGGATGTGGATCACGCTGATGGCGCTACCCACCCATGACTGGCAGTGGGTGGTGGCCGGTTTTGTGCTGTTCCGCTTTTTTGATATCTGGAAACCGTGGCCGATCCGCTGGTTTGACCGCAACGTGCACGGCGGCATGGGCATTATTGTCGACGATATTATCGCCGGGATTATCGCGGCGGCGGTGCTGTATGTGATCGGTCATCACTGGCCGATTGGCATTATTTAGCCGTTTTCCCCGGCCTGATCTTTTCAGAACAGGCCGGGGCAGCGATTATTTAAATCCCACCACGGCATGCTGTTTATACGGCATTTCCATTTCGGCGATCTGCTCCGGCGTCAGTTGCAGATCAACCGCCTGTAACAACTCTTCCAGCTGCTCTTCCCGTGACGTGCCGATAATAGGCGCGGCCACGCCCGGCTTACTCAGCAGCCAGGCCAGCGCCACCTGCGCCCGCGTTGCGCCCACTTCTTCCGCTACCGCGGCCAGGCGCTCCGCGATCTGCGCATCGCTTTGTTCGCTGTCGTCATAGAGTTTTTTACCCACTTCATCGGACACCAGCCGCGCCGTGGTTTCACCCCAGGGGCGCGTCAGCCGGCCACGGGCCAGCGGGCTCCACGGGATCACCGCGATGCCTTCCTGATAGCACAGCGGCAGCATGTCGCGCTCTTCTTCGCGGTAGATCAGATTGTAATGGTTTTGCATGGTGACGAAACGCGCCCAGCCGTGCTGTTTTTGCAGATCCAGCGCCTGGGTGAACTGTTCGGCGTGCATGGACGACGCGCCTATGTAGCGCGCTTTACCGGCTTTCACCACGTCGTTCAACGCTTCCAGGGTTTCTTCAATGGGCGTGTTGTAATCCCAGCGATGGATTTGCAGCAGATCGACATACTCCATGCCGAGGCGGCGCAGACTGTCATCAATGGAACGCAGGATCTGCGCCCGCGACAGGCCTTCGGTGAGATCGCCCGACGGATAATAGACTTTGGTGGCGACCACCACGTCGTCGCGGCGGGCAAAATCTTTCAGCGCGCGGCCGACGATCTCCTCGCTGCTGCCATCGGAATAGCTGTTTGCCGTATCGAAAAAGTTGATGCCGCCTTCCAGGGCGCGCTGAATAATCGGGCGGCTGCTCTCTTCAGGCAGGGTCCAGGCGTGATTGCCCCGATCCGGCTCGCCAAAGGTCATACAGCCCAGACAAAGACGGGAAACCTTAAGGTCCGTTTTTCCTAATGTATTGTATTGCATGGTTCCACTCCTGCTACGGGTACGAGATTACCTAAGCATAGCAGGAGCGGAAGAGGGAGTTAGGCGAGCCAGCGTTTGATGCTGGCTTCAATACCGGCAGCGTCCAGACCAATGGCGGCGCGCGCCTCGTCCTGCGTGCCCTGAGGAATAAAATGATCCGGCAGACCGAGGTTGAGCACCGGCACCAGGGTACGGTTCGCCATCAGCACTTCGTTCACGCCGCTGCCTGCGCCACCGATGATGGCGTTTTCTTCCAGCGTCACCAGCGCTTCATGGCTGCGGGCCAGCGACAGGATCAGCGACTCGTCCAGCGGCTTCACAAAACGCATGTCCACCAGCGTGGCATTGAGCGATTCCGCGACCTGTGCCGCATCCGCCAGCAGAGTGCCGAAGTTTAAAATCGCCACTTTTTCGCCCTGACGTTTCACCACGCCTTTACCCAGCGGCAGCTTTTGCAGCGGCGTCAGTTCCACGCCCAGCGCATTACCGCGTGGATAACGCACCGCGCTTGGGCCATCGTTGTAGTGATAGCCGGTAAACAGCATCTGGCGACATTCGTTTTCATCGCTCGGCGTCATGATCACCATTTCCGGGATACATCGCAGGAAAGAGATGTCGAACGCGCCCTGATGCGTCTGCCCGTCAGCACCGACGATGCCTGCACGGTCAATGGCGAACAGCACCGGCAGCTTCTGGATGGCGACGTCGTGGATCACCTGATCGTAAGCCCGTTGCAGGAAGGTGGAGTAAATCGCCACCACCGGCTTGTAACCGCCAATCGCCAGACCCGCCGCGAAGGTCACAGCGTGCTGTTCGGCGATCGCCACGTCAAAATAGCGATCCGGGAACTTACGGGAAAACTCCACCATACCAGAGCCTTCACGCATCGCTGGCGTAATGGCCATCAGTTTGCTGTCTTTGGCCGCCGTTTCGCACAGCCAGTCGCCAAAAATTTTGGAGTAGGACGGCATGCCGCCGACGCTTTTCGGCAGCGTTCCTTTAGCCGGATCGAATTTCGGCACCGCGTGGAAGGTAATGGGATCTTTTTCCGCCGGCTCATAACCACGGCCTTTTTTGGTCATGATATGCAGGAACTGCGGGCCTTTCAGGTCGCGCATGTTTTTCAGCGTTGTCACCAGACCCAGCACATCGTGACCGTCCACCGGGCCGATATAGTTAAAGCCCAGCTCTTCAAACAGCGTGCCCGGTACCACCATGCCTTTAATATGCTCTTCGGTACGTTTGAGCAGCTCTTTGATCGGCGGTACGCCGGAGAAGACTTTTTTGCCGCCTTCGCGCAGCGTGGAATAGAGTTTGCCGGACAGCAGCTGCGCCAGATGGTTATTCAGCGCGCCGACGTTCTCGGAAATCGACATTTCGTTGTCGTTGAGCACCACCAGCATATCCGGCCGGATGTCGCCCGCGTGGTTCATCGCCTCAAAGGCCATGCCCGCGGTGATCGCGCCATCGCCGATCACACAGACGGTGCGACGCTGCTTGCCTTCTTTCGCCGCCGCAACGGCGATGCCGATCCCGGCGCTGATCGAGGTGGACGAATGACCGACGCTCAGCACGTCGTATTCGCTCTCGCCGCGCCACGGGAAGGGGTGCAGCCCGTCTTTCTGACGGATGGTATCGATCTTGTCACGCCGTCCGGTGAGGATTTTATGCGGATAAGCCTGGTGGCCCACGTCCCAGATCAGCTGATCGAAAGGCGTGTTATAGACATAATGCAGCGCCACGGTCAGCTCAATGGTGCCAAGCCCGGAGGCAAAGTGCCCGCTGGAGCGGCTCACGCTGTCGAGCAGGTAGCGACGCAGTTCGTCGCACAGCTTCGGCAGGCTCTCTTTCGGCAGCAGACGTAACTCCGGGGCGGAGTCAACCAGTGCCAGTGTCGGGTATTTGGCTATATCAAAACTCATCGGCCACTCGTCTTACTCGTCATAATTCAGCGGGCAGTTTGCCGCCCTCTGCGTTATCAGGAGCATATAAAAAGTTTATTTATCACGCTGGATTATGTAATTCGCCAGTGCTTCCAGTGCCGTGGTATCCAGTGACTGGGCGGCCAGCGCGTCTAGCGCATGGCGGGCATCGTCAATCAGGTCACGGGCTTTTGTCTGAGCCTGCTCTAAGCCCAGTAGTGCGGGGTAGGTGCTTTTACCTAAATACTGATCGGCACCCTGGCGTTTGCCAAGGGTCGCAGTATCACCCACCACATCCAGAATGTCATCCTGAACCTGGAACGCCAGACCGATGCTTTCGGCGTAGCGATCGAGGATCGGCAGCGCAGCGCGTCCTTTATCACCGGCGCTTAACGCGCCCAGGCGCACCGCAGCGCGGATCAGCGCGCCGGTTTTATGCCGGTGAATACGTTCAAGCTCCGCCAGACCAACCTGTTTGCCTTCCGCCTCAAGATCCAGCGCCTGTCCGCCGCACATGCCTGCGACGCCACTGGCCTGCGCCAGTTCAGACACCATGGCAAGGCGATCGCGTGCGTCGACTTCCGGCATGGGCGTATCCGCGAGGATAGAAAACGCCAGCGTTTGCAGCGCATCGCCCGCGAGGATCGCATTCGCTTCGCCGAATTTAATATGGCAGGTCGGCTGACCGCGACGCAGATCGTCATCATCCATCGCCGGGAGATCGTCATGCATCAGCGAATAGGCGTGAATACATTCAATGGCGGCGGCAGGGGCATCGAGCGTGGATGCGCTCACGCCAAACATCTGGCCCGTGGCATACACCAGGAAAGGCCGCAGCCGTTTGCCGCCTAACAGTGTGCCATAGTGCATGGCCTCAACCAGTGGAGTGTTCTGAAAGGGCTGGGGAGAAATAAAGCGGCGCAGGGCGTCATTCGCCTGCTGCACGCAGATTTCAAGTTGCTGTGCAAAATCCATGTTTACTCGGCGTCCGGAGTGAAAGGCGTCAGCGGGGCGTCGTCATTATCAGAGAGCAGGATCTGCACGCGCTGCTCTGCCTGTTGCAGTTTTACCTGTCCCTGACGGGCCAGCTGCACGCCGCGCTCGAATTCATTTAATGCTTCTTCCAGCGGTAAGTTGCCGCTTTCAAGACGGGTGACAATCTGTTCCAGCTCATTGAGCTCCGTTTCGAAACTGGCCGGTGCGTCATTTTTCTTTGGCATGTGAATGTCTGACTCTCTCATTTATTCGGCCCCGCTATGGTAGCGGAGTGGCGCAACTTAGCAAATAAGGCGTAATGGTCATGCAATATGCGCAGGTTGACCACGATGGTGGTATACTTCCGCGCCTGGATGCAGCCGCAGGTATGGGCTGCTGTATATTTCTCTCAACAGATCGCTTGCCTGATCTGCCAACGAACCATTGCCGCCATGAAGTTTATCATTAAATTGTTCCCGGAAATCACCATCAAAAGCCAATCTGTGCGTTTGCGCTTTATTAAGATGCTGACCGGAAATATTCGTAACGTTTTAAAACATTATAACGACGACACGCTCGCTATCGTTCGCCACTGGGATCATATTGAAGTCCGCTCCAGAGACGAAAACCAGCGTCTGACTATTCGCGATGCCCTGACCCGCATTCCGGGGATCCACCATGTGTTGGACGTGGAAGATGTGCCTTTCACTTCGCTGCATGACATTTTTGAAAAAGCGCTGGCGCAGTATCGCGACCAGCTGGAAGGCAAAACCTTCTGCGTGCGCGTTAAACGCCGCGGTAAACATGAGTTTAGCTCTATTGAAGCAGAGCGCTACGTGGGCGGCGGACTTAATCAGCATATCGAATCGGCGCGGGTAAAACTGACGCACCCGGATGTGACCGTACATCTGGAAATTGAAGATGACCGTTTGCTGCTGGTGAAAGGCCGCTACGAAGGCATCGGCGGTTTCCCGATCGGTACCCAGGAAGATGTGCTGTCGCTGATCTCCGGCGGTTTCGACTCTGGCGTGTCCAGCTATATGCTGATGCGTCGCGGCTGCCGCGTACACTACTGCTTCTTTAATCTTGGCGGCGCGGCGCATGAAATCGGCGTGCGTCAGGTGGCGTACTACCTGTGGAAACGTTTTGGCAGCTCGCACCGCGTGCGCTTTGTCGCCATTAACTTTGAGCCGGTCGTGGGCGAGATCCTCGAAAAAGTGGAAGACGGCCAAATGGGCGTGGTGCTCAAACGCATGATGGTGCGCGCGGCGTCAAAAGTCGCCGAACGTTATGGCGTGCAGGCGCTGGTGACCGGCGAAGCGCTGGGCCAGGTGTCGAGCCAGACGCTGACCAACCTGCGTCTGATTGATAACGTTTCCGACACGCTGATCCTGCGTCCGCTGATCTCTCACGATAAAGAACACATTATCGATCTGGCGCGTGAAATCGGCACCGCTGACTTTGCCCGTACCATGCCGGAATACTGCGGCGTGATCTCGAAAAGCCCGACCGTAAAAGCGGTGAAAGCGAAAATCGAAGCGGAAGAAGAGAACTTTAACTTCGCCATTCTTGACGAAGTGGTCGCCGCGGCGAGCAATATCGACATCCGTGAAATTGCCGAGCAAACCCAGCAGGACGTGGTGGAAGTGGAAACCGTCACCGGTTTCGGCCCGAACGAGGCGATCCTCGATATTCGTTCCATCGACGAGCAGGACGATAAGCCGTTGCAGGTTGAAGGTGTGGAAGTGGTATCTCTGCCATTCTACAAACTCAGCACTAAATTCGGCGATCTCGACCAGAGCAAAACCTGGCTGCTGTGGTGCGAGCGCGGCGTGATGAGCCGCCTGCAGGCGCTGTATCTGCATGAGCAGGGCTTTAAAAATGTGAAGGTTTATCGCCCGTAATTGCCCTGAATGCCCGGTAGCGCAAGTTGCCGGGCACAGATTCTGGACTGCCGGAGGTGCTTTTGGAAAAGCAGCATAAATATCTGGAGATTAAGGAAAAGCTTAAAAACGATATTCTCGCTCACAAGTATCTTATTGGCGAGAGCATTCCCTCCGAGCGCGACATTGCCCGCGAATATCAGGTCACGCGGGTTACCGTGCAAAAAGCGATGGCCAGCCTGGTACAGGATGGATTTATCGAGCGCATCCACGGTAAAGGGATGTTTGTCCTGAAGAATACCGACACCAACATCTATATTCTCAACAATGAAAAAAGCGACAGCATTTTAGGCTTTTCCCGTGAGTTTCAGAGCAAAGTGAAGGTCACCAGCCAGTTGCTGACCTTCGAAGTGATCGATGCCGATCACAGGGTTGCCCGCCATCTGGATATTGCGCCAGGGGAAAAAATCTATTTTATCCGCCGTATCCGCCTGCTGGATGATATTCCCGTATTGATCGAAGAGAGTAATATTCCACTTAGCGTGATACCGGAGATCCCGGAAACAGTGCTGCGCCACGGATCGCTGTATCGCTATATAGAAGACTTTACTCATCGCAAGATCAAAGATGCCGATTCGATCATCGAAGCGGCGTTATTTGATGAGCAAATGGCAGCTTTGCTGAATATAGCTCCCGGCCTGCCAATGCTGAAAATCACCGAAGTCACGCGGCTGGATAACAAAACTGCGTTTAACTTCTCGCTCAGCTATAACCGCGCAGATATCTTCCGGGTGAAGAATATGCGCATTGAGCGTTAAGGCGTTTGATTACAGCTGGCTACTTGCCGCCCGATCGATCATCAATGTGATACTGGGATGATCCTTAACCAGCGTGGCGGGTATCTCAGTGCCGATCTCTGCCTGAAGGGTCTTCGCCACAATCGTGCTTTTTTTCTCACCGCTGGCCATCAGAATAATGCGTTTTGCAGCGCGGATCGTTTTAATGCCCAGAGAAATGCCCTGCTTGATATTGAGTGGCTTGCCGAAATATTTCACCGACACCGCCTGAGTAATAGCGTCAAGATCGACAACGTGGCATGACTTATCGGGAGAGACACCCGGTTCGTTAAAGCCGATATGTCCATTCATACCAATGCCTAAAACGATAATGTCGATCTGCTGGTGGGCTGCGATAAAGGCATCGACACGCAGGCATTCCGCTTGCGGATCGTGCGTCAGTCCGTCAAAAAAGCAAATTTGCTCGTCGCGAAGCGTCAGTTTGTCGAAAAAATGGTGCCAGACCATCTCCCGGCAACTGCCTTTATCGCTCCTTCCAAGGCTAAGCCATTCGTCAAGCCCGATGAAACTGGCGTGGCTGAAATCCACGCGCCCGGCATTGCTGGCGTTTACCAGCGCTTCAAATACGCCAAGCGGCGTATCACCACCCGCGATGCAGATAAGCGCATCGGGTTTAGCCGTCACGCTGGCGATAACCTGCTCTGCGACAGCCGCGCAAAGCTGCGGGTAATCCTCTTTTATTTCAACGTTCATTGCTGCTCCTTAGCTTTTGCGTATTGGGGTAAATAGCGTTCGTTTACTGCCAGATACTCATTGAGGATCTGTTCGGCAAGGGTGGTGGAGGGCATCAGCGGGTTAATCGACAGCGCCAGCAGCGCAGTGTCGTAATTACCGGTGACGGCAGCCTCTACGGTTAATTCTTCATAGGCTTTAACGCTCTGGATCAGGCCGCGAATTTTCACGGGCAGCGGGCCATAAGCGAGCGGGTGTGCGCCCTGACGGTCGATCACGGCGTTAGTTTCTAAAGTGACGTGATTGGGCAGATCGCCCGTAGTGCCATTATTCGTGGTGTTCACTACGTGGATCTCTTTTTTATCGTTATAGATGGCGCTGATAATCGAGCAGGCGGTATCCGAGTACCAGGCCCCGCCGCGTTGCTCAAGCTCTTTCGGTTTGCCGCTCAGCGTTTCATCCTGATAAAGCTCAAACAAGGTGCGTTCAATGGCACGGGTTTGTTCCCCGCGCGTGCCTTTAGTTTGTTGATCGGCGAGGGCGGCGTCCACCATTTCCCGGGTCAGGAAAAAGTATTTCAGGTAGGAAATAGGGTACATGTGCAAGGCTTTAGCAAAACGCGCGGAAAAGCCGATATCGGGGATGTTTTTCAGCGCATTAGTGGCGCTGCCCTGCGCCAGTTTTTCAATGAAATCCTCGGTGACCTCATTGCCATCAATATAAATGTGATCGGCAAAGATCAGGTGGTTTAACCCTATGAAGCGCGCCTGAACCTGCGATTTATTAACCTCGTAAGCTTTGGCAATATCCATCAGCATACTGTTTGCGCCGCTACAAATACCCAGCGTTTTGATCTTTGAGTTACGAGTAATGGCTTCGGTGACGATGCCCGCCGGGTTAGTAAAATTAATCAGCCAGGCGTTGGGACAATATTTCTCCATGTCGCGGCAAATATCCAGCAGCACCGGAATTGTTCGCTGCGCTTTCATAAATCCACCGGGGCCAGTAGTTTCCTGCCCGAGTACGCCATACTTGAGCGGAATTTTTTCATCATTAATGCGCGCATCAAGAAAACCAACGCGCAATTGGGTGGTAACGAAATCTGCGTCTTTGAGCGCTTCTTCTCTGTCCAGCGTGAGGTGAATAGTCATCGGAATACCCGCTTTTTCCACCATCCGCCTGGCCAGCCTGCCGACGATTTCCAGCTTTTCACGGCCCTCTTCAATATCCAGCAGATAGTAGTCGCTGACCGGTAATTCAGCGTAGCGTTTGATAAAGCCGTCGATAAGTTCCGGCGTGTAGCTGGAGCCACCACCGATGGTAACGATTTTAAGCTTTTTCATATTACGTCCTTTTAAAATACTGAGTCAGATACGGTGGCGTTTGCGTTTTCTGCGTCCTGCGCGGCGGCTTCTCTTTCCAGTTGCCGACGTTCGGCAATTTTGAAGAAAGGCAGATACACCAGTGCCGAAATAACGAGGGTGCAAACAGACCAAATCACCGCCGGAATATTGCCGCCCGTCACGAACCAGGCGGCAAAAAGAGGCGGCATCGTCCAGGGAATTTGCAGAACCGGTCGCCCGATGATGTCGAAATACATCAGGCTGTAGGTTGCAGTGCATAAGATCATCGGCGTTAAGGTAAAGGGGATCATCAGTAACGGGTTAAAGACGATCGGGCAGCCGAAAATCACCGGTTCGTTGATACAAAAAAGGGCAGAGGGCAGCGAAAGCTTGCCGACTGATTTGTACATTTTGCTTCGCGAACGCAGCATCGCCAGCACCAGACCCAGCGTTGCCCCCGTCCCGCCCAGGCACATAAAGACGATATAAAAGCCGTCGGCGGTGATATGCGGAATGGGCTGATGATTGAGATACGCCTGCGTGTTTTCGGCAATATATTTCAAAAAGATGGGGCTGGTGATGCCTGACAGAATATTGTCGCCGTGGATACCACAGCACCACAGCAAAGAAATGAGAAAGATCAGCACCAGCATGCCGGGCAGCGAGCCTAAGCCGCTTACCAGAGGGCTGACAAGCCAGGTAAAGAAGCTGTTGATATCGACATTCAGCATTACCCGCACAACCCACACCAGCATGATGACTACCGCTGCCGGGATCAGACTGACAAAAGATTGTGCAACCGCAGGCGGCACACCGTCCGGTAGTGTGATGACGATATTTTTCATCACAAAAACGCACATGATCTGCACGGTGACGATGGAAAGAATAATTGCGGAGAACAGTCCCGCCGCCCCGAGATTATCCACATTTAATTGATAATTATCGGACAACTGGGCAAGGAGAAAAACTACCGTTGCCACGGCGCTACAGGTAAGTGCGTTAAGCTGGTACGCTTTCGCCAGATTGTAACTGATGCCAATGGCCGAGATTAAGCCGATCGCGCCAAAGGTAACAGCGACCGGGGCGCTAAGTTTACTCGCCGTCGGGCCTAAAAAATCCGCCCAGCCAGGAACGGGAAGATTAGCCACAATAAGAAACAGACTGCCGGTGATAGTAAACGGCAGCGTCAGCGCAATCCCGTTACGCACCGCGACCAGGATTTTATTCTCACCTACCTGGATAAGAATCGGGACAACCTTGTCTTCAATAAAATGAATCACGTTAACTCCTCCCTGTAAGTCCGCATTGTTATACTGGTATATACCAGTTAGCTGAGTCTTTCATGGAGGCCCGGAGGCGTCAAGCCTGCCCCGGTTAGAGGCTGTTTTTTATATGTCTTTGATTTCTATTTTTTTTAAGGAAGGGTGTTTGCTATATATCACAGAAAATCACGTAAATTTTGATCAGGTGTGTGACAGGATGCACAAAGAAAAAAGCAGGGGAGAGGGCCCGACGCAGAGGTTCGTCGGGCCGGAAAGTTATTCGTCGGTATAATCCCGATAGCTGTAAATCCCAGCCGCCATTACCAGCTGTGACGCCACTTCATGGGCCTTTTCTCGCCCGACCAGCAGATCGATAATCTTTAATCCAAAATCAATGGCGGTGCCCGGCCCCTGGCTGGTCAGCAGGTTGACGCGCGGATCCCAAACCACACGTTTATCCTGCCACTGATCTTCCGGGATACGGTCCTTCAGCGCCGGGAAGCCGGTCATATTGCCGATGGAGAACAGATCGTGAGGAACCAGCACGGTGGCCGCGGCGGCGCAGATGGTGGCAACGATGCGGCCGGAAAGATGGAACTGCCGCACCGTCTCTACCAGCAGCGGACTGTCACGGAAACATTCGGCGCCTTTAATGCCGCCCGGCAGGACGATGATGTCAAAATCGCCGTCAGCCACTTCCACCAACGGCGCATCGGCAAGCAGTTTCACGCCGCGCGAGCAGACGATCCTCAGATCGCCGTCGCTGGCAACGCTGGCGGTGGTGACGTTGATGCCGCCACGCACCAGCAGGTCAATGGTGGTGACCGCTTCCATTTCTTCACTACCAGGGGCGAGGCATATCAGTGCTGAGGGGCTCATACTCACTTTCCTTACGCTTAACGAGTTCATAAAGTCGGGTGTTTTCCGGGACCGCAATACCGTGCGCGCGGGCGCGTCTGAGCAAATACCCGGTGATGTAATCAATTTCGGTATGACGCAGGGCGCGCACGTCCTGCAACATCGACGAGATGTTATCTTTAGTGCTGGCGATAATCTGGTTGACGTAAAGCAGCAAATCCTCAGCGGAAGTATGATGACCTTCACGCTCCATCACCGCCGCCACTTCGTGGCACAGCGTCTGGATTAAGGCCGGATGCGCCTGTAGCTCGCCGTTCGGGCAGTTCCACAGTGCGGTCAGCGGATTGATCACGCAGTTCACCGCCAGCTTGCGCCACAGCTCAGGGCGAATGGTGTTATGCCAGGCTACGTCCGGCAGCACGTCCTGAAGGGTATCCGCCAGATAGCTGTAATCCCCGTCCTGCTGGCGTGCAGGGCCAATGTGGGTGATACCACCCGCGACGTGCAGAATGACATTGCCATCGTGGCGGGCGGCGTGCGTGGTGGTACCCATCAGCAGAGGCTGGGAGATATTTTTCAGCTCATCCACCGTACCCATACCATTATGGATGAGGAGTATCGGCGTAGCGGCAGGTAATCTGGCGGCGAGGTTTCTTACCGGTTCTGACACCTGCCAGGCTTTAAGAGTCACCAGCAGCAGATCGCTTTGCGCCAGAAAATCAGGATCGTTCGCGGTTAAGGACGCGTTAAAAAGGGTGCCGTCTTCTTCGATCAGGTTTACGCTGCAATAAGGTTGAGGTACGCGAAGCCAGCCCTGGACTTCATGTCCATGCCTGCACAGCGCGCTCAGCCACAGCTGACCTAATGCCCCGCATCCGAGCACGGTAATTTTCATGGTTCCTCCTGGCCTGCAACACTTACGGGCATAACAAGTTGAGTTATGCTTCTTAGCAGGTATTATGCATCGCAATAAATAGAGAGGGAGAAGAAAAGATGCCATCTTTCGATATTGTCTCTGAAGTTGATCTTCAGGAAGTCCGCAATGCGGTCGACAATGCCAGCCGTGAAGTGGAGTCGCGTTTTGATTTTCGCGGCGTTGAAGCCACTTTCGAGCTGAACGAGGCGAATAAAACCATTAAGGTGCTGAGCGAATCTGATTTCCAGGTGAACCAGCTGCTGGATATTCTGCGTGCCAAACTGCTGAAACGCGGTATTGAAGGGGCGTCGCTGGACGTACCTGAAACTTTCGTGCACAGCGGCAAAACCTGGTTTGTTGAGGCGAAGCTGAAACAAGGCATCGAGAGCGCGACGCAGAAGAAACTCGTCAAACTGATCAAAGACAGCAAGCTGAAAGTGCAGTCGCAGATCCAGGGTGAAGAAGTGCGCGTGACCGGTAAATCACGCGACGATTTGCAGTCCGCGATGGCGCTGGTGCGCGGCGGCGATCTGGGGCAGCCGTTCCAGTTCAAAAACTTCCGCGATTAACTATCCCAGGCCCGGCGATACCCTTTTCGTCGGGCTTTTTTACTCCCTTCACCTGCTTCAGCCAATTAAGTAAACTAATCAATCTATTACGAATTTGAGAATGATGATAATCACATTCTAGGTGAAATCATCTTGTCAGCCTGGTCTGCACTGATTACTTTGCTAACTCGAATTAGCAAAGGGCGGGGCAGGGATGCCATCACATGAATTTAAGGCGCTGGCCCCGATATAATGGATAAATGGTGAGGCGCTATCATGTCAGCAGACAAAACAGGTTTATTACAGGATTTATGTCAGATTAAAAATGCCCGCAGCGGGCGGCTATCCAGCTGGGATCAAAGCGGGCGTAATCAGGATTACTGGATGATCCCCGCCGGGGAAACCGTTCGGTTAGCGGATATAAGTGGCAGCGGTTGTATTACCCATATCTGGATGACGCAATTTTGCCGCAAAATAAAAGGCCCCGGATTGATTGATCCGACGCAGGGACAATATGTCGCGCCCATTAATGAAATCAATAACGCCCTTGGCGTAAGCTGGGAGCAACATGATGAAGCTTACTATCGTAAGGTACTGCTGAAATTTTACTGGGATAACCAGGTGCAACCGTCCGTTATCGTGCCGCTGGGGGATTTTTTCTGTGTCGGGCATTCGGTTCCGGCCAGCTTTACCTCGCTGCCCTTCACTGTCTCTTGTCGGCCCGACGAAAATTACCGGCCCGGCGCGACGGCGGCGTTTAACTGCTATTTACCCATGCCCTTTAACGAGCGCGCGATTATTGAAGTCGAAAACCAGAATGATTTGCCCTACGGACAGTATTTCAATATCGATTTTGAATGCTATCCGGAAAAGCATGCCGACGATATTGCTTATTTTCATGCCTGGTGGAAGCGTGAAAATCCCTGCCAGGGCTGGGGGCCTGAACTGCAGGTTAACAGCCCGGAAGTCAATATTCCTTGCCTGAGCGCGGAGAATAATTATGAGCTTCTGAATATTGAGGGGGAAGGGCATTATATCGGCTGCAATTTATCGGTGCGCCATCGGCAGGAAACCTGGTGGGGCGAAGGCGATGAGATGATCTTTATTGATGATGATCCGCTGTGGCCGCCTTCAATTCATGGCACAGGGACAGAAGATTATTTTAATCATGCCTGGGGAATGCAGGACTGTTCCGCCCCTTTTAATGGTTCCTCACTACACGATTCTCATTTGCCAGGGTTTCAGACCAGCTACCGCTTTCATATTACCGATCCAGTGCATTTTAAAAAACGCATCCGGGTGACCATGGAGCATGGTCATGGTAATCATCTTTCTGACGACTGGGCGTCGACCGTATACTGGTATCAAAAGCTGCCCTCGCCCGTATTGTCGATGCAACCGGTGGCGGAGCGTATTCCGGCAAGGGCAGGAGAAGCCTTTGCCCCGCTGTCTGAGGTAACGCTGAATGCAGAAATGCAGGCGCAAAAACAGTGCGCGGCGCAGCGTCTTGAAAACTGGCAAACGCTTCGCCAGCAGGAAGTGGATAAGAAAATCGCCGCCACGCGTGAGAAGTCCATTAACAATAAAATTATCTCACCATTTTCTGAATAACTAAACAGCGGTATGCGCATTATTGCGGTATGCCTGGCGGGTTCCCGTCAGGCAGAAGATGTGCATACCTGAGCCACCTGAAATCACGTTACCGGAAGAGTTTTATCATGACTACACGCTTATCGGTTCTTGAAAAAAGCGCTTATGGCGCGGGTGATATGGCACTCACTATTTCTATTATTTCCGCATCCATACTTATCTATGCTTTCCTGATCCAGGTCGTCGGATTATCGCCCGTTGACGCAGGCTGGATATTAATGATTGTGCGCACCATTGATGCTATTTCCGATCCGCTGATGGGAATATTAACCAGTAAATTCCGTACCCGTCTGGGACGTTATCGTCACTGGTTGATGATTGGCGCAATACCTTTCGGTATTTCACTCTGGCTGTTATTTACTTCTTTTGGCGAAACCTATAGCCAGAAAATGGCCTGGTCAACCGGCGTCTATATATTTAACAGCCTTGCCTTTACGGTGCTGGCGATCCCCTATATTTCATTGATTGGCGTGATCACCGCCGATCCACAGGAGCGCCTGAACGCTAACGCCTTTCGGTTCCCGATGGCGAAGGTAGCCACGCTTATTGTTTCAACCTTTGTGCCGTACTGGGTGACCCAGGGCAGCGATGCGCGCAGCAGTTACGCAACAGCCTTTGCAGTAGTGGGGGCGGTAAGCGTCGTTATCATGCTGTTCTGCGCGTTTAATGTGAAAGAGCGGGTGATCACTACGACACCTGCAGAGCCTTTACGCCGCCAGGTGAAAGGCTTGCTGCAAAACGATCAATGGCAGATTATCAGCCTCGCGATGGTCGTGCTGTTTGTCGGCTTTCTGGTGAATGGCAGCGTCGCGATTATGTACGGCAAAGAGTTTGCCGGTGCGACGGACGGGTATGGGATTGCGATATTCATGAGTATGGGATCGGTAGGAGGCATCCTTGGGCCGTTGATCTCTACCTGGCTGACGCGTCATTACTGCAAGATAAAAGTATTTAAGTATTCCATGTATGGCTCGGCGGTGATGTCGTTATTGGCCTGGTGGCTGGTAGGGGCGAACAGCTTCTGGAGCGCGACGTTCTTTTATTTGCTCTGTTCTGTAGTGTCACAGATTAATACGCCGATCCTCTGGTCTTCTATTACTGAAGCTTCAGATTATGGCTTATGCAAAACAGGTATTGATGCTTCCGGTCTGGCGATTGGTATGATTTCTTTCTGCCAGAAATTCGGTATGGGGATCGCCGGGCCGATCACCGGCTATTTGTTGGCCTGGGTGGGCTACACCAGTGAGGGCGCGCAAAGTGCGTCAGCGATCGCAGGGTTATCCTGGATCATGCTGCTGGTGCCAGCGCTGTTTTATTTACTCACCGGCCTCATTATGCATTTCTACGTGATCAACAACGCTTACTATTCCGCGATGATGCAGAATGGCCGCAATGATCAAGCGACCATACTGTGTGAAATGCCTCAGTAAAAAAGCCCCGCAGCTGACAGGGCGGGGCGCTTGATTTAAGACCGGCGCTTGCGGGTGATCAGCGTCATCGGCACTCTGACGGTCTCATTAAAGGGATCGCCGGTAAGCGCGCGCTGCATCATATTGAAGGCTTTTTCCGCCCAGGCGTCTTCGTCCTGTTGCATTGACCAGACATTATTTGCCAGGAAACTCAGCATCGGGTGTTCATCAAAAGTGCCGATATCAATATCCGGGGAAAGCTCACCAAAGCGGGTACGCAGCGCATCGATAGCCCCCTCCAGTACCGGCAGCGATGAGGCGATAAATACCTCCGGCTGCCCATGTTGTGCAAGCAACCGATTCATGATCGCTCTGCCGCCTTCCGGCGTGTTTTCTGCTCCTTTGATGACCCAGTTACTGTGGTCTATGCCCTGTTTTTTCAGCGCCTGGAGGTATCCATCCAGCCGATCGCTGATGCTCGGTAACTCGGCATCGCCTGCCAGAAACCAGACGGGTTTTTTGCCTGACGCCAGCAGATTCTCGGTCAGCGTCTGACTACCTTGCGCATTTTGGCTTTCAACCAGCGCGTTGTTGCTGAACCTGAAATCGCGATCCAGTAGTACCATCGGTTTTTTTACCTGGCGCAGATGATGCTGTTGGTTTTCCAGCGAGGAGGGAACAATGAATAAGCCGTCTATGTTGCGGGCGATCAGCGCTCGTACCAGTTTGTTTTCGTACTCAATATCGTCATAGGTACAGCTGATGGTTAACTGGTAGCCGGAGCGGCGACAGCGCAACTCCAGCTTTTCAGCCAGGGTGGCAAAGAAGACGTTTGAAATGTTCGGCACAATAAAACCGAGCGTGTCGGTTTTATTGAGTTTCAGACTTCGTGCCGAATGGTTAAGTACATAACCATAACGGTCTACATACTCCCTGATGCGCGCCTGAGTCTTTACGCTGATACGGTACTGCTCCGCTTTTCCGTTCAACACTAACCGCACGGTCGTGACTGACAAATTCAGTTCGTTGGCGATTTGTTCGACTGTTTTGGCCACTACAGTATGCTCCGGACAGGTCTTTAGAGAATAGTGATGAGGCCATAATAGAACGATTATCAGGCATTGTCTTTATGCATCAGTCGGTTAAGCGCTTGCTGATGTTCCCACATTTGTAGATAAACCTGATATTTACGGTCATGAAAGGACTTACGCGCCGGATTTGCCACAACTCTGCTGCCGGGCCTCACCATCTGTTGCGTCGCCGCGGCAAGATCCGGGAATGCCTGACAAGCCACCGCGCCGCTAATCGCAGACCCCAAGGTTACGGCATCTTCTTCCTGCAATAGATGGATATCATAACCTGTAGCATCGGCATACTCACGCATCCATAGCGGGTTATGCGTAGCGCCGCCGCACAGCGCCAGCCGCGCAATGATATGCCCCTGTTTCTGCATGACCTCAATAATATGGCGTGTGCCGTAGGCGATGGCCTGAAGCGTGGCGAGGTACTGCCGCGCCACGCGGGATTCACCGCGTTCCAGCTGTAACCCGCATATACTGCCGCGCGCGTCTGGTCGGGCGCGGGGAGAGCGGTTGCCGTGATGATCGGCCAGTATGTGCAAATCCGCTGTGGGCTCATTTTCGCGGGTTTCCAGTGCGGCCACCCACTCGTTAACCAGCGTAACCGGATGGCACCCACGCTGATGAGCCTGAGTAATTAGCTCTGTTCCTGTGCTGCACTCTTGCAACGTCCAGTCCACTAACGCGCCCGCAGCGCTTTGCCCGCCCTCGGTCAGCCAGTACCCTGGCAACATGGCTGACCAGTATGGTCCCCATACGCCGGGCGTCATGATGGCCGCTTCGCTACAAATCAGATGGCAGTTAGATGTGCCGCTTATCAGTGCCAGGGTACCCTGAGGTTGCCGTCCGGTTAAGGCTACGCCGCCGGCATGGGCGTCAATCATACCGCTGGCGACGACGACCTGCGTAGACAGCCCCAGCGCCTGAGCCGCCTCCGGCGTTAAGGTTCCGGCGCGAGCGGCGGGCGGCAGGATGCGCGGCGGAATTTTATCCCTCAGGGCTTCCAGCCCGGCGGCAGCCAGCAGCGTGTCGCTGAAACGCTGTTCATGAGCCAGATAATTCCATTTGCAGGTCAGGGTGCACAGGCTGGCGACATCCTCCCCTGTGGCCTTCCAGACCATAAAATCCGCCAGATCCAGTAAACGGTGCGCGTGTTGCCAGGTTTGCGGATGATGGTTCTTGAGCCAAAGTGCTTTCGGCAGTTCCATTTCAATACTGACTTCGCCGCCCGTATATTTAAGAGCGCGATCGCCAGTGGCGTTGATCAACTGCGTTTCCCTCGCCGCGCGGTGATCCATCCACATAATGATGTTGTGATCGTCAGCTTCGCCAGGCGATACGGCAAGCCCGTTGCCGTTTTTATCGATAGCCACCAGCGAACAGGTGGCATCAAAACCAATCGAAACTATCTGCCCGGCGTCAAGGCCAGCACTGGCGACAGCCTCTCTAACCGCCTCGCAACTCTGCTGCCAGATCTCAGCGGAGGACTGCTCTACCCGCGCCTCGGCGGGACGAAACTGTGAGATAGCGCGAGTGGCGAAAGCCAGCCGCTGGCCGTTTGCGTCAAATACCCCAGCGCGCACGCTGGCTGAACCTATGTCTATGCCAAGGAAAAAACAGGTCGTCATTTTCTGCTCCAGAAAGTCAGGGTTACATCCCTGTGGTTAAACCGCTCGTGAGGATCCTCACAAAACCCGGCGAAAAATGTTGTGATGAAAATCAGAAAAACTCTATGCTAATTCGAGTTAGCAAAAGGATTTGACGCCAGGGGCGTTGAGGGCAATCACATATCTGTAAGGATGAGATCTCATTATGAAAGGTAAAAAGGTTCTTCCGAAGATTGGCATTCGTCCTGTCATTGACGGGCGGCGGATGGGCATTCGCGAATCGCTGGAAGCGCAAACGATGAATATGGCGTATGCCACCGCGAATCTGTTGCAGGCAAAACTGCGTCACGCCTGCGGCAGTGAAGTGGAGTGCATAATCGCTGATACCTGCATCGCCGGGCTGACAGAGTCCGCGGCCTGTGAGGAGAAATTCTCGGCGCAGAACGTCGGGCTGACTATCACCGTCACGCCCTGCTGGTGCTATGGCAGTGAAACCATTGATGTTGATCCGTTGCGCCCAAAAGCGATCTGGGGGTTTAACGGCACGGAGCGACCCGGCGCTGTTTATCTGGCGTCAGCGTTGGCGGCACATAATCAGCAGGGCATTCCGGCCTTTTCGATTTACGGCCAGGATGTACAGGACAGTGACGACACCGCCATCCCGCCGGATGTGGAAGAAAAATTGCTGCGTTTTGCACGTGCAGGCCTGACGGTGACCAGCATGAAGGGCAAAAGCTATTTAGCTTTAGGCGGCGTTTCAATGGGAATTGCGGGGTCACTTGTCGATCATGATTTTTTTGCGTCCTGGCTGGGCATGAGGGTGCAGTCCGTTGATATGACCGAACTCCGCCGCCGTATCGATCAACATATTTATGATGAAGATGAACTGGCCCTTGCGCTGGCATGGGCGACGGAGAAATTCCGCTTCGGAGAAGACCGAAACGCGCAGCACAATCAGCGTAACGAAGCACAGCAGCGGGAGATCCTGCGGGAAAGTTTACTGATGGCTATCTGTATCCGCGACATGATGCAGGGCAATCCGGTGCTGGCCCAGGCAGGCTTTTGTGAAGAGGCGCTGGGCTATAACGCTGTCGCAGCCGGGTTTCAGGGGCAGCGGCACTGGACGGATCAATACCCGAACGGCGACATGGCAGAAGCGCTGCTGAACAGCTCATTTGACTGGAATGGCATCCGCCAGCCCTACGTTGTGGCCACGGAGAACGACAGTCTGAATGGCGTCGCGATGCTGATGGGGCACCTGATGACGGGCACGGCGCAGATCTTCGCTGATGTGCGCACCTATTGGTCGCCGGAAGCGGTTGAACGAGTAACGGGCGAGACGCTCAGCGGCGTGGCGGAGCAGGGGATTATTCATCTCATTAATTCCGGTTCGGCGGCGCTCGATGGCACCGCGCAGCAGACGGACATCAAAGGAAATCCTACCCTCAAGCCCCATTGGGAAATCAGCACCACGGAGGTAGACGCCTGTCTTAATGCCACTCGCTGGTGTCCGGCGGTACATGAGTATTTTCGCGGCGGCGGCTTTTCGTCACAGTTTGTCACCCGCGGCGGGGTGCCTTTTACCATGACGCGCGTAAATATGGTGAAAGGGATCGGGCCAGTACTGCAAATTGCTGAAGGCTGGAGTGTTGAGCTACCGGAAGCGATCCATGCGGTACTGGAACAACGCACAGACCCGACCTGGCCCACCACCTGGTTTGCGCCGCGTCTTACGGGCCGTGGCCCGTTCCGTGATGTCTGGTCAGTGATGTCTGGCTGGGGCGCAAATCACGCTGTACTGACGGCGGGCCATGTCGGTGCGGATTTCATTACGCTGGCCGCCATGTTGCGTATTCCGGTCAGCATGCACAATATTGAGGAGGAGCAGGTGTGGCGACCGTCTGCGTGGGCGGCGCACGGAATGGATCCGGAAGGGCAGGATTACCGCGCCTGCCGCAACTACGGACCGCTGTACAGGCGCTAAGGAAAAGCAAACCGGTTAGCCCCGGTCAGGTCTGGTCGGGGCTTAACGTGCCAGCAGCGCCTGTTCGATCTCAAAGCGATTCGTCACTTTGCTGTCGATTTTGATGTATACGCTGCGCTCATCCTGCACCACCAGCACCTCGCTCACCCCGGGCAACGCGCGTAACTGCTCGCCCAGCGTGTCATCTGCGGGAACATCCGCCGGAATTTCCACGCGCAGACTGCTGACGTAAGCCGGTTCGCTCATGGTCAGGGATACCAGCAGCCAGAGGGTCGCCAGCAGCGCGCCAGCCAGAAATACCGTCTGCGAATCAAACATACCGTCCACCCAACCCGCCATCGAGCCGCCAATAGCCACACCCAGGAACTGGCTGGTGGAATAGATACCCATCGCCGTGCCTTTATAGCCCGCCGGGGCTTCTTTACTGATCAGCGAGGGTAGCAGCGCTTCCATCAGGTTAAAGGCAAGGAAGAAGATCTGTACGCCCAGCACCTGCTCCCAGAAATGCGGTCCGGCACCCCACAGCATGATTTCCGCGATCAAAAGCAGCGCGACGCAAAAGACAAACACTCGCTTCATGCGGCGTTTCACTTCAGCGTAAATAATAAAAGGTACGACGCAGACAAAAGAAATCAGCATCGTCACCAGATAGATTTTCCAGTGATCCGCGGTGGCAAAGCCCGCGGCTTCAAGCTGGCCGGGCAGGGCAACGAAGGTCGACATCAGCAGAATGTGCAGGCACATGATGCCAAAGTTAAGCTTCAGCAGCTTCGGACTGGCGATAACTTTGCTAAAACAGCCTTTTACCATGCCCGATTCGCGGTTCAGTACATGGTTTTTGCTGTCCGGCACCACCCATAGCGTCAGGGCGATACCGGCGGTTGCCAGCGCGGCGATCATCCAGAACAGCGCATGCAGGCCGAGCTTATGGGTGATGATGGGGCCGAGCACCATGGCGATGGCAAAGGTCACCCCAAAACTGACGCCAATAAACGCCATCGCTTTGGTGCGGTTCTGTTCGCGGGTTAAATCGGAGAGCAGCGCCATCACGGCGGCGGCAATAGCGCCTGAGCCTTGCAACGCACGGCCAAGAATAATGCCCCAGATCGAATCCGAAAGAGCGGCCACCACGCTGCCAATCACAAAAATAGCCAGCCCGCCGACAATCAGCGGTTTGCGTCCAATACGATCGGACAATAATCCAAAGGGGATCTGAAAAACGGCCTGCGCCAGTCCATAAATACCAATAGCGAAACCAATCAGCGCTTCGCTTGCGCCCTGCAAAGCCATACCGTAAGTGGTGAGAACGGGCAGGACCATAAACATGCCGAGCATACGCAACGAGAACACAGTCCCTAAACCCCAGGTGGCGCGTAACTCGCCTGGCGTCATTTTATAATCGTTCATTTCCACCTCAAATTCTAAAGCCGGGCATAGTGTAGTGCGGGGGCAGGGCAGGGTAAAGCGGGGTATTTTACAAATAAAAAAGGGTGCCGTAGCACCCTTTTAGGTATTAATGCGTTACCAGACGTAAGTAAGCAGGCTGTGAGAATCCGGGACCATAAAGTCGACGGACATCATCACCGACAGCGAGGTAATGGCGACGATAGAAAAGACGAACAGCTTACGCGCCCAGACTTTATCATCTTCCACTTTATAACCACGCAGCGCCATGCCGAGCCACCAGACGCTTACCGCCGCAGCCACCACCAGATATTTATATCCGGCATAGCCACCCAGAGTGAGCATCAGCGTCGCCACAGCGAAGGCGATGATATACAGCGTGATATGGTTTTTGGCAACCGAGATGCCTTTCACTACCGGCAGTACCGGGATGTTCGCCGCCTGATAATCCTTAAAGCGGAAAATCGCGATGGCGTAGGAGTGGGGCATCTGCCACAGGCTGAAAATCGCCAGCAGGATCAGCGCGCCACTGTCAAAATCACCGGTTACCGCGCAGTAGCCAATCACCGGCGGCGCAGCGCCGGAGAGAGAGCCAATCAGCGTGCCATAAACGGAGTGGCGTTTCATGTACAGGCTGTAAACGCCGACATAAACCACAAACCCCATCACGCCCAGCCAGCAGGCCAGCGGGTTAGCACCAAACCACAGCAGCATAAAGCCAGCAATACCCAACAAGGTGGCATACACCAGCGACATTTTCGGCGAAATCAGGCCCTTGACCAGTACCCGGTTCTTCGTGCGCTCCATTTTGCGGTCAATATCACGGTCGATGTAGTTGTTAAATACACAACCGGATGCGACTACCAGTGACACGCCAATCAGCGTAGCAGCGAAAAGGGGATAGTCGATGCTGCCCTTGGAGGCCAGCAGGAACCCCCCGATCACGGAGATCAGGTTACCGAAAATGATGCCTGGTTTCGTTACTTGCAGGTATTGCTTAATCATACTCGCCGCTCTTAGTGAACCATCATGTTGTTGTTCAGGCTCCACATAATCCAGATGGATCCTGCAACCACTATGGCGATAATCAGCACGGTAAAGACAAAGGCCACCAGGTTCCAGCGATCCTCAGAAGAGGTATTCATATGCAGGAAGCACACCAGGTGAACCAGAATCTGTACCACTGCCATCCCCACGACGACGCTAACCAGCGTGGCATGAGAAGCAGTGCCGTTCATTACCATCCAGAACGGGATCACCGTCAGGATGATCGACAGGATAAAACCTGTCATGTACGTTTTTACGGTACCGTGAGAAGCGCCGCTATGATCGGTTGGATGACTCATTACATTGCCCCCATCAGATAAACAACAGAGAACACACAGATCCACACCACGTCCAGGAAGTGCCAGAACATGCTCAGGCACATCAGACGGGTACGGTTAGTGCTGGTCAGTCCGCGACGGGAAACCTGGAACATCATCAGCGCCATCCACACCAGACCAGAGGTCACGTGCACGCCGTGGGTACCTACCAGGGCGAAGAACCCGGACAGGAAGCCGCTGCGATCCGGGCCGAAGCCTTCGGCGATCAGATGATGGAATTCATAGATTTCCATCCCAACGAAGCCCGCACCAAACAGGAAGGTCAGCGCCAGCCAGGATAGAACCTGGCTTTTGTTGCCTTTGTCCATGGCGATAACCGCCATGCCGTAGGTGATGGAGCTAAACAGCAGGAGGAAAGTTTCCACCAGCACGAACGGCAGTTCGAAAATATCTTTACCGCTCGGGCCGCCCGCTGTGCCGTTCACCAGAACGGCATAGGTTGCGAACAGACATGCAAAGAGAATGCAGTCGCTCATCAGGTAGATCCAGAAGCCAAAGACTTTATTGGCTCCTGCATCGTGATGCCCATGGTCATGCGCATGAGCGCCAGAATGTGCCAGAGAATCAGTTGACATTTTTCAGCCCTGCTTTGCTAATTTCATCAAAGTGCTGGTTTTCCAGTTTCTCAACGGTCGCGACCGGGACGTAGTAATCCACGTCTTCATCGAAGCTCTTCACAATCCAGGTAATGATGATACCTGCGAAGCCTACGATGGCCAGCCACCAGATATGCCAGATCATGGCGAAACCGAAAATGGTGCTGAACGCGCCGATAACCACACCTGCACCGCTGTTTTTCGGCATATGAATTTCTTCATAATGCGTCGGCTGCTGGTACGCTTCGCCTTTCTCTTTCATTTCCCAGAACGCATCACGCTCGTGGATATGCGGAACTACGGCAAAGTTGTAGAACGGCGGCGGGGAAGAGGTTGCCCACTCCAGCGTACGGCCACCCCACGGATCGCCCGTCAGGTCGCGGTTCTGGTTGCGATCGCGTACAGAGGTATAAATCTGCATCACGATGCTGAAGATACCGCAGGCAATCAGCAGCGCGCCGATTTCAGCCACAATCATCAGCGGTTCGAACATCGGATCGATGTCCTGGCTAACGCGACGGGTCATACCCATGAAGCCCATAGCGTACAGCGGCATAAAGGTTACGAAGAAGCCGATGATCCAGAACCAGAATGCACGTTTGCCCCAGGCTTCGTTCATGGTGTAACCGAAGGCTTTCGGCCACCAGTAGGTCATACCTGCGAAGCAACCGAACACTACGCCACCGATGATAACGTTATGGAAGTGCGCCACCAGGAACAGGCTGTTGTGCAGTACGAAGTCTGCGCCCGGCACGGCCAGCAGCACGCCCGTCATCCCACCGATAGAGAAGGTGACGATGAAGCCGATAGTCCACAGCATGGAAGAGTGGAACTGGATACGACCCTGGTACATGGTAAACAGCCAGTTGAAGATCTTCACCCCGGTCGGGATGGCGATAATCATCGTGGTGATACCGAAGAAGGCGTTAACGTTCGCACCGCTGCCCATGGTAAAGAAGTGGTGCAGCCAGACGATGAACGACAGTACGGTAATAGCGATAGTTGCCCATACCAGCGAGGTATAACCAAACAGACGCTTTCTGGAGAACGTTGCCGTCACTTCAGAGAACACACCGAACACTGGCAGAACAAGAATGTACACTTCCGGATGGCCCCAGGCCCAAATCAGGTTCACGTACATCATCATGTTGCCACCCATATCATTCGTGAAGAAATGGGTGCCCAGGTAGCGGTCCAGGGTCAGCAGGGCTATCGTCACCGTCAGGATCGGGAAGGAGACGATAATCAGTACGTTAGTACACAGCGACGCCCAGGTGAACACAGGCATTTTGAACATCGTCATGCCCGGCGCACGCATACGCAGGATGGTTACAAAGAAGTTAATACCGGTCAGCGTAGTACCAATACCGGAGAGCTGGAGACTCCAGATCCAGTAGTCGACCCCGACCCCCGGACTGTACTCAATGCCCGACAGTGGCGGATAAGCGACCCAACCCGTCTGCGCGAACTCGCCCACACCCAGAGAAACGTTCACCAGGATTACGCCGACAACGGTGAACCAGAAGCTCAGGTTGTTCAGGAACGGGTAAGCAACATCGCGTGCGCCGATTTGCAGCGGCACCACAATGTTCATCAGACCGATAACGAACGGCATCGCCACGAAGAAGATCATGATAACGCCGTGGGCGGTAAAGATCTGATCGTAGTGATGCGGTGGCAAGAAGCCCTGTTCGCCCGCGGACACCAGCAACTGCTGGGTACGCATCATGATGGCGTCGGCAAAGCCACGCACCAGCATAACGATAGCGACGAGGATATACATAATCCCCAGGCGTTTATGGTCAACGGAGGTTAACCATTCGTTCCATAAGTAAGACCACTTACCGAAGTAAGTGAGTGCGGCAACCAGCGCCAGACCACCGACGAGGATTGCTGCAACCGTAACCATGATAATGGGTTCATGGTACGGAACTGCATCCAGTGTTAATTTTCCGAACATCGTATTATTCCTCAGCCCCTTAATGAGAGGTTTGGGCGTGACTCATGTCCATGCCTTCCATACCTTCATGAGAACTGTGTTCCCCTTCCGGCTGCGTCACGTCCATGCTTTTCCCGTGAGACATAAATTTGCCAATAACATCTTTAAACAAATTCGGTTTCACGCTGGAGAAGTATTCAACCTTGTTGTATTCGCTCGGAGCCGCAACTTTCTCGTACGTCGCCATATCGTTCATGACTTTCGGAGACTGTTTCGCTTTGGCAACCCAGGCGTCAAAGGTGGCGTTATCCGGCGTAGCAATAGCTTTGAACTTCATGCCGGAGAAACCTGCGCCACTATAGTTGGAGGAAATACCATCATAGGTGCCGGCTTCGTTGGCAATCAGGTGCAGCTTGGTCTGCATCCCGGCCATCGCATAAATCTGGCTACCCAGACGCGGAATAAAGAAGGAGTTCATCACCGAGTTAGAGGTGATTTTGAATTCCACTGGCGTGTTCGCCGGGAAGGCGATTTCATTCACCGTAGCGATACCCTGCTCCGGATAGATGAAGAACCATTTCCAGTCCATAGCGATAACTTCGATGGTCACCGGCTTAGCATCGTGATCCAGCGGTCTGCCTGGTTCTAATGCATGCGTGGTTTTCCATGTCAGTACAGCAAGGAAAATAATGATTAAGATGGGGATGGTCCAGACAACAGCTTCAACTTTGTTCGAGTGCGACCAGTTGGGGCTGTATTTGGCATCCTTATTCGACGCCCGATACTTCCAGGCAAAGCCGATAGCCATCACGATAGCGGGGATCACGACAATCAACATCAGCCCAAGAGCTGTCAGTATCAAGGAACGTTGTTCCAGTCCGATCTGTCCTTTGGGGTCCAGCAGTGCTGAATCACAACCACTGAGTAAAACAGTGCCTGCAATTAACGAAAGCAGTCCCAAACTTTTATTGTATTTCCTGAGTCTCATTTAACGACCTCAATTCCACGGGGATCAGGTGGCGTTTAAAGTGTGCGGGCATTTTACGGGAAGGTTACATTACTGTAAACATGAATGGCGCGGTGTCAGCGAGGTGTAACCGGGTTCTGCCGCGCGCGTCACATAGAATGCAACAATCTGTAAAAATTCGCGATCGCCTAAGTTACACCTATGTTAGAACAAAACTCCGTCCTCCAGTTAATTGATCAGGTTAATTGGTATAACCAATCAATTTTAAGTACAAATTATTAACATTGAATCAGCATTTATAGAACATTACTTGAAAGAAATAATTCATAACGGTGCTGAATCGTTTAAGAATAGTCATTATTTTAAACCGCACAAAATAATTAAAGAAATTTAAGTTTGCACGAATGAATAATGCCGACTAACAGCGATTTTATCGTTCGATATTTAATCAAAATAATAACTCAGGGGAATTAAAACCTGAGGTTAACCGGTTCAGATCAGACGAGTTTTGCGCAGGGCGAGGTAGTCAAGTACGCCCCCATAGAGGATACCTGCCGTTGCCAGCAGCGCCCCCCATTCCAGCAGTTGCAGGCCGAATGTCCAGGCGGTAAGGCCGGAAGCGTTAAGAAGCAAAATGACCAGCCAGGCCGCGATCAGGGCACAGCCGACCGCCAGGGTCCGCAACGCCAGCCGGTAGGCCGTGGCATATTCAGTGCGTGGAAGGAAGCTGTCCGTTTGCTGGGTAAACGCCAGCGTCTGCTTACAGACCAGCAGCAGGAGCAGACCAGGAAGGGCGGCAAACACCGAGAACAGATAAAAGGTTGACCAGCCATGCGCCTCGACAAACCAGCCGGCGAGGGGACCGACGTATACTCGTCCCACGGCAGACAGGGCAGAGAGCAGGGCAAACTGCGTGGCGGAAAAGGATTTATTGCACAGCGTCATCAACAGCGCGACAAAGGCGGCGGTGCCCATGCCGCCGCACAGGTTCTCAAAGAACACCGCCGCTGCCATGCTGTAGATATGTTTGTCGGTGATGGAGAGCCACCAGTAACCGGCATTAGATATGCCCTGCAACACGCCAAAGATCAGCAGCGCGCGGAACAGCGTCAGGCGCTGCATCAGTACGCCGCCGTACAGCGCGCCCACAATGGTGGCAATCAAGCCCAGCGTCTTATTCACCACCCCAACCTCACCGGCTTCAAAACCAACGCCGCGGATCAGAAAAGTGGTGGTCAGGCTCATGGCGAAGGCATCGCCCAGCTTATAAAGGACGATCAGCAGTAAAATCAGCCAGGCGTTGTTACGGCCAAAGAAATCACGCAGCGGCGCGACGACCGCCTGTTCAAGTGATTTCGGCACCGGAATAACGTCCGTGGGTTCCGGGGCCAGTAGGGTGGCGATGATGCAGGGGATAAGCAGCGCCGCCATCAGCCAGTACATACCCTGCCAGCCAAGCCACTTATCCGCCAGCCACAGCGCCAGTCCGCCGGAGACCAGCATCCCGAGACGATAACCCAGCACGCTGATGGCCGCGCCCGCGCCGCGTTCCTCCGCGGGCAATACATCAGTTTTCCAGGCGTCGAAGACAATATCCTGTGAGGCTGAGCAAAATGCGATCACTACCGCCAGCGCCGCCATCCAGCGCAACTGGCTGACCGGCTCCAGAAAGCCCATCGCAGCAATCGCCAGCAGCAGCAAAATCTGCGTGGTCAGCAGCCAGCCGCGCCGCCGTCCTAAAAAGGGTGGCGTGTAGCGATCCATCACCGGCGACCACAGGAATTTAAAGACGTAGGCCTGGCCGACCAGCGAGAAGAAACCAATGGTTTTCAGATCAATATTCTCGACGGTCATCCACGCCTGAAGGGTGCCCGAGGTCAGGGCAAGCGGTAAACCGGAGGCGAAGCCTAAGATCAGCAGGATCGCTGATTTTGGTTGCTGAAAAATGCGCAGATAGTGGCTGGACATAAGAGGGACGCTGACCCGACAGCTGCCGGGTCAGCGGGCAGAATTAACGCGCGTTCTGTTTAATGAATTCGTGGATGCTCACGTCCTGAGACATGTCCGCGATGGTATCGGTCAGCACGCTGTTAACCGCGTTAGCAATGTTTTCGTTCTTGGCGGTGAACGCACCTTCAACGGAGTAGCTGGCGCGATAGTTTTTGGTCATCTTGTTGCCGTTAGCCGCGGTGGCGATAATGGCGATGTCGGCTTTGGTGGCGATGTTGTAGCGCACGTTACCCTGCGACACATCGGCATACAGCTGATTGACAATAATCTGCAGGTTCACCGCACCGTTCGGGCCAACCATGTAACCGCGGGCGGTCATCTGTTTTTCGAGTACTTCCTGCAACAGGAAACGCAGATCGCGTGTAGCGGTCAGGGTGACTAACTGGTTGTCACGGGTGACTTTAGCCAGTGCCTGATCCTGACGCTGATCGGCGCCGTTAATGCTCACGGTCACGCCCATCAGGCTCGGGTCCTGCTGCGGCAGCGTAATTTTAGGTGAAACGTCAATGGTGTTTGGCGGTGTAGCGCAGCCTGCGAGCATAAACAGGGCGACCAGCGGGAAAAGCAGTTTTTTTAACATGTCGGGGGCTCTCGGAAGATCGGATGCTTATAAGAGAATAATTGTCGCCATCATAACATTGCCAACGGCCGGGGCAACCAGGGAACGCATGTAAATTCATCGTCTTGTCTGTTTTCTGACCGCCGAAGACTTTTCTGCCCGCCTGAGAGGGGCCGGAGCATAACTTTGTCTGTTGAGTTAATGCCTTTGAATGAGAAAAGGTCACAAAAGCTAAATAATTGTTTTTTTGGTGTAATGAAAGTGGTAAAAGCGGCTAACATTTAAAGGGATGGGTGATCTCTGGACGCTGTCAGAGGAGTAAAATCATGATGATGCGTGACCAAATCGAATCAAAATTAAGGGCCGCGTTTGAACCCGCGTTTCTCGAAGTGGCGGATGAAAGCTATCGTCACAATGTGCCGGCTGGTTCAGAAAGCCATTTTAAAGTCGTCCTGGTGAGCGACCGTTTCACCGGTGAGCGTTTCCTGACGCGTCATCGTATGATTTACAGTACGTTAACGGATGAACTGGCAGGATCGGTACACGCCTTAGCGCTACATACCTATACCATTAAAGAGTGGGAAGGATTACAGGATACGGTTCTGGCGTCGCCGCCATGCCGGGGTGCCGGAACCATCGCCTGATAAATGGAATTTGCAACTGCTGGAACTTTTCCAGTATGTTGCGTACAGAATATGTGAAAACGGCCTGCGGGCCGTTTTGTTTTGCCTGAGTTTTGTCCGGTTTGCGCCAAATTCAGACAAAAATTAGCCGGGAATTGTGAAAAATGCCGATCCGGCACGCAATAACCGTTCTCGACTCATAAAAGTGATGCCGCTATAATGCTGCGTCTTATTTTTCGGAATGTCTTCGGGATGATTCTGGTGACAGGGAATGTATATCTGATTCAAGAGAACATCCCGGTACTGTGAAGCCAAACTTACACGCGCTTCCAGAGTTGACCGAGCACTGTGATTTTTTGAGGTAACAAGATGCAAGTTTCAGTTGAGACCACTCAGGGCCTTGGGCGCCGTGTAACGATTACTATCGCTGCTGACAGCATCGAGACCGCTGTGAAGAGCGAGCTGGTTAACGTAGCGAAGAAAGTTCGCATCGACGGCTTCCGTAAGGGCAAAGTACCGATGTCCGTTGTTGCTCAGCGTTATGGCGCATCTGTACGCCAGGACGTGCTGGGCGAACTGATGAGCCGTAACTTTGTTGATGCGATCATTCAGGAAAAAATCAATCCGGCCGGCGCGCCTAACTATGTGCCGGGCGAATACAAACTCGGTGAAGACTTCACTTACTCTGTTGAGTTCGAAGTGTATCCGGAAGTGAAGCTGTCCGGTCTGGACACCATCGAAGTTGAGAAGCCGGTTGTAGAAGTGACCGAAGCTGACGTTGATGGCATGCTGGACACCCTGCGTAAGCAGCAGGCGACCTGGAAAGAAAAAGACGGCGCTGTAGAAGCTGAAGACCGCGTGACCGTTGATTTCACCGGTTCCGTAGATGGTGAAGAGTTCGAAGGCGGCAAAGCCACTGATTTCGTACTGGCCATGGGCCAGGGTCGTATGATCCCGGGCTTCGAAGACGGTATCAAAGGCCACAAAGCGGGTGAAGAGTTCACTATCGACGTGACCTTCCCGGAAGAATACCACGCTGAAAACCTGAAAGGTAAAGCCGCTAAATTCGTCATCAACCTGAAAAAGGTTGAAGAGCGCGAAATGCCGGAACTGACCGAAGAATTCATCAAGCGTTTCGGCGTGGAAGATGGTTCTATCGAAGGTCTGCGTGCTGAAGTGCGTAAAAACATGGATCGCGAGCTGAAAGGCGCGGTGCGTAACCGTGTGAAAACTCAGGCTATCGACGGTCTGGTGAAAGCGAACGAAATCGACGTGCCGGCTGCGCTGATCGACGGCGAAATCGACGTACTGCGTCGTCAGGCTGCACAGCGTTTCGGCGGCAACGAGAAACAAGCGCTGGAGCTGCCGCGTGAACTGTTCGAAGAACAGGCTAAGCGTCGCGTAGTGGTTGGCCTGCTGCTGGGTGAAGTTATCCGTACCCATGAGCTGAAAGCTGACGAAGCGCGCGTTAACACGCTGATCGAAGAAATGGCGTCTGCCTACGAAGATCCGAAAGAAGTGATTGAGTTCTACAGCAAAAATAAAGAGCTGATGGACAACATGCGTAACGTTGCGCTGGAAGAGCAGGCTGTTGAAGCCGTTCTGGAAAAAGCGAAAGTGACTGAGAAAGCCACTTCCTTCAACGAGCTGATGAACCAGCAGGCGTAAGTTTCGCCATTACGTACATAACGTAACCAGAAGCCCGTCACTTTGCTGTGGCGGGCTTTTTTTTATCATCCAGACTTTTTAGGATGAGTGCTAAAAGCGCGTTTCAGTGTTAGCGTTAAGCCAAAAGCTTGTTATGCTTGAAATAAGGCGTAGCCATCCCCATTACAGGGAGACTGTCAGAAGTGTTCTTGCTGAATATCCGTCCAGGGTGGTCGTAGTCAGACCAGTCATACTCAAGTAGAATCGGTCCAGCAGGTTTATTTATTTTTTATCCAGGAGACGGACATGTCATACAGCGGCGAACGAGATAACTTTGCACCCCATATGGCGCTGGTGCCAATGGTCATTGAACAGACCTCGCGCGGTGAGCGTTCTTTTGATATCTATTCCCGTCTTCTTAAGGAACGCGTCATTTTCATGACCGGCCAGGTCGAAGACCACATGGCTAACCTGATTGTGGCGCAGATGCTGTTTCTGGAAGCGGAAAACCCGGAAAAAGACATTTACCTGTATATTAACTCTCCGGGTGGTGTGATCACTGCCGGGATGTCGATTTATGACACCATGCAATTTATTAAGCCGGACGTCAGCACCATTTGTATGGGACAGGCGGCCTCTATGGGCGCATTCCTGCTGACTGCGGGCGCTAAAGGCAAGCGTTTCTGCCTGCCGAATTCTCGCGTCATGATTCACCAGCCGTTGGGCGGCTATCAGGGCCAGGCCACGGACATTGAAATTCACGCGCGTGAAATCCTGAAAGTTAAAGGGCGCATGAATGAACTTATGGCGCACCATACGGGTCAATCTTTAGAACAAATCGAACGTGATACCGAACGTGACCGCTTCCTCTCCGCTCCAGAGGCAGTTGAGTACGGTCTGGTCGACTCGATTTTGACCCATCGTAATTAATGCTCAGGCCAGACGTGTACCGCTATAATCATTAAGAGCGGCACTACGCCAGGCAGCATTTTGCGCCTGGATTGGCATTTGCGTCGTCGTGTGCGGCACAAAGAACAGATAAGAGGTTTTTACTCATGACAGATAAACGCAAAGATGGTTCGGGCAAACTGTTGTATTGCTCTTTTTGCGGCAAAAGCCAGCATGAAGTGCGTAAGCTGATTGCCGGGCCATCCGTGTATATCTGCGACGAATGTGTTGATCTGTGTAATGACATCATTCGCGAAGAGATCAAAGAAGTTGCGCCGCATCGCGAGCGTAGCGCGCTGCCGACGCCGCACGAAATCCGTCATCATCTGGACGATTATGTTATTGGTCAGGAACAGGCCAAAAAAGTGCTGGCGGTGGCGGTTTACAACCACTACAAACGTCTGCGTAACGGTGATACCAGCAACGGTGTTGAGCTTGGCAAAAGTAACATTCTGCTGATCGGCCCAACCGGTTCCGGTAAAACCCTGTTGGCGGAAACCCTGGCGCGCCTGCTGGATGTGCCATTCACCATGGCGGACGCCACCACCCTGACCGAAGCCGGTTACGTGGGTGAAGATGTGGAAAACATCATCCAGAAGCTGCTGCAAAAATGCGATTACGACGTGCAGAAAGCCCAGCGCGGTATCGTCTATATCGATGAGATCGACAAGATCTCCCGTAAGTCTGATAACCCGTCCATCACCCGTGACGTCTCCGGTGAAGGCGTGCAGCAGGCGCTGTTGAAACTGATTGAAGGCACGGTTGCCGCCGTTCCGCCGCAGGGTGGACGCAAGCATCCGCAGCAGGAATTCCTGCAGGTTGATACCTCCAAGATCCTCTTTATCTGTGGCGGCGCATTTGCGGGTCTCGATAAAGTGATCTCCCATCGTGTAGAAACCGGCTCCGGCATTGGTTTTGGCGCGACGGTGAAAGGAAAATCAGAGAAACCGCAGGAAGGTGAGCTGCTGGCGCAGGTTGAACCGGAAGATTTGATCAAATTTGGTCTGATCCCGGAATTCATCGGTCGTCTGCCGGTGGTCGCTACGCTGAACGAACTGAGCGAAGAAGCGCTGATCCAGATCCTGAAAGAGCCGAAAAACGCCCTGACCAAGCAGTATCAGGCGCTGTTTAATCTGGAAGGCGTGGATCTTGAGTTCCGCGACGAAGCGCTGGATGCCATCGCCAAGAAAGCCATGGCGCGCAAAACCGGTGCCCGTGGCCTGCGCTCCATCGTAGAAGCCGCTCTGCTCGACACCATGTACGATTTACCGTCCATGGAAGATGTCGAAAAAGTGGTCATCGACGAGTCCGTTATTGCGGGTCAATCCAAACCCATGCTGATGTATGGCAAACCGGAAGCGCAGCAAGCTTCTGGTGAATAAATCGCCAAAACATACAGTCAGTTAATAAAAAAGGGGGGATTTTATCTCCCCTTTTATTTTTCCTGTTCCCTGACGTTGAATGTCCGGGAAACATCCCCATATACTGACATACATGTTAATGGTTGCGTGAAGCACAGTCATGCCACCTGATTACCCTGGCGGACACTAAACTAAGAGAGAGCTCTATGAATCCTGAGCGTTCTGAACGCATTGAAATCCCCGTATTGCCGCTGCGCGATGTGGTGGTTTATCCGCACATGGTCATACCCTTATTTGTAGGGCGGGAAAAATCTATCCGTTGCCTTGAAGCCGCCATGGATCATGATAAAAAAATCATGCTGGTCGCGCAGAAAGAAGCCTCAACGGATGAACCGGGTGTAAATGATCTTTTCACCGTCGGGACCGTGGCCTCAATTTTACAGATGCTGAAACTGCCGGACGGCACCGTTAAAGTGCTGGTCGAAGGTTTGCAGCGCGCACGCATTTCAGCGCTGTCTGACGACGGTGAACACTTCTCCGCGAAAGCCGAGTACCTGGAATCGCCGGCCATTGACGAGCGCGAGCAGGAAGTGCTGGTACGCACGGCCATCAGCCAGTTCGAAGGCTATATCAAGCTCAACAAAAAAATCCCGCCGGAAGTGCTGACGTCGCTGAACAGCATCGACGATCCTGCGCGTCTGGCTGACACCATCGCCGCGCACATGCCGCTGAAGCTGGCGGACAAACAGTCCGTGTTAGAAATGTCCGACGTGAACGAGCGTCTGGAATATCTGATGGCGATGATGGAATCGGAAATCGATCTGTTGCAGGTTGAGAAGCGCATTCGCAACCGCGTCAAAAAACAGATGGAGAAATCCCAGCGCGAGTACTATCTGAACGAGCAAATGAAAGCCATTCAGAAAGAGCTCGGCGAAATGGACGACGCGCCGGACGAAAACGAGGCGCTGAAGCGGAAGATCGACGCGGCGAAAATGCCGAAAGAGGCAAAAGAGAAAGCCGAAGCAGAACTGCAGAAGCTGAAAATGATGTCTCCGATGTCGGCGGAAGCGACGGTGGTGCGTGGTTACATCGAATGGATGATCCAGGTACCGTGGAACGCGCGCAGCAAAGTGAAGAAAGATCTGCGTCAGGCGCAGGAAATCCTCGACAGAGACCACTATGGTCTTGAGCGCGTCAAAGACCGCATCCTTGAATACCTCGCGGTGCAGAGCCGTGTGAACAAACTGAAAGGGCCGATCCTGTGCCTGGTAGGGCCGCCGGGGGTGGGTAAAACCTCGCTTGGTCAGTCCATCGCCCAGGCCACCGGGCGTAAGTACGTGCGTATGGCGTTGGGCGGCGTGCGTGACGAAGCGGAAATCCGCGGACATCGCCGTACCTATATCGGCTCCATGCCGGGCAAACTGATCCAGAAAATGGCGAAAGTGGGCGTCAAAAACCCGCTGTTCCTGCTCGATGAGATCGACAAGATGTCGTCTGACATGCGTGGCGATCCGGCGTCTGCCCTGCTTGAGGTGCTGGATCCGGAACAGAACGTCGCCTTCAGCGATCACTATCTGGAAGTTGATTACGATCTGAGCGACGTGATGTTTGTCGCCACCTCGAACTCAATGAATATTCCGGCTCCGCTGCTGGATCGTATGGAAGTGATCCGTCTTTCCGGTTACACCGAAGACGAAAAGCTGAACATTGCGAAGCGTCACCTGTTGCCGAAGCAGATTGAGCGTAACGCCCTGAAAGATGGCGAAATTACGGTTGAAGACAGCGCTATCATCGGCATTATCCGCTATTACACCCGTGAAGCGGGCGTGCGTAGCCTGGAGCGTGAAATCTCCAAACTGTGCCGTAAAGCGGTGAAACAGCTGCTGCTGGATAAGTCGCTGAAGCATATTCACATCACTGGCGACAACCTGCACGAATTCCTCGGCGTCCAGCGTTTCGACTATGGTCGCGCCGATGACGAAAACCGCGTGGGTCAGGTAACGGGTCTGGCATGGACGGAAGTGGGCGGCGATCTGTTGACTATCGAAACCGCCTGCGTACCGGGCAAAGGCAAGCTGACCTATACCGGCTCGCTGGGCGAAGTTATGCAGGAATCCATTCAGGCCGCGCTGACCGTGGTGCGCGCTCGTGCAGAAAAACTGGGTATCAACCCTGATTTCTACGAGAAACGCGACATCCACGTTCACGTACCGGAAGGGGCAACCCCGAAAGACGGCCCGAGCGCCGGTATCGCAATGTGTACCGCGCTGGTTTCCTGTCTGACCGGCAACCCGGTGCGCGCTGATGTGGCGATGACTGGCGAAATCACCCTGCGCGGGCTGGTGCTGCCTATCGGCGGTCTGAAAGAAAAACTGCTGGCGGCGCACCGTGGCGGCATCAAAACCGTGCTGATCCCGGACGAAAACAAACGCGATCTGGAAGATATTCCGGATAACGTGATTGCCGATCTGAAGATCCACCCGGTGAAGCGCATTGAGGAAGTTCTGACTCTTGCCCTGCAAAATGAGCCGTCTGGCATGCAGGTTGTAAGCGCAAAATAGTGACCTCGCGCAAAGAGCACTAAGAAAAACAAGGCTGGCAGCGCATTTCGGGCTTGCCAGCCTTTTTTTGTATAGCTAATTTAGATTGCTGCCTGGATGTGTCATCATCAACTGATGTTGTAAGGGCATGACAGGCCTGATATAACTGCTGCGCGGTCGCTCTGTGAAGGATTCAGTGCGATATAAATTATAAAGAGAGGAAGAGAAGAGTGAATAAATCTCAACTGATAGACAAAATTGCTGCAGGGGCTGATATCTCTAAAGCTGCGGCTGGACGTGCGTTAGATGCTTTAATTGCTTCTGTTACTGAATCTCTGCAGGCAGGGGACGAAGTGGCACTGGTAGGTTTTGGTACTTTTGCTGTTAAAGAGCGTGCTGCCCGTACTGGTCGCAACCCGCAAACAGGCAAAGAGATCACCATCGCCGCGGCTAAAGTTCCGGGTTTCCGCGCAGGTAAAGCGCTGAAAGACGCGGTAAACTGAGCGCGATCTCCAAAGGGATTGTGAAAAAGTACAAGGGCGCATCAACCGATGTGCCTTTTTTATTTGTGATTGCCCAATTAATCGGCCCCGGTGGGCTGACATTTACCCCCGTTTCTTGTCACAATACGGGTTTGCGCGCGGCGGCAGGATAAGCAGTGTTGCGTGGGACCTCAAGTCATCTACAGCGGAGTGTTGCTACACCATGATGGACAATTTACGCACGGCGGCTAATAGCGTTGTGATCAAAATCATTTTCGGGATCATTATCGTGTCGTTCATTCTGACCGGCGTGAGTGGTTATCTGATTGGCGGCGGTGATAGCTATGCCGCAAAAGTGAATGGCCAGGAAATTAGTCGCGGACAATTCGAAAATGCCGTTGCAGGCGAACGTAACCGTATGCAGCAGCAGTTAGGTGAACAGTTCTCTGAACTGGCCGCTAATGAAAATTACATGAAAACCATGCGTCAGCAGGTGCTGGATCGTCTTATCGACGAAGCTCTGCTGGATCAGTATGCCCGCCATCTTGGCCTCGGCATCAGCGATGAGCAGGTGAAGAAAGCCATTTTCGCGACCAAAGCTTTCCAGAATAACGGCACCTTTGACAATACCCGCTATAACGCGCTGATTAACCAGATGGGCATGAACGCCGATCAGTATGCGCAGGCGTTGCGTAACCAGATGGTGTCTCAGCAGCTGATTAATGCCATTGCCGGTACCGATTTCATGCTGAAGGGTGAAACCGACGAGCTGGCTACCCTGGTGGCGCAGCAGCGTATCGTGCGCGAAGCGATCCTTGATGTGAATGCACTGGCCGCGAAGCAGACGGTGACCGATCAGGAAATCACCAGCTATTACGAGCAGAACAAAAACAGCTTTATGGCGCCGGAACAGTTCCGCGTCAGCTATATCAAGCTGGATGCTGTAAACATGCAGCAGGATGCGAGCGATGCCGACATTCAGGCGTACTACGACCAGCATCAGGATGAATTCACCCAGCCGCAGCGTAACCGCTACAGCGTGATCCAGACCAAAACCGAAGACGAGGCGAAAGCCGTTCTCGACGCCCTGAGCAAAGGCGCAGACTTCGCACAGCTGGCAAAAGAGAAATCCTCCGACATCATCTCTGCCCGTAACGGCGGCGATATGGGATGGCTGGAACCAGCCACCACGCCGGATGAGCTTAAAAATGCCGGTCTGAAAGAAAAAGGCCAGCTGTCTGGCGTGATCAAATCCAGCGTAGGTTTCCTGGTGGTGCGTCTGGATGATATTCAGCCTGCTAAAGTAAAACCGCTGGCGGAGGTGCGTGACGATCTGGCCGCGAAAGTGAAGCAGGAAAAAGGCCTTGATGCCTTCTACGCGCTGCAACAGAAAGTGAGCGAAGCGGCGAGCAACGACAACGTCTCCCTGACCGGCGCTGAACAGGCCGCAGGCGTGAAAGCCGTGGAAACCGGCTGGTTTGGTCGTAACAACCTGCCGGAAGAGCTGAACTTCAAACCGGTTGCCGATGCCATCTTCAATGGTGGTCTGGTAGGGGAAAACGGCACGCCGGGCAGCAACTCTGACATCATTACCGTCGACGGCGATCGTGCCTTCGTTATCCGTGTCAGCGAGCATAAGCCGGAAGCCGTGAAGCCGCTGGATGAAGTTAAAACGCAGGTGACGGATATCGTCAAGCACAACAAAGCGCAGCAGCAGGCCAAACTGGATGCTGACAAGCTGCTGGCCGCCCTCAAAGCCGGTAAAGGTGATGAGGCGCTGAAAGCCGCAGGTCTGAGCTTCGGTGAAGCGAAAACCCTGACCCGCACCGGGCAGGATCCGCTGAGCCAGGCCGCCTTTGCGCTGCCGTTGCCAGCCAAAGATAAGCCGTCTTACGGCGTTGCCAGCGATATGCAGGGCAACGTGGTACTGCTGGCGCTGGATGAAGTGAAAGCGGGCACCATGCCGGAAGAGCAGAAAAAAGCGATGGTGCAGGGTATCACCCAGAACAATGCGCAAATCGCCTTCGAAGCGCTGATGAGCAACCTGCGCAAGGAAGCCAAAATCAAAAAGGGCGACATCGTTGATCCTCAGCAATAACGAGGCGCTTCGCATCTTTTTGTAACCCACTGCAATATTCAAAGGCCGCTTACGCGGCCTTTTCCATTTCTGAAGCTTGCTGTTTGCACCCGTTTGGCCGCCTGTTTATCGTGAGATGGCTGTCAACAAACAAGGAGATAACAGCATGAAACGTGGAATCAATGCCCTCATTTTTACTCTCGGCCTCGCCTGTGCAGGCATGACACAGAGCACGCTTGCGGCGACTGCAAGCGCTAAACCGGCGGCGACGCAAACGAAAGCAGACGCCAGGCCGGACGCGCAAAACCTTACCCAGGCAAAGGAGACGGCAAAAGCCGGCGATGAGGAAAGTACCAGGGTCAGCATTAACGCCGCTTCTGCCGACGATCTGGCCCGTGTCCTCAACGGGGTAGGGCTGAAAAAAGCCCAGGCGATCGTCAGCTATCGGGAGGAATACGGGCCGTTTAAAACGGTGGAAGATCTTAAACAGGTGCCGGGAATGGGCAATGCGCTGGTGGAACGTAACCTTGAACGTTTAACCCTGTAGTTTTTGGGGTTGCGGAGTCGCTAAATTTTGCCAGGATAAAGAGGTCATACCAGTGATGACCTCTGTTCCTGGAAAAAAATAAAAGGTTAAGGCGCTATGCAGACTCAAATCAAAGTTCGTGGATTTCATATCGACGTTTACCAGCATGTGAACAATGCCCGCTATCTGGAGTTTCTGGAAGAAGCCCGCTGGGAGGGCCTGGAAAACACCGACAGCTTTCAGTGGATGTCCGCCCGCAACATCGCTTTTGTGGTGGTGAACATCAATATCAATTACCGCCGACCGGCCGTGCTGGGCGATCTGTTGACCATCAGCAGCCACCTCCAGCAACTGAACGGCAAAAGCGGCGTGCTAAGTCAGACGGTGACGCTGGAGCCGGGAGGGGACGTCGTTGCCGACGCGCAAATCACTTTTGTCTGTATCGACCTGAAAACCCAGAAGGCGCTGGCGCTGGAAGGAGAGTTGCGGGACAAATTACAGGCGTTGATGGAGTAAGGCCGGATGTGTAATGCCGGGTGGCGCTTCGCTTACCCGGCCTACGTGGGCAATGCCGTTGTAGGCCCGGCAAGCCTGCGCCGCCGGGCAACAGGTACGAACGCAGGCCTTACGCCAGGCCCGTCTTTTTCTTCATCGCCGCCATCACGCCCGCTTTATCCGCCAGGTAGTGATTCAGACCGTTAGCGCGCAGGTTACAGGCGGCGCACTGGCCGCAACCGTCGCCCTTAATGCCGTTGTAGCAGGTCAGCGTCTCGTTGCGGATCAAATCCAGTTTCCCCCAGCGATCCGCCAGCGCCCAGGTTTCCGCTTTGTCGAGCCACATCAGCGGCGTCTCGAAGCGAATATCCTTTGCCATGCCAAGATTAACGGCATGATTGAGCGCTTTCACGAACTCATCACGGCAGTCCGGGTAGCCGGAAAAATCCGTCTCGCACACGCCGGTAATGACCGCTTCCGCCTGTACCTGATACGCATAGATCGCGGTCAGGGTTAAGAACAGAATATTGCGCCCCGGCACAAAGGTATTCGGGATACCGCTGGCGTCTGGCTCATAGTCCGGCACCGGGATGCTGTCGCGGGTCAGGCTGCTGACCGCCAGTTCATTAAGCAGGGTAACATCCAGCACTTTATGCGCACGCGCCCCCAGTTTCAGCGCCAGTTCACGGGCAACGTCGATTTCGGCGCGATGACGCTGACCATAATCGAAGGTGACACAGTGGACTTCATCATACTGCTGTAACGCCTGCACCAGACAGGTAGTGGAGTCCTGACCTCCGCTAAAGACGACGACGGCACGTTTCATAATTCTTCCCGATTGCATGTAAAACACTATGGTAGCGTCTGCGGCAGTGCGCGACCAGCTTCTTCACGCGCCGGGGCGGGTAGCCAGGCCTCGGTAAAATCAAACCAGCCGCGGGTGTTCAGGCGGATCCCCTGCACGCCAGGCGGGGCGCTGATCTGATACTGATAGTTAAACAGCGGCGTCAGCACCGCCTCGTCCATTAATCCGCTGAATACATCCTGCAAATCCGCGCAGCGCGCCTGTTCATTCGGCTGACGCTGCACCGCATCCAGCGTGGCCTGGAGATGGGCAAAGCGAGAGGCGGGTAACAGATTGGGCCACAGCGGATCGCAGCGTAACCATTGCTCCAGAGTATATTCCGGCGCTTCGCCGATCAGCCTGTCGCCCATCATCAGGTCAGCAGTTGCAAGCCCGCTACAGTTATCCCAGTTCTTCGCATCATGAAAAATTACCGTCAGTTCACAGCCCAGCCCGGCAAGATAGCGCTTAAGCTCCTCCGCCATGGTGTGCAGTTCCACCGGCAGGTGATACAGCAGCGTCAGTTTTTCCGGCAGCGCCACCTTTTCCTCCGCCCAGTGCGGCATCGCCCAGCCGGGCAGTAATTCCCGGCTGGGGGTGATCAGGTTTTCATCCAGCGGCAGGGTCTGTAGCAGGCCGCTCTGATGGACGATCTGCACCAGTCGCCGCGCCTGTGCCTGGCTCAGTCTTTCACTGATACGCCGGGCGAGATAACAAAACCCGAGGCTGATGCCGCTGCTGACCTGTCGCAGGTGGATCAGTTCATCCGGCTTGCCAATGGTGATCTGCACCGGATGGCGGCAACTGCTGCCCAGATCCTGCTCGAACAGTTGCGGGGTGATCCAGTATTCCACCGCCTTTAACAGCGGATGGCTGAGGTGATAATGCTCATGGCTTTCCAGGCGCACCAGTTCCGGGCTGAAGGACGCCAGCCGGAAAGGGCCGGTGCCCACCAGCGGATGCTGCGGATGGGCCAGACGGCTACCGTAGCTTGCCAGTCGGTGCGCCAGCCAGTGATCCGGCTGATGCAGCGTGAACAGCAGACAGTGCGGGTGCGGCACCGCGATCTCCGCCACGCTGTTAAACAGCCTGCGCAGATCGGGCAGCGTCAGCAGATGCTGCAAACGCATCTGCAATTGTTGGGCGTTCACCGCATCGCCATTATGCCAGTGCAGGGTGGTGCGCAGATGAAAGCGCCAGCTCAGGCCATCGGCCGACACCTCCCAGTGGTGCGCCAGGTCGCTCTGCGGCAAAGGGTTATCGGTAATAAAGCGCGTCAGGCCGGAAAAGATCTGCCCGGCCAGATGCTGCTCGGCGCGCCCCGGCAGAAAGCCCGGATGCAGCGGCTCCAGAGGGCGATAATAGGGAATGCGCAGAGTAGGTGAGTCGTTTTGCCACAGGCCGCCCAGAAAAGGATGCAGCAGATTGCGCAGCGCCTCCGGCGGCAGTTGCGCCAGCGCCAGCGCGCTGTGCTGCTGCCCCTCATTCAGGGCCTGCTCCAGCAGCGCATTGCGCAGCGATCCTGGCGTGACGTGAAAATGCAGCACGCCACGTTTTCCACGCCCCGACTGCGCCTGCCAGCTCAGCCAGCCGGACGCCTCCATTTGACGTAACAGGGTACGCATATGGCGGTCGCTGCAAAAACAGCGCTCTGCCAGCCCCGCCACGCTGGCGTGCTGCGGTTCGCCATCGGAAAACTGCCACAGGCGCTGATACTGATTAAGTCGATTTAACTGGCGCATAAACCCGGAACAAATATCCTGAAGTATTCACTATTACTTCCGTATATCTCAGGCAATACTGGTACACAAGTTTCCGCATCACAAAACCGGGATAATTATGGCGCGACTGGCTGCATTTGATATGGACGGCACCTTACTGATGCCTGACCACCGTTTAGGCGAGCAAACGCTGGATACCCTGCGTCGTCTGCGCGACCGGGATATTACGCTGGCGTTCGCTACCGGCCGTCATGCGCTGGAAATGCGTCATTTGCTGGGGATGATTACGCTGGAGGCGTATCTGATCACCGGTAACGGCACGCGCATTCACTCGCTGGAGGGGGAGCTGCTGCACCGTCAGGATCTCAGCCCGGACGTCGCCGAACAGGTGATCCACCGTCAGTGGGATACCCAGGCGAGTCTGCACGTGTTTAACGACAGCGGCTGGCTGACCGGAGAAGAGATGCCTCTGCTGCTCGATTTCCATATTTACAGCGGCTTTAAATACCGGGTGGTGGATCTCAAAGCGCTCAGCCCGCACGAAGTGACCAAAATCTGTTTCTGCGGCGATCATGAGGATCTGGAGCGTTTGCGCATTCAGCTGCACGAGGCATTAGGCGATCGCGCGCATATCTGTTTTTCGGCCTTTGATTGTCTTGAGGTGCTGCCTGTGGGCTGTAATAAAGGCGCGGCGCTGGCGATCTTAAGCGATCGGCTGGGGATCGCCATGCAGGATTGCATGGCATTTGGCGACGCGATGAATGACCACGAAATGCTCGCCGCCGTCGGACGCGGCATGATTATGGGCAACGCCATGCCGCAATTGCGCGCGGCGCTGCCCCATTTACCGGTGATCGGACACTGTCAGAATCAGGCGGTATCGCACTATTTAACGCATTGGCTGACCACACCACATCTTCCTTATTCCCCCGAATAATGAGCATTGTCAGCAAGCCGGGTCCGTTTAAACCCGGCTTTTTTTATGCCAGTAAACGGGCGATTTCCGCTTTCCACGGCGTCACATCGCCGATATTCGCCCGCACCCATTCCGCATTGTAATAGGTGTCGAGATAGCGCTCGCCGCTGTCGCACAGCAGGGTGACGATAGAACCGGTCTGGCCTGCGTCGCGCATTCTGGCGGCCAGCGTCAGCGCGCCCCACATATTGGTGCCGGTGGACGCGCCGACTTTGCGGCCTAACTGCGTTTCCAGCCACTGCGCGGTGGCGACGCTGGCGGCATCCGGCACGCGCAGCATCTCATCCACCACATCCGGCACGAACGACGGCTCGACGCGCGGGCGGCCAATACCTTCGATTTTACTGCCCACCGGGCTGCGCAAAGTGCTATCGCGGGTTTGCCAGTAATCCATAAACACCGAGTTTTGCGGATCCACCACCATCAGTTGAGTATCGTAGCCCTGGCAGCGCAGGTAGCGGCCAATGGTCGCGGAGGTGCCGCCCGTACCGGCGCTCATCACGATCCACGTCGGCTCCGGGTGCGGTTCGCTCTGCATCTGGCGGAAAATGCTGTCGGCGATATTGTTATTGCCGCGCCAGTCGGTGGCGCGTTCGGCATAGGTAAACTGATCCATATAATGGCCGTGCAGCTCCCGCGCCAGCATCTCGGAAGCGGCGTAGATCTCGCAGGCGCTCTCCACGAAGTGACAACGCCCGCCGTAGAATTCAATCTGCTCGATTTTGCGCTTCGCCGTACAGGACGGCATTACGGCGATAAACGGCAGGCCCAGCAGACGGGCAAAATAAGCTTCCGACACCGCCGTTGAGCCGGAGGATGACTCAATAATCGGCGTGCCTTCTTTGATCCAGCCGTTGCACAGACCATATAAAAACAGGGATCGCGCCAGGCGATGCTTCAGGCTGCCGGTCGGGTGGGTGCTTTCATCTTTTAAATAGAGCTGAATGCCCGGAAAACCCGGCAGCGCCAGACGGATAAGGTGCGTATCCGCCGAGCGTTGATAATCGGCATTGATTTCACTGATAGCATGTTTAACCCAGGTGTTTTTCATGGCGCGGATCCGTTTGTCATTTTGTGCCCAGCTTAGCGGAAAGCACGGAAAAAATTGTTGCTTTATGACCTTTGAAATAGACTTTAAGGAGAAAGAAATTCTCCCGGAGGGGGCAATGCTAGATAAAATTGACAGAAAGCTGCTTTCATTACTGCAAAGCGACTGCACCCTCTCTTTGCAGGCGCTCGCGGATGCCGTTAATCTGACAACCACTCCCTGCTGGAAACGGCTGAAACGGCTGGAAGACGACGGCGTGATCAAAGAACGGGTCGCGCTGCTGGATGCGGAAAAGCTCGGCCTCGGGCTTACGGCCTTTGTGCTGATCAAAACCCAGCATCACAGCCGCGACTGGTACTGCCGCTTTGTCTCTGAGGTCAATGCGCTGCCCGAAGTGTTAGGTTTCTGGCGCATGGCCGGCGAATACGACTACCTTTTACGGGTGCAGGTCGCCGACATGAAGCGCTATGATGATTTCTATAAACGGCTGGTGAACAGCGTACCTGGGTTGTCCGATGTGACCTCCAGTTTCGCCATGGAACAGATAAAGTTCACCACTGCGTTACCCATTGAATAACTCTCCCGGCCCGAAGCACCACCGCCGGAAAATCACGTTCAGGAAATGACCGCGTGCGATTATTTGCTCAATTAAGCTGGTACTTTCGCCGGGAATGGCGACGCTATCTCGGTGCTGTAGCCCTGCTTATCTTTATTGCCATCCTGCAGCTTATCCCGCCGAAAGTGGTGGGCTATGTGGTGGATGGCGTGACGCAACAACATTACACCACCAGCCGGGTGCTGATGTGGATCGGCCTGCTGGTGGGGGTGGCGATTGTCACCTACCTGCTGCGCTACGTCTGGCGCGTGCTGCTTTTCGGCGCCTCCTACCAGCTCGCCGTTGAACTGCGTGAGGATTTTTACCGCCAGCTCAGCCGCCAGCATCCGGAGTTTTACCTGCGCCATCGCACCGGCGATTTAATGGCGCGCGCCACTAACGATGTCGATCGCGTGGTGTTCGCCGCCGGGGAAGGGGTGCTGACGCTGGTGGATTCGCTGGTGATGGGCTGCGTGGTGCTGGTGGTGATGTCGACGCAAATCAGCTGGCAGCTCACCCTGCTGGCACTGCTGCCCATGCCGATCATGGCGATTGTCATCAAGCGCTACGGCGACCAGCTGCACGAGCGCTTTAAGCTGGCGCAGGCGGCATTCTCCTCGCTCAACGACCGGACCCAGGAGAGCATGACCAGCATCCGCATGATCAAGGCCTTTGGCCTGGAAGATCGCCAGTCGGCGCTGTTCGCCGCCGATGCCGCCGACACGGGGCGCAAAAATATGAAGGTCGCCCGCGTGGATGCGCGTTTTGATCCGACGATTTATATCGCCATCGGCATGGCGAATCTGCTGGCCATTGGCGGCGGCAGCTGGATGGTGGTCAACGGCTCGTTAACCCTTGGGCAACTGACCAGCTTTATCATGTATCTGGGACTGATGATCTGGCCGATGCTGGCGCTGGCGTGGATGTTTAACATCGTCGAGCGCGGCAGCGCCGCCTATACCCGTATCCGCGATATGCTGGCGGAGGCGCCGGTGGTCAACGATGGCAGTGAATCCCTGCCGGACGGACGCGGCGAGCTGGCGGTGACCATTCGCGAATTCCGCTATCCGCAAACCGACAGCGCCACGCTGAACGGCGTCAATTTCACGCTTAATCCCGGACAAATGCTCGGCATCTGTGGGCCGACCGGCGCCGGGAAAAGTACCCTGCTGTCGCTGATCCAGCGCCATTTCGATGTCGATCAGGGTGAGATCGCCTATCACGGTATTCCGCTGCCGCGCCTGAAGCTCGACGCCTGGCGCAGTCGTCTGGCGGTGGTGAACCAGACGCCGTTTTTATTCTCCGATACCGTGGCGAACAATATCGCCCTTGGCAAGCCTGGGGCCACGCAGCAGGAGATCGAACACGCGGCGCGACTTGCCAGCGTCCATGAAGACATTCTGCGCCTGCCGCAGGGCTATGAAACCGAAGTGGGTGAGCGCGGCGTCATGCTGTCCGGCGGACAGAAACAGCGCATTTCTATTGCCCGCGCGCTGTTGCTCAATGCCGAGATCCTTATCCTCGACGATGCGCTCTCCGCCGTGGACGGTCGAACCGAACACGAGATCCTGCACAACCTGCGGCAGTGGGGAGAAGGGCGCACGGTGATCATCAGCGCTCACCGCCTGTCGGCCCTTACCGAAGCCAGTGAAATTCTGGTGATGCAGCACGGACATGTTGCTCAGCGCGGTCATCACGACCAGCTGTCGCAGCAGCCCGGCTGGTATCGCGACATGTATCGCTATCAGCAACTGGAAGCGGCGCTGGATGAGGCGCCGGAAGAAAAAGAGGATCCTGCCAATGCGTAGTTTTGGGCAACTGTGGCCTACGCTCAAACGGCTGTTAGTGTATGGCAAGCCCTGGCGTAAACCCCTGACCCGCGCCGTTGTTATGCTGTGGGTGGCGGCGATTGCCGAAGTCTCCGGCCCGGCGCTAATCAGCTATTTTATCGATAACATGGTCGCCAAAAGTTACCTGCCGTGGGGCCTGCTGGCGGGCATGGCGGCCGCCTATATCGGCCTGCAACTGCTGGCGGCAGGGCTGCACTATGCGCAGTCGCTGCTGTTTAACGAGGCGGCGGTGGGCGTGGTGCAGCAACTGCGTACCGACGTGATGGATGCGGCGCTCCGTCAACCGCTGAGCGCCTTCGATACCCAACCGGTGGGGCAGTTGATCTCCCGGGTGACCAACGATACCGAAGTGATCCGCGATCTCTACGTCACTGTGGTGGCAACCGTGCTACGCAGCGCGGCGCTGATCGGCGCGATGCTGGTGGCGATGTTCACCCTCGACTGGCGTATGGCGCTGGTGGCGGTGACCATTTTCCCGGCGGTGCTGGTGGTGATGGCGCTGTATCAGCGCTACAGCACGCCTATTGTCCGTCGTCTGCGCAGCTATCTCGCCGACATCAACGACGGCTTTAACGAAGTGATCAACGGCATGGGCGTCATCCAGCAGTTCCGCCAGCAGGCGCGCTTTGGCGAGCGGATGGGGGAAGCCAGCCGCTCGCACTACACGGCACGTATGCAGACGCTGCGCCTCGACGGCTTTTTGCTGCGCCCACTGCTGAGCCTGTTTTCGGCGTTGGTGCTCTGCGGCCTGTTAATGCTGTTTGGCTTTACCGCCGTCGGCACCATTCAGGTGGGCGTGCTCTATGCCTTTATCAGCTATCTGGGGCGGCTTAACGAACCGCTGATCGAACTCACTACCCAGCAGTCGATGCTGCAGCAGGCGGTGGTGGCGGGGGAGCGCGTGTTTGAACTGATGGATCGCCCGCGCCAGACCTACGGCGATGACGATCGCCCGCTGGAAAGCGGCGCTGTTGAGATCGAAAACCTGTCGTTTGCCTATCGTGATGACCGGCTGGTATTGCAGGATATTAATCTGACCATTCCGTCACGCAGTTTTGTGGCGCTGGTGGGGCATACCGGCAGCGGCAAAAGTACGCTCGCCAGCCTGATGATGGGCTACTACCCGCTTACCCGGGGGGAAATTCGCCTCGACGGACGTCCGCTCTCCACCATCGGCCATAACGCGCTGCGCAACGGCGTGGCGATGGTGCAGCAGGATCCGGTAGTAATGGCAGAATCCTTTTTTGAAAACGTGACTCTCGGGCGCGACATCAGCGAAGAGAAGGTTTGGCAGGCGCTGGAAACGGTGCAGCTGGCGGAGCTGGCGCGCAGCATGAGCGACGGAATTCATACCCGTTTGGGGGAGCAGGGCAATAATCTCTCCGTCGGGCAAAAACAGCTGCTGGCGCTGGCGCGGGTGCTGGTTGGCACTCCTCAGATCCTCATCCTTGATGAGGCGACGGCCAATATCGATTCGGGCACCGAGCAGGCGATCCAGCAGGCGCTGGCGGCGATCCGCCAGCAGACCACGCTGGTGGTGATCGCTCACCGGCTGTCGACCATTGTCGATGCGGATACCATTATGGTGCTGCATCGCGGTCAGGCGGTAGAGCGCGGCACTCATCAGGAGTTGTTAAATGCGCAGGGGCGCTACTGGCAGATGTACCAGCTGCAACTGGCTGGAGAAGAGCTGGCCGCCGCCACGAAAGAAGAATCGCTTATCGCGTGATGCACCATTATCAGGCAGGCTACTGACAGCCATCGCTGTTGGTGCAAAAATGCAACGCACCCTGCACTGGCATGGTGCGTTTTTCTTTTCCAGGAACAATCTGAATCCCCGTCACACTTTTCCCTTTTGCGTTTTTCCCTCGCCACGCGGCGTAACGGCCTGAACTTCTCCTCGTTTTTATTTCTGGCACAGCGATTGCAATATCAGATTCATGTTAGCTGCTGCCATTACCGAATTCCGCCTGGAGGAACTTTATGAAGCTGGTTACCGTGGTGATTAAACCATTCAAACTCGAAGACGTGCGAGAAGCGCTCTCTTCAATTGGTATTCAGGGGCTGACCGTGACTGAAGTGAAAGGCTTCGGGCGTCAGAAAGGTCACGCCGAGTTGTACCGTGGCGCCGAGTACAGCGTTAACTTCCTGCCAAAAGTGAAGATTGACGTGGCGATTGCTGATGATCAGCTCGATGAAGTGATCGATGTGATCAGCAAGGCGGCCTACACCGGAAAAATTGGCGACGGCAAAATTTTCGTTGCCGAGCTGCAACGCGTCATTCGCATTCGTACCGGCGAAGCCGACGAAGCGGCGCTGTAACTCCTGCACACAGTGATAGGGATGGGAAAAATGAGCAAAACCACTTTTAAATCCGTACTTGCCGCGCTGGCTCTGCTTCCGGGACTGGCGCTGGCCGCCCCGGCTGTTGCTGACAAAGCGGACAACGCCTTTATGATGATCTGCACCGCGCTGGTGCTGTTTATGACAATTCCCGGCATCGCCCTGTTCTACGGCGGTCTGATCCGCGGCAAGAACGTGCTGTCGATGCTGACGCAGGTAACAGTGACCTTCGCGCTGGTATGCATCCTGTGGGTGGTTTATGGCTACTCGCTGGCCTTCGGCGAAGGCAATAACTTCTTCGGCAACTTTAACTGGGCGATGCTGAAAAACATCGAGCTGACGGCGGTGATGGGCAGCTTCTACCAGTATATTCACGTTGCGTTCCAGGGCTCGTTTGCCTGTATTACCGTCGGGCTTATCGTTGGCGCGCTGGCGGAGCGTATTCGTTTCTCTGCGGTGCTGATCTTCGTGGTGGTATGGATGACGCTCTCCTATGTGCCGATTGCGCACATGGTCTGGGGCGGCGGTCTGCTGGCTTCCCACGGCGCGCTGGACTTTGCGGGCGGTACTGTGGTGCACATTAACGCTGCGGTCGCCGGTCTGGTGGGCGCTTACCTGGTGGGTAAACGTGTCGGCTTCGGTAAAGAAGCCTTCAAACCGCACAACCTGCCGATGGTGTTTATCGGTACGGCGATCCTCTACGTGGGCTGGTTTGGTTTTAACGCCGGTTCCGCAAGCGCCGCGAACGAAATCGCCGCGCTGGCCTTCGTTAACACCGTGGTGGCAACAGCGGCAGCGATTCTGTCCTGGGTCTTTGGTGAGTGGGCGCTGCGCGGTAAACCTTCGCTGCTGGGCGCCTGTTCCGGTGCGATTGCTGGTCTGGTTGGCGTGACTCCGGCGTGCGGTTATATCGGCGTGGGCGGTGCGATGATCGTCGGTCTGGCGGCAGGTCTGGCGGGGCTGTGGGGTGTGACTATGCTGAAACGCTGGTTACGTGTCGACGACCCGTGCGATGTGTTCGGTGTGCATGGCGTCTGCGGCATCGTGGGCTGCGTACTGACCGGCGTATTCGCTTCCTCTTCTCTGGGCGGCGTGGGCTTCGCAGAAGGCGTGACCATGGGCCATCAGGTGCTGGTACAGCTGGAAAGTATCGCCATCACCGTGGTGTGGTCTGCTGTAGTGGCTTTCATCGGCTTCAAAGTGGCGGACATGACGGTTGGCCTGCGCGTACCGGAAGAGCAGGAGCGTGAAGGTCTGGACGTGAACAGCCACGGCGAGAATGCCTACAACGCCTGATTATTAACCTTAAAATTGGCCCGGCGGCGCAAGCTTGCCGGGCCTGCGTTTATCTCGTAGGCCGGGTAAGGCGAAGCCGCCACCCGGCACAACATCTCATCAGTTACGATTACGCATTACCCCTTCCTGCACGGTCGACGCTACCAGCACGCCATCCTGGGTATAGATCTCACCGCGGACAAAGCCGCGCGCGCTGGACGCCGAGGTGCTCTCCACGCTGTACAGCAGCCACTCGTTAATATTGAACGGACGGTGGAACCACATGGAATGGTCGATGGTCGCGACCTGCATCCCGCGCTCAAGAAAACCGACGCCGTGCGGCTGTAACGCCACCGGCAGGAAGTTGAAATCAGAGGCGTAACCCAGCAGCGACTGATGCACACGCGGATCGTCCGGCACGTTACCGTTCGCGCGGATCCACACCTGACGGGTGGGTTCGGCGACATGGCCTTTCAACGGATTGTGAAACTCCACCGGGCGGATCTCCAGCGGCTTGTCGCTGAGAAACTTCTCTTTAGCCTGCGGCGGCAGCAGGTGCGCCAGCGAGCGGGCAATGTCGGTTTCTGATTTCAGCGTATCCGGTGAGGGAGCGTCAGGCATGGTTTTCTGATGCTCATAGCCCGGCTCCGGTGCCTGGAAGGAGGCGGTCATATAGAAAATCGGCTTACCGTTCTGGATAGCCGCAACGCGACGTGCGCTGAAACTGTTGCCATCGCGCAGCACTTCCACGTCGTAAACAATGGGTTTTTCACTGTCGCCGGGGCGCAGGAAATAGCTGTGAAAGGAGTGCACCAGGCGCTCAACCGGCACGGTTTCTTTGGCGGCATACAGCGCCTGCCCGACAACCTGCCCGCCAAATACCTGACGAAGCCCTAAATCTTCGCTTTGTCCGCGAAACAGGCCCTCTTCGATTTTTTCCAGATTTAATAATGCCAGCAGATTGTTCAACGCTTGACTCATATGTTTCCTCAATAAAAATAAAATCCGCCAGACCGGAGGGTTCGGTCTAAGTATAACGCAGGATCGTCAGTGGTCCGATGGGTGCAAAAATCTGAATAACCGGCCATTTCCAGGCAGAAATGAGTGATATGTGCCACACTTATTCCCGTTATCTAAGTGTTAACCACTGATTCTGGCAGGAATAAATCCTTCTGGTGCATTGAAGATAAGGAGAACTCAATGAAACTCGTGCACATGTTAAGTGGTGTTGCGGTCGCTGTTTCGCTGGCTGCCTGCGCGGATAAGAGCGCGGATATTCCGACACCTGCACCAAATCCAAATACGTCTATTAACGCTACCCAATCGACTATTGCGCAGCCTAATGTCTCCGGTTCTGTGTGGATCCGCCAGAAAGTGGCGCTGCCGCCGGATGCAGTGCTGACCGTGACGCTGGCCGACGCTTCGCAGGCCGATGCGCCGTCGAAAGTGATCGCGCAGAAAGCGGTGCGTACCGAGGGTAAACAGGCGCCGTTCAGCTTTGTGCTGCCGTTTAACCCGGCTGACATCCAGCCGAACGCGCGCATTCTGTTGAGTGCGGCCATCACCGTGAACGATAAACTGGTGTTTGTCACCGATACGGTGAAACCGGCGGTTAACCAGGGCGGGACTAAAATCGACCTGAACCTGGTGCCGGTGCAGCAGACGGCGATCCCGTTGCAGCAGAGCGGTGGCGCAACCACCACGGTACCTTCTACGTCCCCGACGCAGGTGGTGCCTTCGGCTTCTACGCCAGCGCCGACCCAGATGTAATAGTTTTACTGCCCGGCGGCCTTTGCTGCCGGGTCAGCGGTTTTATGAGTACACCCACCGATAGCGCTGTAAATCAATCTGCCCGTCTCCTGATACCTGAACCCCTTCCGCCAGCAACGCCTGTCGCTGTCGTTGCAGATCCGGCCCGCTGAGGGAAATGGCCCCATGACGATTTACCACCCGATACCAGGGCAGCGTCGTACCTTCCGGTAAGCGCTTCAGTACGCCGCCCACCTGGCGCGCGGCTCTGGGCGATCCGGCAAGACGCGCCACATCGCCATAGGTGGTGACAAAGCCTTCGGGAATGGAGGCAACTATCTGCCATACGCGCTGGGGAAAAGAGTCCTGCGGATCCATAGCATCTCCTGAGTATTGATTCTTCAGGATAAACAGCCAGCCGGACACTGTGAAGAGGGGGCTGCGCAATAAACCAGCATACGGCAGGCGCGCGCTTGCAATTGCCGGGGTGTACAGGGATAATGCGCCTGCGCGTTGGTTAACAACGCTCTCAATGGGGGCCCTGTTGGTTCTCCCGCAACGCTACTCTGTTTACCAGGTCAGATCCGGAAGGAAGCAGCCAGAGCAGATGACGTGTGTGCCGGGATGTAGCTGGCAGGGCCCCCACCCATTTGTGCCCCGCATAACTCGCTGTGTTTCGCCTCGTCAATCCCTCTTATTAGCCGCACCTGAATTTCCCGCTGCGTTATGTGACACCCCTCAGCATATTATTGCGATGTCATGTAAATGAAATGTTATTGTCATTATAGTGTCATAAATGCATGGCAGATTAATCGTGGGTAATTCAATGGGTAAGGGATAATCATGGTTAGTGCAGTTTTAAATGTTAAAATTGACGAGGCAGTCAAAGAGAAACTTCGCCATTACGCAGAAGCCAATAACGAAAACCTGAGCACGGCCACTGAGAAGCTCTTACTGCTGGCACTGGAATCGGACGAAGAAACCAGCGTTTCAGAAGAAGAGATCGACAGTCAGCACACCGAAGAAGATAACGCTTCACCATTAACTTCCAAAGAAATCAAAGCCCTGAGAAAAATTCTGAAGAAGAAAAAATGAAACAACATCTCCAGAAGACCGCGACCAGCTACGGCGAAGCCTGTCAGTTATTGCGATCCGGCCATGTGAAAACCGTACGCCTGAACTGGAATGTCGGCACCGATGAATTTTTTCGCATAGCCTCTGACTGGTGTGATGCCGGTGCCAGAATCAAAAAAGATGGCGAGCATTTTATTATTTCGATTAAGGGATTTCCTATCCCGCGACAATAGTCATTATGTTGTCATGCAGGCGTCATCGAAATAACATTCGAATATGAGAACCTGTCCGAAAATACAACGTTACACAACCATCTCATGTTCATTATGGATGATGATTACGACGAGCCGTTCGGCTCGTCGCTATTTTCTCAGATCACTTTCCGCTGCCGTAACATCATCGGCTGACTGACCAGAGATGCCCAGATCGGTTGCAGCGTCATAAAGGCCTCGCGCAAAACTTCATCCGGCTGTGAAAACGGCATCCGTAAAAAGCGATCAAAAGCCCCCTGTAAACCGAAACGCGTTCCCGTTCCCAGACTGATACCGGCACTTTCCGCGTGGGTGGCAAACAGCGTCGCCAGCGCATCGGGCAGTTCCACCCAGAACGATAATCCGCCCTGCGGCGTCGTCCACTGCCAGCGGGGAAAGAATCCCTGCAACAGCGCCGCGCAGTCATCCCGGTGCGCCATCAGCATCTGCCGTCGCGCCGGTAAAAAACTCTCGCCGTTTTCGATAAGCCAGCGGGTCGCCAGCTGTTCCAGCAGCGGCGAGCCTAAATCCAGGGTTTCGCGCATTTGTACCAGCGCGGCTATGGTACGCGCCGGGGCGCGGATCCAGCCCACCCGCAGCCCGCCCCAGAAACTTTTGCTGGCGGAGCCGAGGGTAATGATCGGCGCGGCGGTATCAAAGGCGGCCAGCGGGGGAGGCGGCGGCGCGTCCATCCACAGATCGACCATGGTTTCATCCACCACCAGCGTGGTGCGCGTGCGCGCCGCCAGGCGGGCGACGTTTTCGCGGGTCGGCGCATCCATACAGCGCCCGGTGGGATTGTGGAAATCCGGCATCAGATAGGCAATGCGCGGCGAGGTCTGGGCGATAGTGGCGGCGAGGCCGTCCACATCCCAACCCTGAGAGGGTAACGCTACTCCCACCGGACGGCAGGACGCCCCTTCGATGGCGGCAATCGCCAGCGGATAGGTGGGATGATCCACCACCACACGATCCCCCGGCCCGGTCAGCAGCCGCAGGATCAGCGCCAGGCCGCTGACCGCGCCGTTGACGATCATCACCTCGTCGGGGCGTGTCGGCAGCCCCCGCGCCACGTAACGCCGGGCGATGGCTTCCCGCAGCGCCGGTAAACCCTGCTGGTCGTAGCCGGTGCCGGACAACAGCGGCGGCATCGCCGTCAGCGCGTGCTGATAAGCCTGGTGGATCTCCGGCCCGGCGGGCAGCGAAGCGGCAGAAAGATCAAGGGCGGTCGGCTGCGCCATGCGGGTCGGCACGACGCGTTTGTTTTCCGGCAGGATCACCACTGAGCCGCTGCCGTGGCGGCTCAGCAAATAGCCTTCCTCCCGCAGCTGCGCCAGAGCGCTGGCGGTGGTGGTGCGACTGATGCCCAGCGCGCTGGCTAACTCCCGCTCGCCGGGCAGACGCGTATCCAGCGCCAGTCGGCCATCAAGAATAAGTAAACGCAGGGCCTGCGCCAGCTGCCGCCATAAGGGCGTACGGGAGGCGGATTGTTGCCACTGGCCGAGCAGGCGTACCAGGGACTGACTTCCGGTGCGACGAGGTGACATAGCGGTCCACTTTTTGAAAACTGGTCATTAATCATAATGCCAGCCAGGGCCATGATGTCACTCTGTTTCGCAGTTTTCGGGGTGAGAAATGGTTCGGCGTTTGATCCAGTTATATATCGGTCTGAGTTTTTATGGCGTTTCCACCGCGATGTTTGTGCGCGCTAATCTGGGGGCCGATCCGTGGAATGTCTTCCACCTCGGCGTCGGCAAGCTGCTGTCGCTGGATATTGGCGTGGTGATGATTGCCACCGGCGCGCTGGTGCTGCTGCTGTGGATCCCGCTGCGTCAGCGTCCGGGACTGGGCACCATCAGCAATGTCATTGTCATTGGTCTGGCTGCCGATGCCGCGCTGGCGCTGATGCCGCCGCTGGAATCGCTGCTGGCGCGCAGCGTCCTGCTGGTGGCGGCTATTGTGGTTAACGCGCTGGCGACCGGTATGTACATTGGCGCAGGCTTCGGTTCCGGCCCGCGCGACGGTCTGATGACCGGCATCAATGCCCGCACCGGCTGGTCGGTACGCTCAGTGCGCACGGCGATTGAAATCACCGTTCTGCTGCTGGGCTGGGCGATGGGCGGCACCTTTGGCGTCGGCACCGTGCTGTACGCCCTGACCATCGGCCCGCTGATCCAGCTCTGTCTGCCGTGGTTTCGTCCGCGCCCGCAACCGGTAGAGGTTCCGCTGCCGCAAACCCCGGTTGTTTAAACGGGCGAAGCGCTCACAACATCATGCTTTAGATTGAGGTACACTCACGCCATTCTGACCGTTGCGGTGTGAGTGATGAAACCGATAACCCTGTACGATGTGGCCCGCCTCGCGGGCGTCTCCTACCAGACCGTCTCCCGCGTGATTAATCAGGCGGAGCATGTTTCCGCCCGCACGCGCGAAAAAGTGCAGCGGGCAATGGCGGAACTGCACTACATTCCCAACCGCGGCGCGCAGCAGCTGGCGGGCAAACGCACCCGCACGCTGGGGCTGATCACCACCGATCTGGCGCTGCATGCGCCGTCGCAAATCGCCTCGGCGGTGAAAACCCGCGCCGGGCAGGCGGGCTGCGGCACGCTGATTTCCATGGTGGAACGTCACGATTTGGCGGCCTGTCAGGGGGCGCTACAGGAGTTATTGTCGCAACGCGTGGACGGCCTGCTGGTGAATATTCCGCTGGATGACGAGGATGCGCAGGCGCTGGCGGCGCAGGCACGGCCAACGCCGGTGCTGTTTCTGGACGTCAGCCCGACGGCGGCGGTTCACAGTCTGGTGTTCGATGCCGCTCAGGGCGCAAGCCTGGGCGCGGCGCATCTGCTTTCTCTCGGCCACCGGCATATTGCGCTGCTGGGCGGCCCGGAAAGCTCGGTGTCGGCCCGCGCACGTTTTGCGGGCTGGCTGGCGGCGCTGGATGAGGCCGGGCTTGCCCCGGTCGCCCGCGCTCATGGCGACTGGAGCGCCGCCTCCGGCTATGAGAAAACCCATTTGCTACTGGCCTGCGCGCCTCACACCGAAGCGATCCTCGTGGCGAACGATCAGATGGCGCTGGGGGCGATCCGCGCCTGTGCAGAAAAGGGCATTCGCGTGCCGGAGCAGCTGTCGCTGGTGGGCTATGACGATACCGCCGACAGCGCCTGGTTCTCTCCGCCGTTGACTACCGTGCGGCAGGCCTTTAAGGAGGCGGGTGAGCGCAGCGTCGACTGGCTGCTGGGCGGGGAAGCCGCAGGCCGCAGTGAGCTGAGCCAGACCCGCTGCCCGGTCACGCTGGTGGTACGCGGCTCTACCGCCGCACCCGGCGGGCAGGCAATCGACGGCCAAACGCTGGCGCAGCGGCTGAATGAACTGGCGGTGCTGGCGGCGCGGCTGGAGAGGCGTTAACGCTTTTGTGATCGACGCCGCTTCTGGCGGATCCGATCCTTTACCCGCCGTGAAGAAACAGGCATGGTACTGATAATTGTGAGCGCTTCGCAAAATTCAGAGGTCACTATGTCTGCATCTGCTTTATCCACCCTGATAGCCCGCCGCGACTGGGAAAACCCGGTCGTCACCCAGTGGCACCGTCTGCCCGCCCATGCGCCGATGAACAGCTGGCGTAACGCCAAAGACGCGGCCCGCGAGGCGGCATCGCCGTCCCGCCGGCTGTTAAACGGCGACTGGCAATTTCGTCTTTTCCCCGCGCCGGAAGCGGTGCCGGAACAGTGGCTGACGCAGGAGCTTGACGATGCCGTCGCCATACCGGTGCCGTCCAACTGGCAGATGCAGGGCTTCGACACGCCGATTTATACCAACGTGACCTATCCCATCCCGGTGACGCCGCCTGTTGTCCCGGCCGGGAACCCGACGGGTTGTTACTCGCTCACATTTGAGATGGACGAGGGCTGGCTGGCAGCCGGACAGACGCGGATTATTTTTGAAGGCGTTAATTCGGCATTTTACCTGTGGTGCAACGGCGAATGGGTCGGCTATTCCCAGGACAGCCGCCTGCCGGCGGAATTCGATCTCAGCGCCTGTCTTAAACCCGGCGCTAACCGGCTGGCGGTAATGGTGCTGCGCTGGAGCGACGGCAGCTATCTGGAAGATCAGGATATGTGGCGCATGAGCGGGATTTTCCGCGACGTGGTGCTGCTGCACAAACCGGCGACCTATATCGCCGATTATCAGGTCGCCACCCATCTCAACGCCGATTTTACCCATGCGCAGCTGGTGGTGGATGTTGAACTGGCGGGGGAGTATGCGGATTGTCAGGTGGCGCTGACGCTGTGGCGCGGCGATGAGGCTATCGCGCAGGCCAGCCAGGGGCCGGGCAGCGAGATTATTGATGAACGCGGCGCCTGGGCGGAAAAACTCAGCGTCAGCATGCCGGTGGCTAACCCGCGCCTGTGGAGCGCGGAAGATCCGGCGCTCTACCGGCTGGTGGTGTCGCTGCTGGACGGCAATGGCAAACTGCTGGAGACGGAAGCCTGCGATGTGGGCTTCCGCAACGTTGAGATCAGCAACGGCCTGCTGAAGCTGAACGGTAAACCGCTGCTGCTGCGCGGCGTGAACCGCCATGAGCATCACCCGGAGCGCGGTCAGGCGATTGATGAAGCGACCATGCGGCAGGACATCGAACTGATGAAGCAGCATAACTTCAATGCCGTACGCTGCTCCCACTATCCGAACCATCCCCTGTGGTATCGCCTGTGCGATCGCTACGGCCTGTACGTGGTGGACGAAGCCAATATCGAAACCCACGGCATGGTGCCGATGCGCCGCCTGTCTGACGATCCGCGCTGGTTCCCGGCGATGAGCGAGCGCGTGACGCGCATGGTGCAGCGGGATCGCAACCATCCGTCGATCATCATCTGGTCGCTGGGCAATGAGTCCGGGCATGGCGCCAGTCACGACGCGCTCTATCGCTGGGTGAAAAGCAGCGATCCGACCCGCCCGGTGCAGTATGAAGGCGGCGGGGCTAACACTGCGGCCACCGATATTATCTGTCCGATGTATGCCCGCGTGGATCAGGATCAGCCGTTCCCGGCGGTGCCGAAATGGTCGATCAAAAAATGGCTCAGCATGCCGGATGAGCAGCGCCCGCTGATTTTATGCGAGTACGCCCATGCAATGGGCAACAGCTTCGGCGGCTTTGCCAAATACTGGCAGGCGTTCCGCGACTATCCCCGTTTACAGGGCGGTTTTGTCTGGGACTGGGTGGATCAGGCGCTGACCAAAACCGATGATAACGGCGAGCGCTTCTGGGCCTACGGCGGCGATTTTGGCGACACGCCAAACGATCGCCAGTTCTGCATGAACGGCCTGGTGTTCCCGGATCGCACGCCGCATCCGGCGCTATATGAAGCCCAGCGCGCCCAGCAGTTCTTCCGGTTCCGGCTGGAGAGCACCTCGCCGCTTGCGATCGACATCACCAGCGAGTACCTGTTCCGCACGGCGAATAATGAAGTGCTGCGCTGGTCGATTGCCCGCGATGGCGACGTGCTGGCGACCGGCGAGCTGGCGCTGGACATTGCCCCTGAAGGCACGCAGCGCGTTACCCTTGATGCGCCCGCGCTGAGCGCCGCGCCGGGGGAAGTCTGGCTGAACGTAGATATTTATCAGCGCGAGGCGACGGACTGGTCACCGGCAGATCATCTCTGCGCCTGGGATCAGTGGCGCTTACCGGCCCCGCTGTTTGTCGCGCCGCCGGTGGCGAGCGGCACCGCGCCTGCGCTCGCCATCAGCGATGAAGATTATGTGATCACCCATCAGACGCAGCGCTGGCAGTTCTCCCGCGCCACTGGCGAGCTGATCCAGTGGTGGCAGGGGGAGACGCCAACGCTGCTTACGCCGGTGCGCGATCAGTTCACCCGCGCGCCGCTGGATAACGATATCGGCGTCAGCGAAGTGACGCGTATCGATCCCAATGCCTGGGTGGAGCGCTGGAAGGCGGCGGGAATGTACGCCATGACGCCGCGCCTGCTGCACTGTGCTGCGGAACGCACCGCCGCCGAGGTCTGTATCGAAACGCGCCACTGCTGGGAGGCTGGCGGGAAAGTGCTGTTTATCAGCCACAAGCGCTGGCGCATCGACAGCTATGGCGTGCTGCATGGCGACGTGGATGTTGAAGTGGCGACCGACGCGCCGCCGCCAGCGCGTATTGGCATCACTTGTCAGCTGGCGGATGTGGAGCCCTCGGTGAGCTGGACGGGGCTGGGGCCGCATGAAAACTATCCGGACCGTAAACTGGCGGCACGCCAGGGGCGCTGGACGCTGCCGCTGGCGGCGCTGCATACGCCGTACATTTTCCCCGGCGATAACGGCCTGCGCTGCGATACCCGCGAACTGCGCTACGGCGCGCATCAGCTGAACGGACGCTTCCACTTTGCCCTCAGCCGTTACGGTCAGGCGCAGTTACAGGCGACCACGCACCACCACCTGCTGCGCGAGGAGCCGGGTTGCTGGCTGCATCTGGATGCCTTCCATATGGGCGTGGGCGGGGATGATTCCTGGAGTCCGAGCGTGTCGCCGGAATTTATTCTGGCGCAGGATCGCGTGCACTATCGCTTTAGCTGGCAGCAACGCCGCTAACCCCCGATTGACGCGGGCAGCAAGACTGCCCGCGTTGATTTATTCGCGCTTAGCGGTGCGCAGATTCGCTTCGGCCCACAGAATAAAGGCCGCTTTCGGCAGCGCCTTGCTGTACAGCCAACCCTGACCATACTGCACGCCGTGCTCCCGCAGCCACGCCTGCTGGCTGTCGGTTTCAATGCCTTCCGCCACCATCGCCAGATCCAGCGCTTTCGCCATCTCAATAATTTGTGGCGTGACGTTTTTATACTCCAGCGCATCGACAAAGGATTTGTCGATCTTGAGAATATCAACGTTCAGGTTTTGCAGATAGCTGAGGCTGGAATAGCCGGTGCCAAAGTCGTCGATATAAATGGCGTGTCCTGCCTTGCGCAGCGCGTCGATGGCCGGGGCGCTGATCTCCGGATCGGCAAAACCGCGCTCGGTAAGCTCAAGAGCAATCTGAGCGGGGGAGAGCTGCCAGCGCGCCAGCTGTTCACGCAGCAGCACGGGCAGGGTTTCGGAGGTCAGATCGCCCGGATCCAGATTCACAGAAATATGTATTTCCGGATGCTGTTGCAGCCATTTGCCCAAATCCTCAAACACCGTTTCGATAATGAGCTGCGTCAGGCGCGGCATCAGGCCGGTTTTCTCCGCCAGCGGAATAAACACATCGGGCGTGAGAAAGGTGCCATCCACTTGCGGCCAGCGGGCAAGGGCTTCTGCGCCGACGATCCTGCCGCTACTGAGCGCCACTATAGGTTGGTAATAAACCACAATATTTCGGGCATTAATGGCATCCAGCATGCGATAGTGCGGCGACTGCAAACGACGCAGATAGTGCAGCAAGAAAAGCGCCAGCAGCAGACTCATCAACAGGCCGAACGGCAGCCAGATCAACAGCTGGCGGTGCCAGCTTTTTTCCAGCGGCGCGAGGGAGGCGGAAGTGACAATGGCCACGCCCAGTTGCGGGTAATACTTCATGGTATAGATCGCGCCCTGGAATTTAAGCTGCTCATCGCCGTTCTGTTTCAGGCGCTGCCAGAGCGCAGGGGTCAGTGCAAAGCTGCTGGCGATCACCTGGTTGCTGTCGGTGCCAATCAGCGCGGTGCTGATCGACCAGTTACCGAACGGCAGCACGTCAATCAACGACTGGGGATCGATCATCACCACATGGCGCTTACCCCCCAGCGCCAGCATGGTACGTTGCAGGCCGATGTCGTTCTGGGTGGTGAGCCAGGCGCGATAACCGTCGCGGGTCACTTTGACAGTCGCCGGAAAGATGCCTTCAGTGCTCAGGCTTTCCAGAGAGGAGCAGCGCGGCCTGAAGCCGTCGAGATAGATCACTTCCTGAATATAACGATTTACGTAGGAGACGCGGCGCATTGCCAGCAGGTGTTCCGGTCCGCAGGGCTTGCCGCTGAAGGTTTCAATATCATCCAGCGCGCGTTTGCCCTGCTCAATCACCTGTTCCGTGCGCATCACCACCCGCGAGGCGTAATTGCCCATCTCGCTGGCAAAGTTTTCCTCTGCCTGACGATGCGCCAGCCAGATGCTCAGCCCGACGGGGAGCAGCACCGCCAGGAGCAGTACACCAGTGATGACGCTGATAAGCCGCCGGTTGTTCATAATCAAAAGTCCCTGTTTTGATGTTCACCACACCTTGTGGAATGATAGCGTTATATCACGGCTAATTAATACATTATTGCAGGATGCGTCAGATGAAGAAAAAAGAGTTTGTGACGCAGGATTTGCTGAGCAAAATTTATCAGAACCGCGAGCCGGGCCCGCGTAAACTGCCGCCGGAGCGCCAGTTAGCCAGCGAATACGGCGTGTCGCGTTTTACCATTCGCCAGGCGCTGGAAAAACTGGCCAGCATCGGAGTGGTACGTATTGTCCAGGGTTCGGGGATCTGGATCAACGAACAGTCGCGCAGTAATCCGCTGGTGTACAACTCGATCACTGAAAAGCGCTTCGATCAGATCCGCTTTCGCATGATCAGCTTGCATAAAAAACGGCCTGACCGTGATGAACAGCAGATCTTCGGCCTGCCGGAAGAGAGCTTTATCTGGCAGTTTTGCCGCCTGCGTTTTGTGGATGAAGAGGCGGTGCAGATTGAAGTGTCGCGTATGCCGGTGGCGGATTTTCCGGATCTGAATCAGCAGGTGATCGAGCGCTCATTGCAGCAGTACGTGCTGAGCAAGGGTTATCAGGTGTCCCATCTGCTGACCACCTACCGCGCGGTGAGCGTCAGCCGTGAACAGGCGGTGCTGCTGGGCTGCAAGAAGGGCAGCCCGGCGATGCATATCAGCAACCGCGGCATTCTGGAAGGCGGTCAGGTGTATGAGATCAGCGATATTATCGACATCAATTACACCTGCACCTACATCATTCCTTATAACCGCGACAATCTGACCTTCCGCCAGGGCGGCAGTTAAGGCGTGTGGATGCTGCCGTCCGGCAGGCGGCTTTGCGTCCACTCATGGGGGCGGTAGACCACCGGGCTGGCGAGGGCTTTTTGCTCGTCAAAACCAACGCCGATACCCGGCGTTTCCGGCGCACAGACAAAGCCGCTTTTCGCCACCGGCGCGCCGGGGAATACCGCATCGGTACCGGCGGAGCGGGGAATAAATTCCTGGATCGCTGCGTTGTGCAGGTGAATATTCAGATGGGTATTTACCGCCACGCCAATCGGCGTCATATCGCCAGGGCCGTGCCAGGCAAGACGAACGCCAAAGGCCTGGCAGAGCACCGCCAGCTTCAGCGCCGGGGTGATGCCGCCAATCTGCGAGATATGGCAGCGGATAAAGTCGATGCGGCGGTTGACGATCAGATCGTGCCACTCCGCCGGGTTGTTAAACAGCTCACCCATCGCCAGCGGCGCGGTGCTGTGCGCCCGCACCTGCTCCAGCCACGCGCTTTGCGCCGGCGGCAGAATATCTTCAATAAAATAAGGCTGGTACGGCTCCAGCTGTTTTGCCAGCTGCACCGCCTGCTGCGGGAACAGCCGCTCGTGCACATCATGCAGGATATGCAACTGGTAGCCATATTTCTCCCGCAGCGCGGCAAACATCGCCACCGTGTTACTGATGTACTCCTGCTGATCGAAATAGGCTCCCGGCGTGGGGTTGTCAGGGGTGTGCAGATTCGCTGGCGTGCCGCCGTAAAAACCCAGCTGACAGCGCACATGGCGATAACCCTGGGCCACCAGTTTGTCGACGGCGGCAAAGAGTTCGTCCAGGGTTTCGCCGCTGGCGTGAGAATAGGCGGGAATGGCATCGCGGGATTTACCGCCGAGCAGCTGATAGAGCGGCATCCCGGCAAGCTGGCCTTTGATGTCCCACAGCGCCATATCAATGCCGGAAATAGCGTTGTTCATCGCCGGGCCGTTACGCCAGTAGGCGTTGACATTCATCATCTGCCAGGCGTCTTCGATATGGTTGGCGTCGCGCCCGACCATCAGCGGTTTCAGGTACTCGTCGACCAGGGTTTTCACCGCCAGCGGGCGCTGCTGAAAGGTGGCGCATCCGTGTCCTGTGATGCCTTTATCGGTGGTGACCCGCACGGTAACCAGATTGTGGCGATCGGGGCGGGTAATAAAACATTCGATATTTTTGATAATGGTTGGCGTCACAGGGAATACTCCTTTTCAGGCCAGATGAATCGTAATGGCTATTATCATCCCCTGAATTTCCGGAAAAGGTAAACCGTTTTTTTTATAAATATTTTGGTCAGTTATTTGGATTTATTTTAATTAAATACCATACCAATTTTCGTTATATGACGCTTTGAGATTGCTGTTAGAGAGGAATTGTGACGAAATTCATATTTTATTGGTTTGTTTTGTGGTGACGATTTACCTACCATGAGTGACAGATATTAAAACGACAACACTTCCGGCAGGAGCTTTTATGGGAACGCAAGACGCCATTAACAATATTATCCGTCTGGTGGGCGGCGAGGGTAATATTAACAAGGTATGGCACTGTATGACGCGCTTACGCTTTGATCTCATTGACGATAATAAAGTCGATCAGGGTGAAATCAAAAAACTGCCGGGCGTCCTGGGCGCGCAGTTGCAGAGCGACCAGTTTCAGATCATCATCGGCCCGAAAGTGAACAGCTGGTATGAGCAAATGCTGGCCACGCTTGGCGGCGACAATCGAACCACCGATGCACCGGCGCAGAAAGGGCGGAAAAGCCTGGTGTCGATGTTCATGGATACCGTCTCCGGCGTGTTCGGGCCGATTGTTCCGGCGATTGCCGGGGCGGGGATGATCAAAGGTCTGCTGGCGGGGCTGATCGCCCTGAAGCTGGTTTCCGCGAAAAGCGACACCGTGGTGGTGATCGACCTGATCGCCAGCGGCGTGTTCTATTTCCTGCCGTTCTTCCTTGCGGTGTCGGCGGCGAAAATTTTCAAAACCAATGAATATCTGGCGGCGGCGGTGGCGGCCTGTCTGATGTATCCGTCGCTGATTGAGGCGGCAAAAGCGCTGGCGGCGCATCAGCCTGAAGCGGTGACAGCCTTCTGGCTGCTCAACGCCATTCCGGTGTCGGTGTTTAACTATTCTGCCAGCGTCATTCCGGTGATTTTCTCGGTGCTGGCGCTCAGCTATATCCACCGCTGGGTGGACAGCATAATGCCGGACGTGCTGAAAACGGTATTTACGCCAACGCTGACGCTGTTCCTCGGCGCGCTGGCGGCGCTGGTGGTGATTGGCCCGATCGGTATTTACCTCGGCAAAGGACTGGCGCTGTTTATCGAAGGGCTGTTCAGCGTGTCGTCGAGCTTTGCCGGTCTGGTGGTCGGGGCGATCCGCCCGGTGGCGATCCTCACCGGTATGCACCACGCGATGACGCCGATTGCGCTGCAAAACTTCAGCGACCGTGGTTACGACATGCTGATGCCGATGATGTTTATGGCCAACATGGCGATTGCCGGTTCTACCTTCGCTATCTGGCGCATCAGTAAAAACCGCCAGGATCGCACCGTGACCTTATCGGCGGGGATTTCCGCGCTGCTGGGCATCACCGAACCGGCGCTGTTTGGCGTGCTGACGCGCTACAAAAAAGCCTTTATCGCCGCGACCATCGCCAGTTCGCTGGCCTCGGCGTTCATTGCCTTCTTTGGCGTGCGGCTGTACGGCTATATTCTGTCGAGCATTTTCAGTCTGCCTGCCTATATCGGCCCGTACTTTATGTTCGCCCTCGCAGGCGTGGTAATAGCGCTGGTGCTCTCCTTCATCTTAACGACGATCCTTGTCGGAAAAGATCAGCCGGACACCTGAGTTAACGTCGGTGCGCCAGACGGCGCGCCGACATTTGCTTACTTCCTCTCTTTCATTCTCCCCTGCTTTCGCATCCTTATGGGCTTTAAAGAGTTGTATTCCTTTTATTACCGGGATAGAATTTTGTTATGTTATAACAAAACATATGAGGCATTATGAAAGCTGATATCCATCCCCATTACCGGACGGTGGTGTTCCACGACACCAGCGCCAATGAATATTTCAAAGTAGGATCGACCATCAAAACCGATCGTGAAATTGAGCTTGAAGGCAAGACCTACCCCTATGTGACCATTGAAGTGTCGTCAAAGTCACATCCGTACTATACCGGTAAGCAGAAGACGTTCACCAATGAGGGCAGCGCTGCAAAATTCCAGCAGCGCTTCGGTCGTTTTATCAGTTCTAAGAAGGACTAAAAGATGCAGGTGCTGAATTCATTACGCAGTGCAAAACAACGTCACCCGGACTGTCAGCTGGTGCGCCGTAAAGGGCGGGTGTACGTGATTTGCAAATCGAACCCGCGCTTTAAAGCGGTGCAGGGGAAAAAGAAAAGACGTTGAGGGATAAAGAAGAAACGGGCGGCAATTATTTTGCCGCCTCTTTGCGCGTCAGGGTGTAGATATCGTAAAACGACAGCTCGCCCTTACGGGCCATCATCTGCTGTAACTGTAATTTCTCTTTCTCGCTGACCGCAGGCGAGCTGAGGATATCGTCAATCAGCGTTTGCGGTACAAAGCGGGTGTTGTACCACTCGCCGTTGTAGCAGACGCGGAAATCCAGCACATCGATATCTTCATAGCGGTAGCGCGGATAAACATCAAAAAAGAAAAAGCCGTTAAGCAGCGCAAAGAGCACCACCAGCAGCCAGACGGAGCCTGCCAGGGTTTCGGACTGCAACATCACCGCCAGGGTGGCAAACCAGGCGATGTACATACCGACAAATAATCCGGGATGATTGCGGATGAAGCTGATGCTGAAGCGCGGCCTGTTGTCGCGTTTCTCGCGGGTATTAAGCTCATCGATAGTTTGCATGAGCAGCCGCTGGATCTCGGTCATTTATTTCCCTTTTTATTCGGACGAGGTGCAGGTGAAACCGCCTATTTTACGCGCCCGCAGAGTCTGAAAAAAAGTAACAGTCGCACGGCAAAAAACAATAACAGTCAGACGGCGCCAGGCGTCAGCGTTTTGATGATGCGCGCCGGGTTCCCGGCAATCACCACGTCAGACGGGACATCGCGGATCACCACGCTGCCCGCGCCAATCACCACGTTATCGCCAATGGTGACGCCAGGATTTATCACCGCGCGTCCGCCGATCCACACGTTTCGACCAATGCTGACCGGCGCGCCGAACTCCAGACCACTGTTGCGCGCAGTGGCGTCCAGCGGATGCGTGGCAGTATAGATATGTACTCCGGGCGCGATCATACAGTTATCGCCGATGCGGATCGGGCAGACATCCAGAAACACGCAGTCAAAGTTGGCGTAGAAGTCTTTGCCGAGGAAAATATTGTAGCCGTAGTCGCAGCGGAAATTTGGTTCGATATACGCATTGCCGCTGTCGCCAAGCAGTTCCGCCAGCATAGCGCGACGTGCCGCTTTTTCATCTGGCGCGGAGTGGTTGTATCGGTGAATGATTTCTCTGGCGCGCAGACGGTCGGCGCGCAGGGTGTCATCCGATGGCCGGTAGGGCAGACCGGCTATCATTTTTTGTTTCTCGTCGCTCATTGCTTTCTCACCAGTAAAATTAACAGTGAACACCGTAAAGTGAGATAGCCGGAAAGGATAATACCTTCGCGAGGGCTTGTGATCGCGATCACATGGGCACTCGCTGTTCATCGTCGGGAGAAGCCGCCTGACAAAGGCTATGGGAGAGCGCTACGATACAACCTCAAAAAACATCACAGGGATTAACGGACGAATTTCCAAACCGACGACGGAATTTTGTCATACAGCTTATTCATGGTCAGTTCAGCCAGACGGTGATCCGCCGCTGAATAAAATACGGTCAGTTCCGGATCCGACAGCTCATATTTATTCTTTTCAATGACGCGTTCCAGCGTATCAATAGTCTGACAGCGCCTCAGGCGCATCAAGTAATCAGTCTTGGTTAATGGTTTATCAGACATAACTTCACCTTTGTAATAGTTCTAACAGGAGAGGCTAACGGGGTTAGCCCTGCTCACATTGAGGAAACAGCGAAACAAGCGATTCCCTGATTTACGCCATTTCTGTAAGTCTTCTGTGTTAATGCCGTAGCTGCTGAACAACATAAACGTGTCATCGAGGTATTCATCGATTTGGGCGATCAGCTTATTATCTTCATTATACTTAATTTTATAATTAAGTGCGAAGGTTGCTATATGCTCAACAAGCTCGTTTAACTGTAAATTGATTGCTGAAGTTGGATCATTTACCCAGCCATGGTGGCTTTCTTCCAGATTGGCGAGGCAATCATGGTACAGGGTTTCACAAAGAAATTTCAGCTGCGCAATATCATGCCTTTTTGGCGAGTATTCGTCCATAACGCATCCCCTTCTGAGTGACTTTTTTTTACTAACCGAACACCGTATCGGGATGGATACAACACTGTGACCTGCCGCGTAAGCTGCTCTTACGTCTCATTTTAACTATAAGCCAGACTGAATAATATTTCCTGGCGCTATTACGAAAAATTACAATTATTACAACTTATGTCTGTCAGTAAGGTTATTTCCGATGGTTAATCTACCGCCGTGGGGCGCGTTAAATCTTCAGCACCTTTAATGCATCCTTAGGTTTCATTAGGTTATCCGGGATTAACTGGTCGGATGTTATTGCCGTGTTCGCGACTAAGAAAATTGCTTAGGAATAATCTTACTGAACAGCAAAATTCACAATAATTAAGATTTTTACCCATACTTTTAAGAGTGAACTTAAGCCTTAAGAATTATATGACTTATTTTCGTTGCATAATATAAACGCACAGACAATAAGCTGGTTTTATCATTTTTTGCGAAAAAGAAAAAGGCCGCTTGCGCGGCCTTTGTTAAAGCATCATGGCTTAATGGTGCTCAACCTTATGGGAATGCTCAATATCTTCCGATTTGCGGCTGAAGCGGCGGCGAACCACCACAAAGAACACCGGTACGAAGAAGATAGCCAGTACGGTCGCGGTGACCATCCCGCCCATTACGCCAGTACCTACGGCGTTCTGCGCGCCGGAACCGGCACCCGAGCTGATAACCAGCGGCATAACGCCGAGGATAAACGCCAGCGAGGTCATGAGGATTGGACGCAGACGCATACGTACCGCTTCCATCGTCGCCTCGATCAGGCCTTTGCCTTCTTTCTCCATCAGATCCTTGGCGAATTCGACGATTAATATCGCGTTCTTCGCCGACAAGCCAATGGTTGTCAGCAGGCCCACCTGGAAGTAAACGTCGTTACCCAGACCGCGGAAGGTCGCAGCAAGGAGCGCGCCCAGTACCCCCAGCGGTACCACCAGCATGACCGAGAACGGAATCGACCAGCTCTCGTACAGCGCTGCCAGACAGAGGAAGACGACAATCAGCGAGATGGCATACAGGGCAGGGGCCTGGTTGCCGGAGAGGCGTTCCTGATAGGACATGCCCGTCCAGTCGTAACCGATGCCTGCCGGCAGTTTGCCCGCCAGTTCTTCCATCAGATCCATCGCTTCACCGGTACTTTTACCCGGTGCGGCTTCGCCAAGAATTTCCATCGACGGTAAACCGTTATAGCGTTCCAGACGTGGTGAGCCGTATTCCCAGTGCGTGGTGGCAAAGGCGTTCAACGGTACCATCTGCCCTTCGTTACCGCGCACATACCAGTTGCCAATATCTTCCGGCAACATACGGTATTTGGCTTCTGACATGACGTAAACTTTCTTCACACGACCACGGTCGATAAAGTCGTTTACATAGCTGCCGCCCCATGCCGCGCCGAGGGTGGTATTAATATCGCTAATGGATACACCCAACGCCTGCGCTTTTTCCTGGTCGATATCGATTTTAAACTGCGGCGTATCTTCCAGACCGTTCGGACGCACGCCAACCAGCACATCAGAGCGCTTACCGACTTCGCCGAGCAGCTGGTTACGCGCCTGGGTCAGTTTCTCGTGGCCAAGACCGCCCTGGTCGATCAGCTGGAAGTCGAAGCCCGTCGCCGTACCGAGATCAACAATCGCCGGCAGGTTAAAGGCGAAGACCATCGCATCTTTGATCTGCGAGAAGGTGCCCATAGCGCGACCGGTGATCGCATCCACTTTGTTTTCATCGCCCGGACGCTCGCCCCACTCTTTCAGAGAAACGAACGCGATACCGGTGTTCTGTCCACGACCTGCAAAACCGAAACCGTTAACCGCAAACACAGAGTTTACGTTCGCTTTTTCGTTTTTGAGGTAGTAGTCCGTCACCTCATCCAGCACCTTCTGTGTACGCTCCTGGGTTGCGCCCGCAGGCAGCTGAACCATGGTCAGGAATACGCCCTGATCCTCGTCCGGCAGGAAGGAGCTTGGCAGACGTACGAACAGGTAGGCCATACCAATAACGATGATGATATAGAGCAGCAGATAACGACCGGTACTGCGCAGGATATTACCTATGCTGTCGGTGTAATGGTTGGTGCTCTTATCGAACATGCGGTTGAACCAGCCGAAGAAGCCTTTCTTGCCTTCGCCGTGATCGCCTTTGGCGACCGGTTTCAGCATAGTGGCACACAGGGCCGGGGTCAGGATCAACGCAACCAGAACCGACAGCGCCATCGCGGAAACGATAGTGATGGAGAACTGACGATAGATCGCACCGGTAGAGCCGCCGAAGAAGGCCATCGGAATAAATACCGCCGACAGCACCATCGCGATACCGACCAGCGCGCCCTGGATCTGGCCCATGGACTTACGCGTGGCTTCTTTGGGCGGCAGACCCTCTTCGGTCATTACACGTTCGACGTTTTCCACCACCACGATGGCATCATCCACCAGCAGGCCTATCGCCAGCACCATGCCGAACATCGTCAGGGTGTTTATCGAATAGCCAAAGGCGGAGAGGATCGCGAAGGTCCCCAGCAAAACAACAGGTACAGCAATGGTCGGGATCAGCGTGGCGCGGAAGTTCTGCAGGAACAGATACATCACGATGAACACCAGCACGATCGCTTCGACCAGGGTTTTAACCACTTCGTTAATGGAGATTTTTACGAACGGCGTGGTGTCATACGGATAAACCACTTCCAGACCGGCCGGGAACGTCTCTTTCATGCGTTCCAGTTCAGCACGTACCGCGTTTGCCGTATCCAGGGCGTTCGCACCGGTGGCAAGTTTAATCCCCAGACCGGAAGCCGGCTGGTTGTTAAAGCGCGCGATAATGTCGTAGTTTTCACCGCCCAGCTCAATACGGGAGACGTCTTTCAGACGCACCTGCGAGCCATCCGGATTCACTTTCAGCAGGATCTTGCCAAACTCTTCCGTCGAGGTCAGACGCGTCTGCGCAATGATAGAGGCATTAAGCTGCTGCCCTTTCACCGGCGGGGTACCGCCTAACTGACCTGCTGCCACCTGGGCGTTTTGCGCTTTGATGGCGTTAATGACATCAACCGGCGTTAACTGGAAGTTGTTCAGTTTGGTCGGATCCATCCAGATACGCATCGCATATTGCGAACCAAAGAGCTGAACGTCGCCCACGCCGTTGGTACGGCTGATCGGATCCTGCATGTTGGCGGCAACATAGTCAGAAATATCTTCCTGGGTCATGGAGCCATCGGTGTTAATCACCCCGACCACCATCAGGAAGCTACTCGCTGATTTTTGTACGCTTACGCCCTGCTGCTGAACTTCCTGCGGCAGCAGCGGCATCGCCAGCTGCAGTTTGTTCTGCACCTGAACCTGTGCAATGTCTGCGTCAGTACCGGATTCAAAGGTCAGGGTGATCTGCACCGAACCGGTGGAGTCACTGTTTGAGGACATGTACATCAGGCCATCGATACCGTTCATGTTCTGTTCGATAACCTGGGTTACGGTATCCTGCACCGTTTTAGCGTCAGCGCCAGGGTAGTTTGCGGATACAGTTACAGCAGGCGGCGCAATCGTAGGATATTGCGCTACCGGCAACTGCATAATCGCAAGCCCCCCGGCCAGCATGACGATGATCGCCAACACCCATGCAAATATGGGGCGATCGATAAAGAAATTAGGCATGTCTTAACGGCTCCTGTTTAAGTTAAGACTTAGGCTGTTCTGACTGGGCGCCGCCTGCGGCTTGCTCTTTCGTCTCAGCCTTCACTTCCTGCACTTTTACCTGAGCGCCAGGACGAACTTTTTGTAATCCGGTGACGATGACGCGATCGCCCGTTTTCAGGCCATCGGTAACCAGCCATTTATCCCCAATCGCCTGAGTGGCGGTGATTTGACGCTGTTCAACTTTGTCGCCTTCGCCAACCACCATCACGCTCGCATCGCCGCGCGGCGTACGGGTCACGCCCTGTTGAGGCACCAGCAGCGCATTCGGGTTAACACCTTCTTCAAGACGAGCGCGTACGAACATACCCGGCAGCAGGGAATGATTCGGGTTCGGGAAAATAGCACGCAGCGTAATAGAGCCGGTGGTCTGGTCAACGGTCACGTCAGAGAACTCGAGGGTACCGGTTTGCGGCAGTTTTTCACCGTTGCTGGCGACCAGTTCCACTTTCGCTTTACCGTTTTCCTGTTTCAGCTTGCCGCTTTCCAGTTCTTGTTTCAGACGCAGGAAATCGTTGCTCGACTGGGTGACATCCACATAAATCGGATCCAGCTGCTGCACGGTAGCCAGCGCGGTAGCCTGACCGCTCTGCACCAGCGCGCCTTCCGTTACGGCGGATTTACCAATACGACCGCTGATAGGGGAGGTGACTTTGGTGTAAGCGAGGTTAATACGCGCGGTTTCAACGGCGGCTTTCGCAGCCACGACAGCGGCATTGGCCTGCATCGCATCAGCCTGCGCCGTATCCAGATCCTGTTGACTGATGTAATTGGTGCCAATCAGTTTCTGATAACGGTTAAGGGTAACCTGAGCAATTTTCGCTGCGGCCTGCGCTTTCGCCAGATCGCCTTTGGCGCTCTCATAAGAGGCCTGATAGGTGGCTGGATCAATCTGATAAAGCGAGACGCCCGCTTCGATATCGCTACCTTCGGTGAAGTTACGTTTTAAGATAATGCCGCTGACCTGAGGTCTGACTTCCGCGATGCGATACGCGCTGGTACGGCCAGGCAATTCAGTGGTGATTTGCAGAGGTTCAGATTTGAGTGTCACAATCCCAACTTCTGGCGCCTGTCCGGCACCCTGTTGCTGAGCCGGTTTATCATCACATCCTGTAAGCGCTAAGCTGCCTGAAAGCATCAGAACGACCGCCAGAGGCGTGAACCCTCTGTTTTTGTTCATAGGTAAACCTCGAGTATCCGATTTCAAATTGATCAATGGATCAAGCGTCCACAAACCCATTGCTGCGTTTATATTCTGGTCATGCTATGTTACATACATTCATAAATGTATGTAAATCTGACTCCTGTAAAATCACCTACATATGGCACGAAAAACCAAACAACAAGCGTTAGAAACACGTCAGCACATTCTTGACGTGGCAATGCGATTGTTCTCTCAGCAAGGTGTATCTTCAACCTCGCTGGCTGAAATTGCGCAGGCGGCGGGTGTGACACGCGGCGCGATTTATTGGCACTTCAAAAATAAGTCAGACTTATTTGGTGAAATTTGGGAGCTGTCAGAGTCCAGCATTAGCGATCTTGAGCTTGAGTATCAGGCAAAATTCCCGGACGATCCACTCTCAGTTTTGCGGGAAATCCTGGTTTATATTCTGGAGGCGACAGTTATTGAAGAACGCCGTCGGCTAATGATGGAAATCATTTATCACAAGTGTGAGTTTGTCGGTGAAATGGCAATTGTGCAACAGGCACAGCGCAGTTTATGTCTTGAAAGTTACGATCGTATTGAGCAAAACCTTAAGCGCTGCATACAAGCGAAAATGTTACCGGCAGATCTGTTGACCCGTCGGGCGGCGATCCTGATGCGCAGTTATATTTCCGGCATTATGGAAAACTGGTTGCTCGCGCCACAATCCTTTGATCTCAAAAAAGAAGCGCGGGATTACGTGGCGATTTTGCTGGAGATGTTCCAGTTCTGCCCGACGATGTGTAAAGCGCCCGGTACCCTGTCCGCTTAGGACAAAATCTCCGTCGCCAGGATTTATCCTGGAGGCTTTGCGCGCCGCTAGGTAGTCGCTGGCGGGCGTGATATTCTCCGTGCCAGGCTATTTCCGGCCGCTTTCCGGTTAAGAACACATTCACACTAAAATTATGCTGCACACCATACGCCCGCAAAACCCGATTTCCGCGTTTGCCTTTGCGCTGTGTTTATTCGTCGCGTCATTTTGCGTCACGATAAACGTAGCCCAGGCCGCAACCGATCTGCCATCCCGCGCCGAAACGCAAAGTCGGCTGGATGCGCTGAACAAGCAAAAAACCCACAGTCCGCAGGATAAACTGGTCATTGAAGATCTGACCGAAACCCTGGACACGCTTGATAAAATCGAGCGTATCAAACAGGAAACGGCGCTGCTGAAACAGAAAGTCGCCCAGGCCCCGGAAAAACTCCGTCAGGCGACGGAAGGGCTGAACGCGTTAAACGATAAAGACAATGACGACGAAACGCGTAAAACCCTGGCCGCGCTGTCGTTGCGTCAGCTGGAATCCCGCGTTGCTCAGGTGCTGGATGATTTGCAGACGGCGCAAAACGATCTCTCCACCTATAACAGCCAGCTGGTGTCTTTACAGACACAGCCGGAGCGGGTGCAGAACGCCATGTATGCCGCCTCCCAGGAGTTGCAACAGATCCGCAACCGTCTGAACGGCACCATGACCGGAGAAGGGGCGCTGCGTCCTACGCAGCAAGAGCTGCTGATGGCGCAACAGGCGCTGCTGAACGCGCAAATTGAGCAGCAGCGGAAAAGCCTCGAAGGGAATACCACGCTGCAGGATACGCTGCAAAAACAGCGCGATTACGTCACCGCCAACAGTAATCTGCTGGAGCATCAGCTACAGCTGTTACAGGATGCGGTCAATAATAAGCGCCTGACGCTTACCGAAAAAACCGCCCAGGAAGCCGTCAACCCGGACGAAACCGCCCGTATCCAGGCGAATCCGCTGGTGAAACAGGAGCTTGATATTAACCATCAGCTCAGCCAGCGGCTGATTGATGCCACCGAAAGCGGCAACGCGCTGGTGCAGCAAAATATCAAAGTCAAAAACTGGCTCGATCGCGCCCTGCAATCCGAACGCAACGTCAAAGAGCAGATCGCGGTGCTGAAAGGCAGTCTGCTGTTATCCCGCATTCTGTATCAGCAGCAACAGACGCTGCCGTCGGCGGATGAGCTGGAAGACATGACCAACCGCATCGCGGATTTGCGTCTGGAACAGTTTGAAATCAACCAGCAACGTGACGCGCTGTTCCAGAACGACGCCTTCGTGTCGAAGCTGGAAGAGGGCCACCAGAGCGAGGTGAATGATGAAGTGCATGACGCGCTGCTTCAGGTGGTGGATATGCGTCGTGAGCTTCTCGATCAGCTGAACAAGCAGCTGGGCAATCAGCTGATGATGGCGATTAACCTCCAGGTGAATCAGCAGCAGCTGATGAGCGTCTCCAAAAGCCTGCAGGAAATCCTTACCCAGCAAATATTCTGGATCAACAGTAATAAGCCGATGGACTGGGAGTGGCTGAAAGCCTTCCCCGAAGCGCTGAAAGAGCAGATCAAATCGACCAACATCACCGTTAACTGGGAAAAAGCCTGGCCTGCGGTGGCTATCGCGCTGCTCGCCGGATTGCCGCTGCTGCTGATTGCCGGTCTGATCCGCTGGCGTCTGCGCTGGCTGAAACAGTATCAGGCGAAGCTCGCGGATGAAGTGGGACAGCTGCGTAACGACAGCCAGCTGCATACGCCAAAGGCCATTCTTATCGATCTGATCCGTGCCCTGCCGGTATGCATGCTGATCCTCGCCGCTGGCCTGATCCTGCTCACCATGCAGCTCAATATCAGCGAACTGCTGTGGGCGTTCAGTAAAAAACTGGCGCTTTACTGGCTGGTATTCGGCTTGTGCTGGAAAGTGCTGGAAAAAGACGGCGTCGCCGTGAAGCATTTCAACATGCCTCCCGCGCTCACCAGCCACTGGCGTCGGCAGATTGTGCGGTTAAGCCTCGCTCTGCTGCCGCTGCATTTCTGGTCGGTGGTATCGGAACTGTCACCGCTGCACCTGATGGATGATGTGATAGGGCAGGTGGTGATTTTGCTTAACCTGCTGGTTATCTCCGCGCTGATCTGGCCGATGTTTCGCGAAAGCTGGCACGATAAAGAGTCGCACAGCATTCGTCTGATCACCATTACCGTGCTGTCGATTGTGCCGGTGGCGTTGATGGTGCTGACGGCCACGGGCTATTTCTATACCACGCTGCGCCTCTCCGGCCGCTGGATCGAAACCGTCTACCTGGTGATTATCTGGAACCTGCTGTACCAGACCGTCCTGCGCGGTTTAAGCGTGGCGGCCCGCCGTATTGCCTATCGTCGGGCGCTGGCGCGTCGACAGAACCTGGTGAAAGAGGGCGCAGAAGGGGCCGAGCCGCAGGAAGAGCCGACCATGGCGCTGGAGCAGATCAACCAGCAAACCCTGCGTATCACCATGCTGGTGATGATTGCGCTGTTCGGCGTGGTGTTCTGGGCGATCTGGTCTGATTTAATCACCGTCTTCGCTTATCTCGACAGCATTACGCTGTGGCATTACAACGGCAGCGAAGCGGGCGTTAACGTGGTGAAAAACGTCACCATGGGCAGTCTGCTGTTTGCCGTCATTGCGCTGGTGGTGGCCTGGGCGCTGATCCGCAACCTGCCGGGTCTGCTTGAAGTGCTGGTGCTCTCACGGCTGAAAATGCGCCAGGGCGCGTCCTACGCCATCACGCAGATCCTTAATTACGTGATCATCGCCGTCGGCGCGATGACGGTCTTCGGCTCGCTCGGCGTGTCGTGGGATAAACTGCAATGGCTGGCCGCGGCGCTCTCTGTCGGTCTGGGTTTTGGTTTGCAGGAGATCTTCGGTAACTTCGTCTCCGGCCTGATCATTCTGTTCGAACGTCCGGTGCGCATTGGCGATACCGTGACTATCGGCACCTTCTCCGGTACGGTCAGTAAGATCCGCATTCGCGCCACCACCATTACCGATTTTGATCGTAAAGAGGTGATCATCCCGAACAAAGCCTTTGTGACCGAGCGGCTGATCAACTGGTCGCTGTCCGATACCATCACCCGCGTGGTGGTGCGTCTTGGCGTGGCTTACGGTTCGGATCTGGAGAAGGTCAAAGAGGTCTTGCTAAAAGCGGCGATGGAGCATCCGAAAGTGATGCACGATCCGGAACCGGCGGTGTTCTTCACCACCTTCGGGCCGAGCACGCTGGATCACGAACTGCGTCTGTACGTGCGCGAACTGCGCGACCGCAGCTACACCGTGGATGAGCTGAACCGCACCATTGACCGTCTGTGCCGTGAAAACGGTATCGACCTTGCCTTTAACCAGCTGGAAGTGCATCTGCATAACGCGAAAGGCGACGAGCATACCGAAGTCAAACGTGACCTGCGCGGGAATAATTCCGCGCCAGGCATCGCCTGACAGACATCCGCCGATCCTCTCCCACAGGAGAGGGTCACTCTGTGGCGGCGCTTGCCGCCACTTTCTTTTCAAAATCCCGGCGTACGATCTCCAGCGCTTTCAGCACCGTATCCGGCGGAATGGCGTGTTCTTCCAGCAGCATAATCAAATCCACCGCCAGTTTAATGTCGTCCGGGGCATTCTCTAATGACATGATAACGTCTTCCTTAGCGGGTCATCCGTGCCAGCACGGACTCAATACGATGTAATGCAGTCTGACAGCGGGACAGCCGGCCTTGCAGCGCCACGATCTCCTGTTGCAGTTTCTGCTGTTCTGCCGGATCGACGGCTGCGCGGCATCGCGCTTCCCGTGTCTGTTTCATTTCGATCAGACGGCGCTCAAACTCCTGATGCTGCAAACGGCGGCGCTGCCATTTTGCGATCCCCGGCGACGCATGATCCCACTGCCTGAGCGACCAGGTGGCGGTTTCGCGCATCAGGGCGGCAATTTGCGCGCTGAGATGCTCCGCCAGCCAGCTTACCTGCGCCAGTTGCGCTTTCTCAACCGCATGATGAAGGGCGGCGAGATTGGCTTCCGCCTCTTCAAGACAGGCGGACATCAGCGTGCTGCGCGTGCGGAAAAGCTGGCGATCGAAGCGCGCGCTGACGGTGGCATGGCCGGCAAGGGGCGCAACCTGCATCCGTAATGCCGCCAGTTGCTCAGCGAGCGTCTGTAAAAGTCGAACCGTTTTCACCTGTCTCTCCGGTCATTCATTCAAAGCCTGTGTTAAAGTGACCCTAACATCAGATAACGATCCCTATCATGCAACGCACTATTTTAATCATCATCGGCTGGCTGGCGGTAGTCCTGGGGACGCTGGGCGTCGTGCTGCCGCTGTTACCCACTACGCCTTTTATCCTGCTTGCCGCCTGGTGCTTTGCCCGCTCCTCGCCGCGCTTTCACCAGTGGCTGCTTTATCGCTCATGGTTTGGCGGCTATCTGCGGCACTGGCAGAAGCACCGCGCGATGCCGCCGGGCGCGAAGCCCCGCGCAATCGTGGTGATCCTGCTCACCTTTGCGCTGTCATTATGGCTGGTAAAGCTGATGTGGGTACGCATTTTGTTGTTATGCATCCTCGCCTGCCTGCTGATTTTTATGTGGCGCATCCCGGTGGTTGACGAAAAACAACAAAATCAGTGACGCGAACGGAAGTGTGTTGCATTTGTCGCGCGCAGCCAGTAAATTCGAGCGTTTTCGAGCACGGGCACTCCTGGTTAAATGTTAAACAATGGTTGCATTTGATCCTTCTCAGCGTGCCGTGAGTAACACCGTTTCTATCAGGCAAAAAATCCATGACCGCGACTGCGCAGCAGCTTGAATATTTAAAAGACAGCATCAAAAGTATCCAGGATTATCCGAAACCGGGCATCCTGTTCCGTGATGTCACCAGTTTGCTGGAAGACCCGAAAGCCTACGCCCTCAGCATTGAACTGCTGGTTGAGCGCTTTAAGGATGCCGGTATCACCAAAGTTGTTGGTACTGAAGCCCGCGGCTTCCTGTTCGGCGCACCGGTTGCGCTGGCGCTGGGCGTTGGTTTCGTTCCGGTGCGTAAGCCCCGTAAACTGCCGCGTGAAACCATCGCGGAAAGCTATGAGCTGGAATACGGCACCGATCAGTTAGAGATCCACGTCGATGCCATCAAGCCTGGCGACAAAGTGCTGGTGGTGGACGATCTGCTGGCGACCGGCGGCACCATCGAAGCCACCGTGAAGCTGATCCGCCGTCTGGGCGGCGACGTCACAGACGCGGCCTTTATCATTAACCTGTTTGATATCGGCGGCGAACAGCGCCTTGAAAAACAGGGTATTAAATGCTTTAGCCTGGTGCCATTCCCGGGTCACTAATACCCGTCATCGACATTCATCATGCGGGCCTGCTGGCTTGCATGATGAAGTGTATTCAGCCTGTTGCTGTGTTAGCATAACCCCTCGTAAATCACCTTTCAGCGTTGCAGAGCCTGCCAATGAGCTATCAGGTCTTAGCCCGTAAGTGGCGACCACAAACTTTTGCTAACGTTGTCGGCCAGGAACATGTGCTGACCGCCCTGGCGAACGGCTTATCCCTGGGACGCATTCATCATGCGTATCTCTTTTCCGGCACCCGCGGCGTCGGTAAAACGTCCATTGCCCGTCTGCTGGCGAAGGGACTGAACTGCGAAACCGGGATCACCGCCACGCCCTGCGGCGTCTGCGATAACTGCCGTGAAATCGAGCAGGGGCGCTTTGTCGATCTGATTGAGATCGATGCCGCTTCCCGCACCAAAGTTGAAGATACCCGCGATCTGCTGGATAACGTGCAGTACGCGCCAGCCCGTGGCCGCTTCAAGGTCTATCTGATCGATGAAGTGCACATGCTGTCGCGCCACAGCTTCAATGCGTTACTGAAAACGCTGGAAGAGCCGCCTGCGCATGTCAAATTCCTGCTGGCGACCACCGATCCGCAAAAACTGCCGGTGACGATCTTATCGCGCTGCCTGCAATTCCATCTCAAAGCGCTGGACGTCGATCAGATCCGCCAGCAGCTTGAGCACATTCTCGACGAAGAAAAAATCAGCCACGAGCCGCGCGCCCTGCAACTGCTGGCGCGCGCCGCCGACGGCAGCCTGCGCGATGCCCTGAGCTTAACCGATCAGGCGATTGCCAGCGGCGACGGTCAGCTGACCACTCAGGCCGTCAGCCAGATGCTCGGCACGCTCGACGACGATCAGGCGCTGTCGCTGATTGAAGCGGTGGTGGAAGCCAACGGCGAACGCGTCATGGCGCTGCTCAACGACGCCGCCGCCCGTGGCGTGGAGTGGGAAGCCCTGCTGGTGGAGATGCAAACGCTCTTACACCGCATCGCCATGGTGCAACTCTCCCCGGCCGCGCTCAGCAGCGACATGGCTGCCATTGAGCACCGTATGCGCGAGCTGGCCCGCACCGTGCCGCCGACTGACGTGCAGCTCTACTACCAGGCGATGCTGATTGGTCGTAAAGAATTGCCGTACGCGCCGGATCGCCGTATGGGCGTCGAAATGACGCTGCTGCGTGCGCTGGCCTTCCACCCGCGCCAGCCGCTGCCGGAGCCGCAGGTTCCGCAGCAGTCTTTCGCGCCGGTGGCCCCCACGGCTGTTCTGAACCCGACGCAGGTCGCCCCGCAACAACACGCCGTCGCCCCACCGGCCATAAGCCATGACGCGCCATTACCGGATACCACCAGTCAGGTGCTGGCGGCGCGTAATCAGCTTCGTGCCCAGGGAGCGACCAAAGCAAAAAAGAGTGAACCGGCAGCGGCAACCCGCGCGCGGCCGGTGAATAACGCTGCGCTGGAGCGCCTGGCGACCATGAGCGAACGCGTGCAGTCGCGTCCTGCTTCATCGACCCAGGAGGCTCCGCCTGCTAAAAAAGAAGCGTATCGCTGGAAAACGACCACGGTCACCGAAGCGGTAAAAGAAGAAGTCGCCACGCCGAAGGCGCTGAAAAAAGCGCTGGAGCATGAAAGAACGCCGGAGCTGGCGAAAAAACTCGCGGAAGAAGCCATTGCCCGCGATCCCTGGGCGGCGCAGGTCAGCCAGCTTAATCTGCCGAAACTGGTGGAGCAGGTGGCGCTCAACGCCTGGAAAGAACAGGACGGCAACCGCATTTGCCTGCATCTGCGTCCGACCCAGCGCCATCTGAATTCGGCGGGTGCGGCTAAGGTGCTGACGGAAGCGCTGTCGACCTTATGCGGCGAAGCAGTTGAACTGACTATCATTGAAGATGATAATCCGTCGGTACGCACGCCGCTGGAATGGCGGCAGACGATTTATGAAGAAAAACTCGCGCAGGCGCGCGAGTCGATTGTCGCGGATAATAATATCCAGACGCTGCGGCGCTTTTTTGACGCGGAGCTGGATGATGAAAGTATTCGCCCCATTTGACAGCCAGCGGTGCTGACTGTCGCCAACCCTGAATGTGACTTACCTGACCGGTAAATCACCCCTAGCCTGAGAGAGAAGCCTATGTTTGGTAAAGGTGGTCTGGGTAACCTGATGAAACAGGCCCAGCAGATGCAAGAAAAAATGCAGCAGATGCAGGAAGAGATCGCGAAGCTGGAAGTGACCGGCGAATCCGGCGCGGGCCTCGTTAAAGTGACCATCAACGGCGCGCATAACTGCCGTCGCGTGGAAATCGATCCGAGCCTGCTCGAAGACGATAAAGATATGCTGGAAGATCTGGTGGCGGCAGCCTTCAACGATGCGGCGCGTCGTATTGAAGAAACCCAGAAAGAAAAAATGGCGGGCGTGTCCTCCGGCATGCAGTTGCCGCCAGGCTTTAAGATGCCGTTCTGATGCAAGCCAGCCCGCTGTTAAATCAGCTGATGGAAGCACTGCGCAGTCTGCCGGGCGTTGGCCCGAAGTCCGCGCAGCGTATGGCGTTTTCGCTGCTCCAGCGCGATCGCAGCGGCGGTATGCGACTGGCACAGGCCCTGACGCGCGCAATGTCTGAAATCGGTCATTGCGCACAGTGCCGCACCTTCACCGAACAGGAAGTGTGCAATATCTGCGCAAATCCGCGTCGCCAGGAAAACGGTCAAATCTGCGTGGTGGAAAGTCCTGCTGACATCTACGCCATTGAGCAGACCGGACAGTTTTCCGGCCGTTACTTTGTGCTGATGGGGCATCTGTCGCCGCTCGATGGCATCGGGCCGAACGACATTGGCCTTGATAAGCTTGAGCAGCGGCTGTCGTCTGAACAGATGAAAGAGGTGATCCTCGCCACCAATCCGACGGTGGAAGGGGAGGCGACCGCCAACTATATTGCGGAGCTGTGCGCGCAGTATGGCGTCGATGCCAGCCGTATCGCCCACGGCGTGCCGGTGGGCGGCGAGCTGGAGATGGTCGACGGCACGACGCTGTCGCACTCGCTGGCCGGGCGTCACAAGATCCACCTTTAGTAAAAATCAGTAAAAAAAATCGGGGGCATTTCTTTGCCCCCGCTTGAAATTCTTCCCGCATATCCCCATTTCCCCCTCAACACCAAATGGCATTGTTGAGGTATTTTTTCGATGAAAGGACAAGAAACACGCGGTTTCCAGTCAGAGGTCAAACAGCTTCTGCATCTGATGATCCACTCGCTGTATTCCAACAAAGAAATCTTCCTGCGTGAGCTTATCTCTAACGCCTCGGATGCGGCAGATAAACTGCGCTTTCGCGCGTTGTCGAATCCCGATCTTTATGAAGGCGACGGTGAGTTGCGCGTACGCGTCTCCTTCGATAAAGAGAAGCGTACATTGACCATTGCCGACAACGGTATTGGTATGAACCGTGACGAGGTCATCGACCATCTGGGTACGATCGCCAAATCCGGCACCAAATCTTTCCTCGAAGCCATGGGCTCTGACCAGGCGAAAGACAGCCAACTGATCGGTCAGTTCGGCGTCGGCTTCTACTCGGCGTTTATCGTGGCCGATAAAGTCACCGTGCGCACCCGTGCGGCAGGCGACAGCGCGGAAAACGGCGTGTTCTGGGAATCTGCCGGTGAGGGCGACTACACCGTTGCCGATATCACCAAAGAGGATCGCGGCACCGAGATCACCCTGCATCTGCGCGAAGGGGAAGACGACTTCCTCAACGACTGGCGCGTGCGCTCTATCATCAGCAAATACTCCGATCACATTGCGCTGCCGGTAGAAATCGAGAAACAGGAAGAGAAAGACGGCGAAACCATCGTCAGCTGGGAAAAAATCAACAAAGCCCAGGCCCTGTGGACCCGTAACAAGTCGGAAATCAAAGACGACGAGTACAACGAATTCTACAAGCACATCGCCCACGACTTTACCGATCCGCTGACCTGGAGTCACAACCGCGTTGAAGGTAAACAGGAATACACCAGCCTGCTGTATATTCCGTCCCGCGCGCCTTTTGACATGTGGAACCGCGATCACAAGCACGGTCTGAAACTCTACGTGCAGCGCGTGTTCATTATGGACGACGCTGAACAGTTCATGCCGAACTACCTGCGCTTCGTGCGTGGCCTGATCGACTCCAACGATCTGCCGCTGAACGTCTCCCGTGAGATCCTGCAGGACAGCAACGTCACCCGCAACCTGCGCAGCGCGCTGAGCAAACGCGTTCTGCAAATGCTGGAAAAACTGGCGAAAGACGATGCTGAAAAATACCTCACTTTCTGGAAGCAGTTCGGTCTGGTGCTGAAAGAAGGCCCGGCGGAAGACACCGCCAACCAGGAAACCATCGCTAAACTGCTGCGCTTTGCCTCCACGCACACTGATTCTTCAGAGCAGACCGTGTCGCTCACCGATTACGTGTCGCGCATGAAAGAAGGCCAGGAGAAGATCTACTACATCACCGCCGACAGCTACGCGGCCGCGAAGAGCAGCCCGCACCTGGAGCTGCTGCGTAAGAAGGGCATCGAAGTGCTGCTGCTCTCTGACCGCATCGATGAGTGGATGATGAGCTACCTGACCGAGTTCGACGGCAAGCCGTTCCAGTCTGTCGCCAAAGCCGATGAGTCACTCGACAAGCTGAACGACGAAGTGGACGAAAGCGCGAAAGAAGCGGAAAAAGCGCTGGAGCCGTTTGTTGAGCGCGTGAAAACCCTGCTGGGCGACCGTGTGAAAGAGGTGCGTCTGACGCATCGTCTGACCGACACGCCAGCCATCGTCACCACCGATAACGACGAAATGAGCACCCAGATGGCGAAACTCTTTGCCGCTGCGGGCCAGGCCGTTCCGGACGTGAAGTACATCTTTGAACTGAATCCGGATCACGCTCTGGTAAAACGCGCCGCCGATACCCAGGACGACGCGCAGTTTAAAGAGTGGGTTGAACTGTTAATGGATCAGGCGCTGCTTGCCGAGCGCGGCACGCTGGAAGATCCGAACCAGTTTATCCGCCGTATGAACCAGCTGCTGGTTTCCTGATAGCGTCATTTCCTGCCGGATAAGCCCCTGCGCTTATCCTGTCTGGACGATCAACCTGTATGCCGGATAAGCGTCAGCGCCATCCGGCATTTTTTCGCCAGAATTACCGCTTTTCTTATAATTCCCCATTAACCGTTTCAGCGTCGGGCGCCTTTCTTGAGGCGAAGGCGTGATAATGGTATCTTTTAGCGCTTTTTTAAAAAATTTTGATAACCTTTGAGGGGATTTTCGCAATGCGTATCATTCTGCTTGGCGCTCCAGGCGCGGGGAAAGGAACTCAGGCACAGTTCATCATGGAGAAATATGGCATTCCGCAAATTTCCACAGGTGACATGCTGCGTGCCGCGGTTAAATCCGGCAGCGAGCTGGGCAAACAGGCAAAAGACATCATGGACGCCGGTAAACTGGTTACCGATGAGCTGGTTATCGCGCTGGTGAAAGAACGTATCTCTCAGGAAGATTGCCGCAACGGTTTTCTGTTAGACGGCTTCCCGCGTACCATTCCGCAGGCTGACGCCATGAAAGAAGCCGGTATCAACGTGGATTACGTCCTGGAATTCGACGTACCGGACGAACTGATCGTTGACCGTATCGTTGGCCGTCGCGTTCATGCGGCCTCTGGCCGTGTTTACCACATCAAATTCAATCCACCGAAAGTGGAAGGCAAAGACGATGTTACCGGCGAAGAGCTGACCACCCGTAAAGACGATCAGGAAGAAACCGTGCGTAAACGTCTGGTGGAATACCATCAGCTGACCGCGCCGCTGATCGGCTACTACCAGAAAGAAGCCGAAGCCGGCAACACCAAATATGTGAAAGTCGACGGCACCAAAGCGGTGAGCGACGTTCGCGCAGAGCTGGCCAACATCCTCGGCTAATGCTTATCCCCGGTGATCTCACCGGGGAACTCCCTTCTGTTTTCCCTTTCGCTACAATTGGTTTCGTTTACCTGCAATTCAGCTACAATTATCGCCCGTTTAAAAGGATAAGAGGCGCGAATGAGTCAGGCGAAAACCGGCATACTGCTGGCGAATCTGGGCACCCCGGATGCACCCACACCCCAGGCCGTTAAACGCTATTTACGGCAGTTTTTAAGCGACCGGCGGGTGGTCGATACCCCACGTCTGCTGTGGTGGCCGCTGTTGCGCGGCGTGATCCTGCCGATCCGTTCACCGCGCGTCGCCAAACTTTATCAGTCCGTGTGGATGGAAGAAGGCTCGCCGCTGATGGTCTACAGCCGTCGTCAGCAACAGGCGCTGGCCGCCCGTCTGCCGGAAATGCCGGTGGCGCTCGGTATGAGCTACGGCTCGCCATCGCTGGAAAGTGCCGTGGACGAACTGCTGTCGCAGGGGGTGGAACATCTGGTGGTGCTGCCGCTCTATCCGCAATATTCCTGCTCCACCGTGGCTGCCGTCTGGGATGAGCTGGCGCGTATTCTGGCAAAAAAACGCCGTATTTCCGGCGTCTCTTTTATTCGCGATTACGCCGACAATTCAGCCTATATAGACGCGCTGGTAAACAGCATTCGCGCCTCCTTTGCCGTTCATGGCGAGCCGGATCTGCTGCTGCTCTCCTATCACGGGATCCCGCAGCGCTATGCTGACGAAGGGGATGATTATCCGCAGCGCTGCCGCGACACCACCCGTGAAGTGGTTTCCGCCCTTGGCCTGCCGCCGGAAAAAGTGATGATGACCTTCCAGTCGCGCTTTGGCCGCGAGCCGTGGCTGACGCCGTACACCGACGAGACGCTGAAAATGCTCGGTGAAAAGGGCATTAAGCACATCCAGGTACTGTGCCCGGGATTTGCCGCTGACTGCCTGGAAACGCTGGAGGAAATCGCCGTGCAGAACCGCGAATTCTTCCTCGAAGCGGGTGGCGAAAAATATGAATATATTCCGGCGCTTAATGATTCAGCCGATCATATTGAGATGATGGTCAGCCTGACGGCCCCTTATCGCTGATCGCGAAGCGGGCCGCGAGTGTGCTACCATTTGCGGCCCAATTCTTCACTATTACTGATTATGAAATTTCCCGGCAAACGCAAATCCAAACACTACTTTCCTGTTAACGCCCGCGATCCGCTGTTACAACAACTTCAGCCGGTCAGCGACGCCAGTAATTCCTGGGTGGTGGGTATTGATCAGACGCTTGTAGATATCGAAGCGAAAGTGGATGACGCGTTTGTTGAACGTTACGGTCTGAGCGCCGGGCATTCGCTGGTGATCAGCGATGAAGTGGCGGAAGCGCTGTACCAGGAGCTGATGCGCGACAACCTCATCACGCACCAGTTTGCCGGCGGCACCATCGGCAACACCATGCACAACTATTCGGTGCTGGCGGATGACCGCTCGGTGCTGTTGGGCGTAATGTGCAGCAATGTCGAGATCGGCGGCTATGCCTATCGCTATCTGTGCAACACCTCCAGCCGTACCGATCTGAATTACCTTCAGGGCGTTGATGGCCCGATAGGGCGCTGCTTTACGCTGGTGAGCGACTCCGGCGAGCGAACCTTTGCAATCAGCCCTGGCGCGATGAACCAGCTGCGCCCGGAAAGCATTCCGGAAGCGGTGATAGCCGGTGCCTCGGCGCTGGTGCTGACCTCCTACCTGGTGCGCTGCAAACCGGACGAGCCGATGCGCGACGCGACCATGAAAGCGGTGGAGTACGCCAAAAAGCATAACGTGCCGGTGGTACTGACGCTGGGCACCAAATACGTTATCGCCGATAACCCGCAGTGGTGGCGTGATTTCCTGAAAGAGAATGTCTCGATCCTCGCCATGAACGAAGAGGAAGCGGAAGCGCTGACCGGCGAGAGCGATCCGCTGCTGGCCTGTAACAGCGCGCTGGACTGGGTGGATCTGGTGCTCTGCACCGCCGGTCCGGTGGGTTTATATATGGCGGGTTTCACCGAAGAGCAGGCGAAACGCAAAACCCAGCACCCGTTGCTGCCGGGGGCGATCGCGGAATTCAACCAGTATGAGTTCAGCCGCGCCATGCGTCATCAGGACTGCCAGCAGCCGCTGCGCATTTTCTCCCATATCGCGCCTTACATGGGCGGCCCGGAGAAAATCATGAACACTAACGGCGCAGGCGATGGCGCGCTGGCAGCGCTGCTGCACGATATCACCGCCAACAACTTCCATCGCACTAACGTGCCGAACTCCAGTAAGCATAACTACACCTGGCTCAGCTACTCATCGCTGGCGCAGATGTGCAAATACGCTAACCGTGTGAGCTATCAGGTGCTGAATCAGCATTCGCCACGTCTGACCCGCGGGCTGCCGGAGCGTGAAGACAGCCTCGAAGAAGCTTACTGGGAGCGTTGATTTCGTGATTACAGGCCGGACAGGATAGTAAAACTTGTCCGGCACCCTGACCTTATACTGTCACCACGTCGCCCGCAGGCGGCGTTTCCAGCAGTTCCAGCATGGTGCGGGCGATTTCGCGCTCGCCCATCACCACCTGATTGGCACCGCGTTCAGTGATGTAATCCACCTCATCGTCATAATGCGCGCGGGCGATAATCTCAATGTTCGGGCACTTCTCCCGCGCCGAGGCCACGATTTCCCCGGCTTCATAGCCGTTCGGGATCGTCAGCAGCAGCCAGCGGGCGCAGTCGAGATGCGCCAGATTCATGATCTCTTCATTGGCGGCGTTGCCGAGCACCGCGCGGATACCCCGCTCGCGCAGCTCATCGACGCGGGAGCGGGAGGTTTCGATCACCACCAGCGGAATACCCTGCGCCATCAGCTTCTCACCCAGCAGGCTGCCGACGCGGCCAAAGCCCACCAGCAGCGCATGATTACAAATGTCCACCGGGATCTGCTTCTCTTCTTCGATGGCTTCTTCCAGCGTCTGCTCTTCCAGGGTTTCGGTTTTATCGAGGTATTTTTCAAGGATGGCGAACAGGATCGGGTTCAGCATAATCGACAGGATCGCCCCGGCCAGCACCAGGTTCTGCCCGGTCTGTGGCAGCAGATCAAGAGCCATTCCCAGTCCGGCGAGGATAAAGGCGAATTCACCGATTTGTGCGAGGCTGGCGGCGATGGTCAGCGCCGTGCGTGGCGAGTGACCAAACAGGCGCACCAGGAAGAAGGCGGCCACGGATTTACCGAAGATAATGATCGCCAGCGTACCCACAACCGCCAGCGGCTCATCGATCAGGATCAGCGGATCGAACAGCATGCCCACCGACACAAAGAACAGCACCGCGAAGGCGTCGCGCAGCGGCAGGGTATCGTGCGCCGCCCGGTGGCTCAGTTCGGATTCGTTCAGCACCATACCGGCGAAGAACGCGCCGAGGGCAAAGGAAACGTCGAACAGCTCCACCGCGCCAAAAGCAATGCCGAGGGCCAGCGCCAGCACCGAAAGCGTAAAGAGTTCCCGCGATCCGGTCGCCGCGCTGCGTGCGAGGATCCACGGCACCAGACGGCGGCCCACCAGCATCATGATGGCGATAAAGGCCACCACCTTACCGATGGTGATACTCATATCCAGCGCCAGAGTGGCGAGGCCGACATTGCCTTTTTCCATCATGCCCGCCACCGCAGGCAGCAGCACCAGCGTCAGCACCATCACTAAATCTTCAACGATCAGCCAGCCAATGGCGATTTGCCCGCGCTGACTGTCGATAAGCTGCCGCTCCTCAAGGGCGCGCAGCAGCACCACCGTACTGGCGGTGGAAAGACATAAACCAAATACGATACCGGTCATCAGTGACCAGCCCATCAGAGACGAGAGCGCCATGCCCAGCAGGGTTGCCACCGCAATCTGTGCGATAGCGCCGGGTATGGCGATGGACTTTACCGCCATCAGATCCTTCAGCGAAAAATGCAGCCCCACGCCAAACATCAGCAGGATCACGCCCAGCTCGGCCAGTTCAGGTGCCAGTTTGGTATCGGCAACGAAGCCCGGGGTAAAGGGTCCGGCTAACACACCCGCCAGCAAATAGCCCACCAGTGGCGAAATGCGTAATTTGTTGGCAAGCATGCCGAGGATAAAAGCGAGCACAAGGCCGCCGACAATGGTGGTGATAAGCGGTGTGGCGTGATGCATCCCATCTCCTTTCGTGAAGGTGTGTATCCATTTTTGGTCGAAAACCAAAAGCCCGAATTACAGTTTATGACAATTTTAACCATTATGTTGATGAATAATTGTTGAATTCTGAAGAAAAGAGCAACCTGTGCTAAAAAATCGGGCATCAGCCAGGATCTGAAAGGAGAGGGGCTGGCGGGCTGATGGGGCGGGAGGATCGGGCGACCACCCATGCGGTTTGGTCGCCCGTAAATTACGCTTTCTGCCGGTTATCGGGCAGGAATATCGTTAAGATCCCCAGTAATGGCAGGAAAGCACAGATTTTATAAACCAAAAAGATACTGGTATGGTCGGCAACCAGCCCCAGCACAGCGGCGCCAAGGCCTCCCATGCCAAAAGCAAAGCCGAAGAACAGACCGGAAACCATGCCAATCCGCCCCGGAAGCAGCTCCTGGGCATAGACCAGGATGGCGGAAAACGCCGAGGCGAGAATAAAGCCAATGATCACCGTTAAAATGCCGGTCCAGTACAGAGATGCATAGGGTAAAACAAGGGTAAAGGGCGCAACGCCGAGGATTGAGCCCCAAATCACATATTTACGGCCAATCTTATCCCCGAGAGGGCCGCCAATCATGGTGCCAGCGGCCACAGCAAACAGAAACGCAAACAGATGATACTGGGCGTTTTGCACCGATAAACCAAATTTTTCCATCAAATAAAAGGTGTAATAGCTGCTGATGCTCGCCATATAGAAATATTTCGAAAAAATCAGCATCAGCAGGATGGAAACGGCGAGGATCACCTTATTGCGCGGTAGCGGATTGATTACTTTCACCGCCGGTTTGCCTTTATTGACGCGATGCTGCGCCGCATACCAGCGGCTGACCTGCGCCAGCACCACGATCGCCAGCAGCGCAGCCAGCACGAACCAGGCAACGTTGCCTTTGCCGTATGGGGCGATCACTAACGCCGCCAGCAAAGGGCCGAGTGAACTGCCGAAGTTGCCGCCCACCTGGAACAGGGACTGCGCCAGGCCATGACGTCCACCGGAGGCCATGCGTGCCACGCGGGATGACTCCGGGTGGAATACTGACGATCCCGTGCCCACCAGCGCGGCCGCCAGCAGCACCATGCCGAAACTGCCCGCCAGCGCCAGCAGCACCAGTCCGCTCAGCGTAAAGCACATGCCAATCGGCAATGACCACGGCATCGGGTGTTTATCGGTATAAGCGCCGACCACCGGTTGCAGCAGCGACGAGGCCATCTGGAAGGTCAGGGTGATCAGACCGATCTGCACGAAAGTGAGGGAAAACTCAGACTGTAACAGCGGATAAATCGCGAGGATGAGCGATTGCAGCATATCGTTAAGCAGATGAGAGACGCTGATCGCCCCCAGAATGCCAAACGAGGTGCGCGCCTGCGGCGACGCAGGCGATCCCGACAAGGCCGGGGCGGGTTCACTTATTGCCATAAAATTCACTTCTTTTTAATGGTGGAAGGGGCAGGTGTTTATCATAAAGATGACTAATAATTATCTGCCTAACATACCTGCCCGAAAGGTTTGAAGGAAGTCGCAATTCTGAAAACTTATTTGTCTAATATTGCCGGGCACGCTACTTTTTGCGTCTGTTAAGGATCAGGGAGAGAAGCATGAAATTTGTAAAGCAGGGCATCGCGCTGGCAATGCTGGCGGCATTGGGGCTGACGACTTTACCGGCTCAGGCCTACGAAAAAGATAAAACCTATAAAATCACCATTCTGCATACCAACGATCATCACGGCCATTTCTGGCGTAACGATTACCGTGAATATGGTCTGGCGGCGCAAAAAACGCTGGTGGACGGTATTCGCAAAGAGGTGGCGGCAGAGGGCGGCAGCGTGCTGCTGCTCTCCGGCGGCGACATCAATACCGGCGTGCCGGAATCCGATCTTCAGGACGCCGAACCCGATTTTCGCGGCATGAATTTGATTGGTTATGACGCGATGGCCGTCGGCAACCACGAGTTTGATAACCCGCTCAGCGTGCTGCGCCAGCAGGAAAAGTGGGCGAAATTCCCGTTCCTCTCCGCCAATATTTATCAGAAAAGCACCAACGAACGGCTGTTCAAGCCCTGGGCGATTTTCAAACGCCAGGACTTAAAAATTGCGGTTATCGGCCTGACCACCGATGACACGGCAAAAATCGGTAATCCCGAGTATTTCACCGACATTGAATTTCGCAAACCGGCGGAAGAAGCGAAGCTGGTCATTCAGGAGCTGAATGCCAACGAGAAGCCGGACATCCTGATCGCCACAACGCATATGGGCCATTACGATAACGGCGAGCACGGCTCCAATGCGGCAGGGGATGTGGAAATGGCACGCAGCCTGCCGGCGGGCGCGCTGACGATGATTGTCGGCGGTCACTCGCAAAACCCGGTATGCATGGCGTCGGAAAACAAAAAACAGGTGGATTACGTGCCGGGTACGCCGTGCGCGCCGGATCGCCAGAACGGTATCTGGATCGTACAGGCGCATGAATGGGGAAAATATGTCGGGCGAGCTGATTTTGAATTCCGCAATGGCGAGATGAAAATGGTGCGTTACCAGCTGATCCCGGTCAACCTGAAGAAAAAAGTGACCTATGATAACGGCGACAGTGAACGCGTGCTCTACACGCCGGAAATCCCGGAAAACGCCCAGATGCTCTCTCTGCTGACGCCGTTCCAGAACAAAGGCAAAGCCCAGCTGGATGTGAAAATAGGTAACGTGAACGCGCACCTGGAAGGCGATCGCAGCAAAGTGCGTTTTGTGCAGACCAACCTGGCGCATCTGATCCTTGCGGCGCAAATGGCGCGCACCACTGCCGATTTCGCGGTGATGAGCGGCGGCGGTATTCGGGATTCCATTGAGGCCGGGGACATCACCTACAAAGACGTGCTGAAAGTGCAGCCCTTTGGCAACATCGTGGTCTATGTCGACATGAGCGGCAAAGAGGTGACAGAGTACCTGAGCGCCGTGGCGAAAATGAAACCAGATTCCGGCGCTTATCCGCAGTTTGCTAACGTCAGCTTCACTTCTGCGAACGGCCAGCTTAACGATCTCAAAATCAAGGGCGAACCGGTGGATGACGCCAAAACCTACCGCATGGCGACGCTGAGCTTTAACGCCACCGGCGGCGATGGCTACCCGCGCATTGATGAAAAGCCGGGCTATGTAAATACCGGCTTTATTGACGCGGAAGTGCTCAAGCAGTTTATCCAGCAGAATTCACCGCTGGATGCCGCGACCTTTGAGCCGAAAGGCGAGGTGGTCTGGCAGTAACCCTTTCTCTTGCCCTCTCCCTGGGGAGAGGGCCGGGGTGAGGGGCCTACTCGCGGCGGGCAATATCGGCGAATTTCGCATCAAGGATCTTCGCCAGATCCGCCGCCGCCAGCTCAATATCCAGCCCGCGTTTGCCGCCCGACACATAAATGGTGGCAAACTGCTGCGCCGGGGCGTCGATCAGCGTCGGCAGACGCTTTTTCTGCCCTAACGGACTGATGCCGCCCACCAGGTATCCCGTAGTGCGTTGCGCCACCATCGGATCGGCCATATCCACTTTCTTCGCGCCCAGCGCCTTCGCCACTTTCTTCAGATCCAGCTGTCCGGCCACCGGCGTGACGGCGACGGCTAACTGCTTCATGTCGCCGTTTATCGCCACCAAAAGCGTTTTATAAACCTGATCGGCATTCAGGCCGAGCTTACGCACCACTTCATCGCCAAAATTCGTTTCGCTGGGATCGTGATCGTAAGCGTGAAGCTGAAAAGTAACCTTGTTTTTTTCCAGTAATTTAACGGCGGGTGTCATAAAAATCCTTCTTACCACTGAGGTATCACACAGCCAGCATACGCCGGGCAAGGGGCGCAAAAATAGTACCATCTTGCGCAATAGTGTTGGCAGTTGCGCTAACTTTGAGCGACAATTAGCGCGCACTGGCGTTAACGCCAGAACTACAATAATGATGAAATTCCTCTTTGACGGGCCAATATGATTATTGGCCATTTTTTTGCCGCAACAGCGTCGGCAAGTTCCCCTCTCCGTACAGATGCAGCGCGCCCGCGGCTACCACATAATGCCCCGGCGGCAACGCCAGTAAATGCTCACACCACGCCTGATTACGCTGATGCATCAGGATCTCATACAGCGGCTCGCTGAAGGTCGACGGCAGGGCGATGTCCCGTTCTTCCGGCGGTTTATTCATCCACCAGCCAATCATCACCTGCAACAGCCGGGCATTGGTGTGCCAGTGCTCCAGCGTATCCAGCAGCAGGGCTTTGCCGTCGTCGGGCAACTGGCTCAGCAGATCGATTTGATTCTGCGTCCCTTCCAGCTCCATCACCGGAAGCGCCGCCTGTTTTGCCGCCTGCAACAGCTGATAATCAATGCCGAAATCCGGACGCAGGCCCAGCCGCTGCGCCTGGGTAGCCTGCAATACCAGCGCGATTTTCCACGCGGGCTGATCGTCAAAGATGTCAGGGGCAAGGGATAAGGTTTGTAGCAGCGTTTCAAGATCGCGCTGTTCCGCGTCCGTCAGCCGTTCCGCCAGCGGCGCGCGCGGCGGAAGATCGTTAAAGGGTGAGGCCTGGCCGGAGACATCAGCCTCGACAATCAGCGCCGTCGCCTGATGAAGCTTTTTCAGCAAGCCAGCGGGCAGGGGAGCCATGTCGCGCGTACCCATATGAATACTGCCGACCAGATGAAGATGACGCCCGCCGGGCAGCGTCAAATCTATCGCGGGCCACGGATAACGGGGGGCCCACAGTGCGTCAAACCAAACTTTTAACCGGCTAAACAGGCTCATACAGGCTCCCGCAAAAGAAAGGACCATGCTAGCGCGCGGGGAAGGTGGGTGCAAATCGGCTAACGGCGACCCTCCCGCAGGAAGGCCGCCGGTGCGGATCAGGCTTTAGGTTTGTAGCGCAACAGGCGGTTGGCGTTGCTCACCACGGTGATGGACGACAGCGCCATCGCCGCGCCCGCCACTACCGGGCTTAACAGCGAGCCGGTCAGCGGCCACAGCACCCCTGCGGCAATGGGAATGCCCAACGAGTTATAGATAAAGGCTCCCAGCAGGTTCTGCTTCATATTGCGCAGCGTCGCTTTCGAAATATCCAGCGCATCCGCCACGCCCGTCAGGCTGTGACGCATCAGGGTGATAGCCGCCGTTTCGATGGCGGCATCGCTGCCGCCGCCCATGGCGATCCCCACTTCCGCCTGCGCCAGCGCCGGGGCATCATTGATGCCGTCGCCGATCATCGCCACCTGACGGCCTTCCTGCTGCAATTTCTTAATCGCATCGGCTTTACCGTCCGGCAGTACCCCGGCGATTACCTCATCGATTCCGGCTTCCTGCGCAATGGCTTTCGCGGTTACCGGGTTATCGCCGGTGAGCATCACCAGCCGGTAGCCGGCCTGATGCAGACGCGCCAGCGCGCTCACGCTGTCGGAACGCAGCGGATCGCGGATCGCCAGTAGCGCCACGGCGGTGCCGTCCACCGCCAGCAGCACCGGCGTCGCGCCCTGCGCCGCCCGGGCGGCAATCGCCTCGTCAAGCGCGCGGGTATCAACGCGCTGTTGATTAAGCAGCGCCTGGTTGCCCAGCAACAGCGCGTGATTATCCACTGTGCCGCTGACCCCCAGCCCGCCGAGGGTACGGAAATCCCGCACCTCCGGCAGCGCGTCGTCAGCGGCTTTTTCGACGATTGCGCGGGCCAGCGGATGGCTGGATCCCTGCTCCAGCGCCGCAGCCAGCCGCAGCACCTCGCGTTCTTGATAAGCGCCGGTCAGGGTGACGGCGACCACCTGCGGTTTGCCTTCTGTCAGGGTGCCGGTCTTGTCGAAGACCAGCGTATCCACCTGGCTGCCGCGTTGCAGCGCATCGGCATCGCGCACCAGCACGCCATATTCAGCAGCGCGCCCGACGCCGGAGATAATCGACATCGGCGTGGCCAGCCCCAGCGCGCACGGACAGGCGATGATCAGCACCGTGGTGACGATCACCAGGGTGTAAACAATTTGCGGCGCGGGGCCGAAGAAATACCAGATCGCGCCGCTGAACAGGGCAATGGCGACCACCACCGGCACAAAAATGGCCGAGATTTTATCCGCCAGCTGACCGATTTCCGGCTTGCTGCTCTGCGCCTGGCGCACCATACGGATAATGCGCGACAGGGTGGTGTGGCTGCCGACGGCGCTGGCTTTGAACAGCACGCTGCCATCGGTCATTACCGTTCCGGCGTGAACGCTGTCACCCTGGCTTTTTTGCAGTGGCACCGGTTCGCCGGTAAGCATCGCCTCATCCAGCCAGGCCTCGCCCTGGACGATCTCGCCGTCGACCGGCACGCGATCGCCGGTGGTCAGGCGCAGGATCATGCCCGGCTGCACCTCCGCCAGCGGAAGGGTTTTCTCACCCGCGTCGGTGACCACGCGCGCCGAGGGCGGCGTTAAGTCGAGCAGACGTTCCAGCGCTTTTGACGAGCGCGCCCGCGCCCGTGCTTCCAGCATATGCCCGAGGTTAATCAGGCCGATGATCATCGCGCTGGCTTCATAGTAGAGGTGGCGGGCTTCCATCGGGAAGGCATGCGGCCAGAGGTTGACGCTGATGGAATAGATCCAGGCCACGCCCGTCCCCAGCGCGACAAGGGTATCCATGGTGGCGGTGCGGTTCAGCAGGCTTTTCCAGGCGCTGCGGTAAAAATGCCCGCCCGCGAACACCATCACGGCGAGAGTGATAGCGCCGATCATCAGCCACAGGGTGCGGTTAGCATCGGTGACCATCATATTGTCACCCGTCATGCCCCACAGCATCACCGGAATACCGACCAGCAGCGCGACAATGGCCTGCCAGCGGAAACGTTTTAAGGTCGCAAGGGCGGTTTCCTGTTGGCGCTCGCGGCGCTTCACATCATCTTCGATGATCTCCGCGCCGTAGCCGGCATTTTCCACCGCGCTCACTAATTCAGCGGCGGAGGCGCTGCCCATTACCAGCGCAGAGCGCTCCGCCAGATTGACCCGTGCCTGGCTGACGCCCGGTACCGCCTGTAAGGCTTTTTGCACGCGGGAGACACAGCTGGCGCAGCTCATGCCGCTTAACAGCAACTGCTGGCTGTCTTGCAGGTCATCCGCTGCCGGAAGCTCAGGTTGCGCCGCTGTCAGTGCTTCCGACGGGAGTGATGACTCTGCCAGCGGTTTAGCCTTTGGGTATTCGGGGCTCGCGTCGTACCCGGCTTGTTTAATGGTATCGATAAGCTCCGCCGCGCTGGCGCTGCCGGTCACGTCGGCATGGGTCAGCGTCACTTCCGCCTGTTCAACGTCAGGGCGCTGCTCCAGACTTTCTTTAACACGTTTCACGCAGTGGCCACAGGTGAGGCCATCAAGCGCTAAAGCGATGGTTTGCGACATAATTAAACTCCTGTAATTTCGGTTGAACCAATACACACATTGATTACAGTTATAAAGGTTAAACCTTCCATCAAGGGGAAGGTCAAGGGGGAAAGATGAATATCAGCGATGTGGCGAAAAAAACCGGCTTAACCAGCAAAGCGATCCGTTTTTACGAGGAAAAAGGGCTGGTGACGCCGCCGTTACGCAGTGACAACGGTTACCGGCACTACACGCAAAAACATCTTGATGAGCTGACGCTGCTGCGTCAGGCGCGGCAGGTGGGATTTAATCTTGAGGAGTGCGGCGAGCTGGTGGGGCTGTTTAACGATCCGGCGCGGCACAGCGCTGATGTGAAAGCGCGCACGCTGCAAAAAGTGGCGGAGATTGAGCGCCACATTGTTGAGCTGCAATCGATGCGCGAACAGTTGCTGACGCTGGCGGCCTCCTGTCCGGGCGATGACAGCGCCGACTGCCCGATTATTGATAATCTCTCGGGCTGCTGCCATCGCAAGGCGCAGGCATAATCAGCCTGCGTCGCCCGGCGAAAGCGCCTGGCGAAACCAGCGGGTACGCGATAACAGCAGAGTAAACAGCCCGGTGCACAGTAGCGATGTGCCCATGGCGATAAAATAGACCGTCCAGTGCTCCGTAAACACCGACAGAAAACCCGGCAGCCCGGAAATGCCTATCGACGGGGCTTTCACCTGATAGCTGGCGACGATGCTGCCCGCGATGCCTGCGCCGAACATCGCCGCCATAAAGGGGAAGCGATAGCGCAGATTAACGCCAAAAATCGCCGGTTCCGTGACGCCAAGCCAGGCCGATACCGCAGCGATTGCGGCCACGCCCTGCATCTTTTTATTGCGTACCAGAAAGAAAATCGTCATCGCGCCCATTCCCTGGGCCAGGCTCGCCATCACCTGAATCGGCCACAGGGTGGTGTACCCCAGGGTGCCGATCATTTGCAGATTCACGCCTAAAAACAGATGATGCATCCCCGTTACCACCAGCGGCGACAGGATAGCGGCGAAAACCCCGCCCGCCAGCCCAGGCGCGACGTCAAACAACCACAAAATGCTGCCGGTCATGCCATTTCCCAGCAGCATGGTCAGCGGACCAATCACTAAAAATGCCGCAAAGCCGGTGACCAGCAGGGTCACGGGCGCGACGATAATCACCTGCACCATATCCGGAACTACGCGCGCCAGTAAACGCTCAGTACGCGCCAGTAACCAGGCGCAAAGCAGTACGGTGATCACCTGCCCCTGATAGGCCACTTTTTTCAGTTCCAGGCCCATAATCGACCAGTACTGCACCTGATCCGGCGTTTTTGAGAACTGCTGGGCGCTCATTAAATCCGGGTGGATGAGCAGCAGACCAAGCACAATCCCCAGCACCGGATTACCGCCGAATTTTTTCACTGCCGACCAGCCAATCAGCGCAGGCAAAAACAGAAAAGAGGTGTTGGCGATAAGATTAATAATGCCGGACACGCCCTGCCAGGAGGGATAATGTTTTATCAGCGCATCATCAAAAAACAGCCCCGGATTAACCAGAATATTATTCAGCCCCAGTAATAGCCCGGAGGCGACAATCGCTGGCAGGACCGGAATAAATATATCGGCAAGATTCTTTATCAGTTGCTGTAACAGGTTGCCGCGTTTTTCGGATGGTTTTTGGGAAGGGACTGGAGTATTTCCGCGCTGCTGGGAAATTTCCTCATAAACCTTATCAACCAGCCCGGGGCCGATAATAATCTGAAATTGCCCGTTAGCGTTAAAACAACCTTTAACTAAATCATTGCTTTCCAGTTCCTGAATATTAATACACTTCTCATCATGCAGTACCAGCCGCAATCGCGTCAGGCAATGTCCCATGGAAATGATATTATTACTCCCGCCAATAAGTGTAAGCAGCGAACTGGCGTTATCCTCCAGCGTTCCTTTCATGATTTTCGTCCTGAAGTGTCGGGTGACGCACCGGATAATTACATGCGCTTTTTTATACTGTCAATACACTTAATTTATTGATTTTATGAATATATTGTTTATAAGTTATCCGTGCTATTCGCCGTTGTTTTTCTGGACAGAAACCGGGCGTAGTGCCACGATGGACGCGATATTCTTCGCAAATGGAATTCCGATGATGCAGCCCAATATTTTGCTGATGATTTCCCATGACAGCGGACGTAAATTTCAGAACTACGGTTATCGGGTGGCAACGCCGCATATTAATGCCCTGGCGCAGCGCGGCCTGCAATTTGACAATTGTTATTGTCCAGCCCCGCAATGCAGCCCCAGCAGGGGCGCGTTATTAACCGGGTTATACCCACATAATAATGGCCTCATCGGGCTTGCGCATCTCGGTTTTTGTATTTCAGAGGGTGTAACTACTTTACCAAAAGAATTACAAAAAAACGGCTATTATACGGCGCTGATCGGGCTCAGTCATGAAACCATTAATAACGCGCAGCCGGTCGCGGAACGCATATTCTCCTCTACCACCGCGCTTGGCTACGATGACTATATCCCGGTGCCCGGCGAGCGCGCGTCACAGGTTGCCGATTCGGTGATCGATTTTCTCCTCCGCCATCAGCATGACGATCGCCCGTTTTATCTTAACGCCGGTTTTTTTGAAACCCACCGCGATTTCGATGAATATCAGCCAGTTGCGGATCGGCCTGACGAGGTGGAGGTGTTCGATTTTCTGCCGGATGTCGAAGCCGTTCGCCAGGATATCGCCCTGTTTAACGGCGCGTTAAAAATGCTGGACAGTGCCGTAGGGCGCATTTGCGCGGCGCTGGATGCAACGGGACTGGGCGATAACACCATAGTGGTGTTCACCACCGATCATGGCGTCGCCTTTCCGCTGGCGAAAGGCACCTTAAAAACGGCAGGGCTGGAGACGGCGCTGATTATCGTGCTGCCGGGCAAAGCAGCTGTCACCGGTCGCCGCCAGGCGCTGTTGTGCAATATCGATCTGATGCCCACCTTGCTTGAACTTATCGGCGCAGCCTGTCCCGACGGGCTTGACGGCAAAAGTTTTGCTTCGCTTTTGCAAAGCCCGTGCGACGAAGGACGGGAGTCGTTCTTTACCGAGCTGACCTGGCACGACAAATACCACCCCATGCGCGGTGTGCGTACCGCCCGTTACAGTTACGTCAAAAATTTTGCCGACGGGCCGCTGGTCTATGTTCCCGTTGATGCGCATCTGAGTCTGTCTGGGCTGGCGGTGCGGGAGCGGCTGTACGTTCCAAACGAGCCGGAGGAGCTGTACGATCTGCATCTGGATCCGCTGGAGAAAAATAATCTTATCGCTCATCCTGACTATCAGGCCATCGCCGCCCGGCTGCGTGAGCGCGTGGCAAACTGGATGCGTGAAACCGACGATCCGTTGCTTAGCGGTCCGGTGAAAGGCGTTGAGTCACGGCGCTGGGCGCAGGAGATCGCCGCCGGTCGGGCGTATCCGGGACGGGAAAAGTGGCAGAAGCAGATGAAAAGCCCGGAGGGCGATGACCGCTCCGGGTAAAGGTGCGGCCATCGGGGGAAGGGATCAGCGGGCGCGTACCCGCAGGGTGATCCCCTCAACGGCGATCACCACCACCGGCGTCCCGGCAGGCAGATCCTCATCGGCGCTCACCGGCCAGGAGCTGTCGCCCACCCGCATGTGTCCGCGGCCATTCACCAGGTCGGTTTCCAGCGTAAAGCGACGGCCCACCAGCTGAACGCCCCGCTGATTCAGCGCGGCATCGGCAGGTTTTTGTTCTTTCACCCGCCGCGCCAGCCAGCGCCACCACAGCCAGGCGGCCAGCATGGTCAGCAGGGAAAACATCACCCCCTGCCACTCCCAGCCAAAGGGCAGCAGCCAGACTACAAGGCCGGTCACCACCGCGGCCACGCCGCTCCACAGCAGATAACCGTTGCCGCCGAGCATTTCAGCCGCCAGCAGGATCCCGCCGAGGCTTAACCAGAAAATGTGCGGATGCGCGAGCAGGATGTCCATGGCTATTTCTTCCGCGCAGTGGCGCTGTCGTTGAGCAGTTCTGAAATCCCGGCGATGGATCCCATCAGGCTGCTGGCGTCCAGCGGCATCATGATCACTTTGCTGTTATTAGACGAGCCGATGTGTTGCAGCGCTTCGGTATATTTTTGCGCCACAAAGTAGTTCACCGCCTGAATATCACCAGCGGCAATCGCCTGAGACACCATTTTGGTCGCCTCGGCTTCCGCTTCCGCCGAACGTTCACGCGCTTCAGCCTGCAGGAAGGCGGACTGACGCTCGCCTTCCGCTTTCAGGATCTTCGATTGCTTCTCACCTTCGGCTTTCACAATCTCTGCCTGGCGAATACCTTCGGCTTCGAGAATATAGGCGCGCTTGGTACGTTCCGCTTTCATCTGCGCGTTCATGGCGTCGATCAGTTCAGCCGGCGGGCGTACGTCGCGGATCTCAATACGGGTAATCTTGATGCCCCACGGATTGGTGGCTTCATCGACGATGTGCAACAGGCGGGTGTTAATGTTATCGCGCTGCGACAGCATTTCGTCCAGCTCCATGGAGCCCAGCACAGTACGGATGTTGGTCATCGTCAGGTTGATGATCGCCAGCTCCAGATTGCTCACCTCATAGGCGGCTTTCGGCGCGTCGATCACCTGGATAAAGCACACCGCATCAATGGATACGTTGGCGTTATCTTTGGAAATGACTTCCTGGGACGGGATGTCGAGCACCTGCTCCATCATATTGATTTTACGGCCAATGCGGTCCATAAAAGGTACCACCAGGCTCAGCCCCGGTTGCAGGGTGTGGGTGTAACGCCCGAAGCGCTCGACGGTCCACTGATAACCCTGCGGCACGATTTTCACCCCCGCGCCGACCACCACCAGAGCAACAAAGATAAGAATAGGGATAACGATAAGCATAAAACCTCCTGTTATTAAATCCGTGGGTATTGAATTACATCCATTTCATTGCGGGTAAGTATAACTTTTATCGCCACCAGGCACCCCCTGTTAATCCTGAGGGTGAAAAAGGGCGGGAATGAAATCGAAAGATGCGGACGCTTTATGCAACAGGATAAGACCGCACGGCAAGTACGGAATATGACTTTTCAGACTAAGTGGTAACCCGCAGGCTGGCACAATACCACTGCACTCCGTAGGCCGGGCAAGCCTGCGCCGCCCGGCGAAACCCATGTCAGTACAGCAAAGAATACAGCTTACGGCGATATTTCGACGCCAGCGCATCACCCGTGCCAAGCGCTGCTAGGATCTCCTGCAACATCTTACGCGCCTGGCCGTCGGCGGCATTCAGATCCTTGCTCAGATGGCTGAACAGCAACTCCAGCGCTTCTTCATTGCGGCCCACCTGATGCAGTTGCAGCGCCAGCTGCGTGGCGAGCGTTGCGTTTGCCGGATCGATTTCCACCTGCTGTTGCAGCAGCTGGATCTCCGGCGTATCCGCCGCCTGTTTCAGCAGATCGATCTGCGCCACCAGCCCCTGATAGCGGGTATCCTGATCCTGCATCGGGATGGTTTTCAGCACCGCTTCCGCATCCTCGGAGCGGTTAAGGGCGATTTGCGTTTCCGCCAGCAGCAGACCAATTTCGCTCCCCTGATTTGAAAGCTGCCAGGCCTCTTTTAACAGAGGCAGGGCATCAGCATAGTTGCCTTCTTCGATCAGCTGCATTGCCTGCTGCGCTTTCAGCTCTTCTTCACGCGGCAGCACTTTTTCCAGCAGCGCGCGGATGGCTTCTTCCGGCTGCGGCCCCTGGAAACCATCCACCGGCTGGCCGTTCTGGAACAGGTAAACGGTCGGGATGGCGCGCAGACCAAACTGCGAGGCCACCATCTGCTCGGCGTCGCAATCGACCTTCGCCAGCAGGAACTGCCCGTTATACTGCGCCGCCAGCGACTCCAGCACCGGCGTCAGTTGCTGACAGTGCTGGCTACGCTCGGACCAGAAATAGAATAACACCGGCGTGGCGACAGACTGCTCCAGCGTTTGCTGTAGGTTCGCTTCGGTAACATTGACAATATTTTGTACGGACATAACGTTTTCTCTGTTTTCGCGTTTATCTTTACATGGGGTCAGGCGCGAAGCCTTCAACTCAACCGCGTAAAATTTTATCCATCAGACGATCCGGTAACAGGCGTTTTAAGGCGCTGACCGCGTAGGTCACCAGCGTCACCGGATAACGTATTTTTGGTCGTTTACTCTCAAAAGCATGGCGCACTTTGGCGACCACGGCCTCCGGGCCGAGGGTAAAACGTGCGGCGATACCCGGATTTTCCACCGGCTTGTCGCTGGTCTGATTGACGTTTTTCGTAAAGCGGGTGCGGATAGGGCCAGGCTCAATCAGGCTCACCTTGATGCCCGTGTGCCGCAGCTCCATACGCAGCGCATCCGACCAGGCTTCCAGCGCATATTTACTGGCGGCATAGGCCCCGCGACCGGGCGTGGAGATCAGCCCCATCACTGATGACGTCATCACGATACGGCCCTCACCGTGGGGGATCATCGCGGGCAGCAGGCGCATGGTGAGCTGGTGCGCGCCAAAAAAGTTGGCGGAAAACTGCTGCTCCATCTGCTCGCGGGACACGGTATTAAGCGCGCCATAGACCCCGTAACCCGCATTATTAAAGAGGCCGTACAGACGATTGTCGGTGCGCGCAATCACCTCATCGGCGGCGCGCTCCACGCTTTCCGGCGAGACCAGATCCAGCAAAATGCCGGTAAAACCCATCGCATTCATCCGCGATACGTCATCGGGTTTGCGGCAGGCGGCAAGGATATGAAATCCCTGACGCTTCATCTCCACTGCCGTTTCCAGACCAATTCCGCTGGAACATCCTGTAATTAAGACCGATTTTTGCATAACTTTACCCGTCGGCTTTCCCGATTATTTATGAGGCGTGGTTTACTAAAGGTGCCAGGCGTGTCGCCATCCAGTCGGCGATAAACGGCTGGGCGTCAGGATTAGGATGGATACCATCGTCCTGCATCCACTGCGGTTTCAGATAGACCTCTTCCATAAAGAAGGGCACCAGAGGAATATCGAACTCGCTGGCAAGTTTGGGATAGATGGCGCTGAACGTCTCAGTGTAGCGACGGCCATAGTTCGCCGGCAGACGGATTTGCATCAGCAGCGGTTGCGCGTCGGCGGCTTTTATTTCCTGCAAAATTTTACGCAGCGTGGCTTCGGTCTGCGCCGGTGCGAAACCCCGCAGGCCGTCATTGCCGCCCAGTTCCACCAGTACCCAGCGCGGCTGATGCTTTTTCAGCAGGGCGGGCAGACGCGCCAGCCCCTGCTGCGAGGTATCGCCGCTTATACTGGCATTAACTACCGGCGTCTTCTGCTGCCATTTATCGTTGAGCAGCGCCGGCCAGGCCGCCGTTGCCGCCATGCGATACCCGGCGCTCAGGCTGTCACCCAGAACCAACAACGTGTCCGCCGCGGCGGCGCGACAGGTTAACAGAAGCATAAAAAGGAAGGGCAAATGCCAGCGGAAAACATTGTTGAAGTTCATCATCTTAAGAAGTCCGTCGGTCAGGGGGAACATGAGCTGTCCATCCTCACCGGAGTTGAGCTGGTTGTCAAACCCGCGCAGACCATCGCGCTGATTGGCGAATCCGGATCCGGCAAGTCCACACTGCTGGCGATCCTCGCCGGGCTGGATGATGGCAGTAGCGGTGAGGTGCACCTGCTGGGGCAGCCATTGCACAGTATGGATGAAGAAGCGCGGGCAGCCCTGCGCGCGCAGAACGTCGGCTTTGTCTTTCAGTCCTTTATGTTGATCCCAACGCTGAACGCGCTGGAAAACGTCGAGCTCCCGGGGCTGTTGCGCGGCGAAAAGAGCAGCCAGAGCCGGGAAAATGCCCGCGCGCTGTTAAGCGAGCTGGGGCTGGCGAAGCGTCTTGATCACCTTCCGGCGCAGCTTTCCGGCGGCGAACAGCAGCGCGTGGCGCTGGCGCGCGCCTTTAACGGGCGTCCCGGCGTGCTCTTTGCTGATGAACCCACCGGCAACCTCGATCGCCAGACCGGGGATAAAATCGCCGATCTGCTGTTTTCCATGAACCAGCAGTACGGCACTACGCTGATCCTCGTCACCCACGATCCGCAGCTCGCCGCCCGTTGCGATCGTCGTTTGCGGCTGGTTAACGGCCTGCTGCAGGAGGAAGCATGATCGCCCGCTGGTTCTGGCGCGAATGGCGCTCGCCTTCGCTTTTGATCGTCTGGATGGCGCTGAGCCTCGCCGTCGCCTGCGTGCTGGCGCTCGGCAACATCAGCGACCGCATGGAGAAAGGCTTAAGCCAGCAGAGCCGCGACTTTATGGCGGGCGATCGCGCGCTGCGTAGCTCGCGGGAAGTGCCGCAGGCATGGCTGGATGAGGCGCGTAAGCGTGGCCTGAAAGTCGGCACGCAAATCAGCTTTGCCACCATGACTTTTGCCGATGACGCCCCGCAGCTGGCGAACGTCAAGGCGGTGGATGACATCTACCCGATGTACGGCGAGCTGGAAACCCGCCCGGCTGGCGTAAAACCGCAGCCGGGAAGCGTGCTGCTTGCGCCGCGTCTGATGGCGCTGCTGAAGCTGAAAACCGGCGATGAAATCGACGTCGGCGACGCCCGTTTACGTATTGCCGGGGAGGTGATCCAGGAGCCGGATGCCGGTTTCAATCCCTTCCAGATGGCGCCGCGCCTGCTGATGAACGTGGCGGATGTGGCGAAAACCGGCGCGGTGCAGCCCGGCAGCCGCGTCACCTGGCGCATCAAATTTGGCGGCACGCCCTCGCAGCTGGAAGCCTACGAGAAATGGCTGCTGCCACATTTAAAGCCGGAGCACAAATGGTACGGCCTTGAGCAGGACGAAGGGGCGCTCGGCAAATCCCTTGAGCGCTCGCAGCAATTCCTGTTGCTGTCGGCATTGCTGACGCTGCTGCTGGCGGTTGCCGCCGTAGCGGTGGCGATGGGGCATTACTGCCGCAGCCGCTACGATCTGGTGGCGATCCTCAAAACCCTCGGCGCGGGCCGCGCTCAGTTACGCAAACTGATCGTCGGCCAGTGGCTGATGGTGCTGGGGCTGTCGGTCATTACGGGCGGTGTCATCGGCCTGGTGTTTGAACGGGTGCTGATGATCCTGCTGAAACCCGTGCTGCCCGCCGCGCTGCCGCCCGCCAGCCTGTGGCCGTGGCTGTGGGCGGTGGGCACCATGGTGGTGATCTCCCTGCTGGTGGGGCTGCGTCCTTACCGTCTGTTGCTGGCAACGCAGCCGCTGCGCGTGCTGCGCCGCGATGCGGTGGCCAGCGTCTGGCCGCTGAAGTTTTATATCCCGGCTATCAGTATCGTCACTGTCCTGCTGCTGGCCTGGTTGATGGGCGGCAGCATGCTGCTGTGGGCAGTGCTGGCTGGTGCGGTGGTGCTGGCGGCGCTGTGCGGACTGCTCGGCTGGATGCTGCTTAACGTGTTAAAACGCCTGACGCTGAAAGCGCTGCCGCTGCGCCTCGCGGTAAACCGCCTGCTGCGCCAGCCCTGGTCAACGCTAAGCCAGCTGTCGGCGTTTTCGCTGTCGTTTATGCTGCTGGCGATGCTGCTGGTGCTCAGAGGCGATCTGCTTGACCGCTGGCAGCAACAGCTGCCGCCGGAAAGCCCGAACTATTTCCTGATCAACATTGCTTCTGAGCAGGTCACGCCGCTGAAAGGGTTTCTCTCGGAACATCAGGTGATCCCGGAATCCTTCTATCCCATTGTAAGGGCGCGGCTGACGCAGATTAACGGCACATCCACGGACGGCAATCAGGATGAAGCCTTAAACCGCGAGCTGAACCTGACCTGGCAGTCGCAAAAACCGGATCACAACCCGATCACCGCAGGTAACTGGCCGCCGAAAGCCGGGGAAGTGTCGATGGAGCAGGAGCTGGCGAAACGGCTGAATATTTCGCTCGGCGACAGCGTGACATTTATGGGCGACACCCAGGATTTCACCGCCAGAGTCACCAGTCTGCGTAAAGTGGACTGGGAAAGCCTGCGGCCTAACTTCTACTTCATCTTCCCCCCTGGCGCGCTGGACGGACAGCCGCAAAGCTGGCTGACCAGTTTCCGCTGGGAAAACGGCAACGAGATGCTGACGCAGCTTAACCGCGAATTCCCGACGGTCAGCCTGCTGGACATCGGCGCGATCCTGCAACAGGTCGGTCAGGTGCTGCAACAGGTGAGCCGCGCGCTGGAAGTGATGGTGGTGCTGGTGACCGGGTGCGGCGTACTGCTGTTGCTGGCGCAGGTGCAGGTAGGAATGCGTCAGCGTCATCAGGAACTGGTGGTATACCGCACTCTTGGCGCGGGCAAAAAACTGCTGCGTACCACGCTGTGGTGCGAGTTCGCGCTGCTCGGTTTTGTCTCCGGGCTGGTGGCTGCTATCGGCGCGGAAACGGCGCTGGCAGTTCTGCAGACGCGTGTGTTCGACTTCCCGTGGGAGCCGGACTGGCGGCTGTGGCTGGTGCTGCCGCTTTCCGGCGCGCTGCTGCTGTCACTGTGCGGCGGCTGGCTTGGCACACGGCTGCTGAAGGGCAAAGCGCTGTTCCGTCAGTTCAGCGGTTGATTTTCTCTCTGCCCCTCTCCCTGCGGGAGAGGGCCGGGGTGAGGGCAGTCACGATCCCCTGTCATTCAGTGACATACTCAGTAGCATCATGAAATATTTTCAATTACTGCCGCGCCGCCTTTATGCCATCTTAAACCGTCAAATTCTGAATGCGCCGCGTAGCACGGCGCGTCACACAGCACATATCACATTGATCAGGAGAAATTATGGGACGTCGTTTCAGCGTGCGCGCCGCCGTCGGGGCATTACTGTTAACCTGCGGGCTTGCGCAGGCCAGCGATCCACAAACCATCACCTTCGGCGTGGCCCCAGGCCCCTATGGTGACATGGTAAAACAGGCCATCGCGCCGTCGCTGAAAGAGAAAGGCTACAAAGTGGTGGTGCGCGAATTCAGCGACTACGTGCAGCCGAACATGGCGCTGTCCAACGGCAGCATCGACGCCAACCTGTTCCAGCACTCGCTCTATTTCAACAAATTTATCGCCGATAAAAACCTCAAGCTGACGAAGCTGATTAACGTGCCGACTGCCGGTATGGGCTTTTATTCGCACAAAATCAAAAGCCTCGACGAGCTGAAAAAGGGGGATATCGTTACCCTGTCTAACGATCCCACCAATCTGGCGCGCGGCCTGCGTTTCCTGCAATCCCTAGGTCTTATCACCATTAAAGACAATATCGATCCGACCAAAGCCTCCGAGCGCGATATTGCCAGCAACCCGAAAGGCCTGGTGTTCAAACCGCTGGAAGCCGCTCAGCTACCGCGTACCCTCGACAGCGCCACCGCCGCCCTGGTCAACGGCAACTTTGCTATCGCCGCAGGCATGAAGCTGGACTCGGCGCTGAAGCAGGAACAGCTGGATGATAATCTGAAAAACATCATCGCCGTGCGTAGCGAAGACGCCGAAAAACCCTTCGCGAAAGACATTGTTGCCGTGGTCAAATCTCCGGCTTACCGCGCGGTGATCGACTCGCCAGACAACGTTTACAGCGCCTTCCAGAAACCTGAATGGATGGTTGCTGCGGATAAAAAATAAGCGGCGCACAGGATTAATTCTGGCAGGCTGCGGCCTGCCTTTTGCATTTCGAGGACGGCATGATTGAGATAGATAAGGTCTGCGTGGACTTTCCCGCAGGCCGTGGCCCGACGACCCGGGCGGTGGATGACGTCAGCCTGCGCATTGCGCCGGGCGAAATTTTTGGCATTGTCGGCACCAGCGGCGCGGGCAAAAGCACCTTACTGCGTACCCTGAACGCGCTCCAGCGCCCCTCGCAGGGCAGCATCAAAATTAATGGCGTCGAGATCTCCGCGCTGGAAGGCGTCACCCTGCGCCGCGCGCGGCAGCGTATCGGCATGATCTTCCAGCATTTTAACCTGATGCACACCCGCACCGTGGCGCAGAACGTCGCCTTCAGCCTGAAAGCGGCGGGCTGGGAGCGGGCGAAAATCGCTCCGCGCGTGGCGGAAATTCTGGAACTGGTGGGGCTGGCGGATAAAGCGAATCGCTACCCGGTACAGCTCTCCGGCGGGCAGAAGCAGCGCGTCGGTATTGCCCGCGCTATTGCCAATCACCCGGACGTGCTGCTGTGCGATGAGCCGACCTCCGCGCTGGATCTGGAAACCTCCGCCACCATTCTGGCGCTGTTAAAGCAGATCAATGACACCCTCGGCATCACCATCGTGCTGATCACCCACGAAATGAACGTCATCAAAACCATCTGCGATCGCGTGGCGGTAATGTCCGGCGGCAAAGTGGTGGAGATGGGCGAGGTGTTTGATATTTTTGCCCACCCGCAGCACGCGTTCACGCAGCAGCTGGTGTCCCACACCCTGAACCTGACGCTGCCGGAGCGTCTGCAGCAGCATCTGCCGGGGCAGTTGCTCAAAATCCTGTTTATTGGCGATTCGGCGGAACAGCCGGTGTTGTCCGACGCGGCGATCCAGTTTGGCGTGGCGGTGAACATTCTGCACGGCAAAATCGAATACCTCGGCGAGCGGGCACTCGGCATTCTGGTCGTGCAGCTCACCGCCCCCGATAACCCGACGGCGGTGGACGCCGCCGTTGATTATATTCGCAACCGTACGGCACGCGTGGAGGTGATCCGTGGATGAGTTATTACCGGATTTGATGCTGGCGTTTAATGAAACCTTCCAGATGCTGAGCATTTCGACGGTGCTGGCGATAGTCGGGGGTTTACCGCTGGGCTTTCTGATTTTCGTCACCGATCGCCACCTGTTCTGGCAGAATCGCGGCGTTTACCTCATCAGTTCCGTACTGGTGAATATCATCCGCTCGGTGCCCTTTGTGATCCTGCTGGTGCTGCTGCTGCCGCTAACGCAGTTTCTGCTAGGCAACACCATCGGGCCGATTGCCGCCTCCGTACCGCTGTCGGTGGCCGCCATTGCCTTCTATGCGCGGCTGGTGGACGGCGCGCTGCGGGAAGTGGATAAGGGCATCATCGAAGCGGCGGAAGCCTTCGGCGCCAGCCCGATGCGTATCATCTGCACCGTACTGCTGCCGGAGGCCAGCGCCGGGCTGCTGCGCGGCCTCACCATCACGCTGGTCAGCCTGATTGGTTATTCCGCGATGGCGGGGATCGTCGGCGGCGGTGGCGTGGGGGATCTGGCGATCCGCTATGGCTACTACCGCTACGAAACCCAGGTGATGGTGGTGACGGTGATCGCGCTGATTATTCTGGTGCAGGTGGTGCAGATGCTGGGCGACTGGCTCGCCGCGCGGGCCGACAAGCGGGGCCGCCACTGATTAGCCCAGTTGCAGCCAGCCGTTAACCTCCTGCCATGAGCCGCGAAAGACGATCTTCGCGGCTTTCTTTTCCAGCTGATAGCGGTACATCGGATCGTAATACTCCTTCAGTAACGGCACCAGCCAGGCATTATGACCTTGCGTGTCGCCGTGCTGCCGCTGGCTAGCCAGCGCCGTATCAAGGTGCGCGCTGAGTTCGGCAAAGCGCTGCAAGCCCAGACGGCGACGAATGGCGAACAGCCCGTGATGCAGGTATTCCGCATAGGCCAGCCAGCCCGCGTCTTCGCCGTACGCCACGGTAAAATCGCGCTGCATCCGTACAAAATATTCCTCATGCAGACGCGCCACCCGCAGGTCGAACGGATCCTCCACCACCGCGATGGGCGACTGCGCCATGCGATCCCGCAGGCACTCCGGCAGATGATTAGCGCCGATCATACGGCCCTCATCTTCCAGCACCCAGCGCGCCGCATCCCGCTTAAGCAGTTTCACCGCCAGCGCGTTCTCAAAGCTCGCCTGGGAAAGTTGTGGCCTGAGCGTGCGGCCAAATGACGAACCGCGATGGCGGGCCAGACCTTCCAGATCGATGCCGTCCGCATGCTGGCGTACCAGATCCGTTTTTCCGCTGCCGGTGCAGCCGCCGATGAGGATCAGCGGACGCTGTACGCGCTGCTCTGTTGCCTGGATCGCCGCCTGGCGCAGCGCCTTATAGCCGCCGGGGATGAGCGGGTAATCAATGCCTGTTTCGCGCAGCCACTGCTGAGTAATATGGGAACGCTGGCCGCCGCGGGCGCAGCACAAATAGCCGTCAGGATGGCGCAGGCAGGCATCACGCCAGGCCTGTATGCGCTGCTCGCGCGTGGCGCCGGACACCAGCTGATGCCCGAGCTTCAGCGCGGCTTCAGGTCCCTGGCGTTTATAACAGGTGCCGACCGCCGCGCGCTCTTCGTCGTTCATCAATGGAAGATTAAGCGCCGACGGCATCATTCCCTGGGTAAATTCAACCGGGGCGCGCACGTCCAGCAGGGGCGTATCAGCGGCGAGGATCGCGCAATAATCCATGCCAGTGTTCATGGGACTTCCTTCTGCACATCAAAGGGCGACGTTTTACGTCAGATCGCCGTATTTTACGCGTTCATTTGTGCGGTGGGGGAAAAATGATGGCATTACGGGGCAGGAACTTTATGTAGGCCCGGCAAGCCTGCGCCGCCGGGCGATAGCGCTACGCTAATTTTGACTGTGCCCAGGCGATGCCGCTGGCGTATTCCGGCGGCAGTAACGGGAGCAGGGCTTCGAGGGTGGCGCTCAGGCGGTCGGTGTCGGCATCATTGAGATTCAGATGCCCGACCTTACGGCCCGGACGCACTTCTTTGTCGTACCAGTGCAGATGCACCAGCGGCAGCTTCAGCCAGTCATAATTCAGATCGCTGCCGATCAGGTTGATCATCACCGACGGGCTGTTAATCACCGGTTGCGGCATCGCCAGCCCGGTAATGGCGCGCAGATGCAGTTCAAACTGGCTGATGGACGCGCCGTTCTGCGTCCAGTGCCCGCTATTGTGCACGCGCGGGGCCAGCTCATTGATCAGCAGTCCACCAGGGGTGACAAAGCACTCCATCGCCATCACGCCGACGTAATTGAGTTCATTCATTACCGCGCTGAGCATGGTTTCCGCCTGCGTCTGCTGGGCGGCGTTCGCCTGCGGGAAGGCCACGCTGGTGCGTAAAATACCGTCCTGATGCAGGTTGTGTGTCAGGGGATAAAACACCGTGCTGCCGTCATGTCCGCGCGCGCCTACCAGCGACACTTCGCCGGAAAAATTAATGCCCTGCTCGACAATGCACTCGCCGTAGCAGTCATCCGGCAACTGGTCGGTATCGTCTGCGCGCAGACGCCACTGACCGCGTCCGTCATAACCGCCAACGCGGCGCTTGACGATCGCCAGCTCGCCCAGGCGATCAAACACGCCGGACCATTCATCGCGGCTGGCCAGCAACTGCCAGGGCGCGGTGGCAAGCCCGAGGGTGTCAAACAGCTGCTTTTGCGTCAGACGATCGGCGATGATCGGGAACACATCGCGGTTGACGAACGCCGGGTGACGGGCCAGCTCGCGGGTGAGGGCGGTTTCCGGCCAGCGCTCGATTTCAGCGGTGATCACGCTTTGCGCGAAAGGCACCGCTTCCGGCTCCGCATCCAGTCCCACCGGCCATACCGCAATCCCCAGCGGCTCACCGGCCTGGCGCAGCATCCGGCCCAGCTGACCGTTACCTAAAATACAGACCTGTTTCATGCTTCGCTCCGCGGATCCGGGTTATCCAGCACTTCATCCGTCTGGCTTTGTCGCCACTCGACCAGGCGCTGATGCAGCTCGCGATCCTGAGTAGCGAGGATCTGTGCCGCCAGCAGCGCGGCGTTGGCGGCACCGGCTTTACCAATCGCCAGCGTGCCCACCGGAATACCGCGCGGCATCTGCACGATGGAGTAAAGACTGTCGACACCGCTTAACGCGGCGCTTTGCACGGGCACACCCAGCACCGGCACCAGCGTTTTCGCCGCAATCATGCCCGGCAGATGTGCAGCCCCCCCTGCGCCGGCAATGATCACCTGATAACCGTTCTGCTCTGCGCTTTCGGCGAAGCTGAACAGTTTGTCGGGGGTGCGATGGGCGGAGACCACTTCAACATGGTAAGAAACGTGCAGAAGATCGAGGATTTCAGTGGCGAACTGCATGGTTGCCCAGTCGCTTTTGGACCCCATCACGATGGCGATACGCGCCGGATTATTGCGGGAAGACATGCGCCTTAAAACTCCTGTGGGTGTGCTTCAGACTGCTTTTAAGGCCACAGAGAATAACATGGATAATTAGCAAGGAAAACGGTTGCGTAACGCGGTATAGTTCAAATACAGGCGTTTTCTCAGAAGGGAAACGCGATCAGTTCAATCTTGTCAGCGGTCACTTTCACCATTGAGCCTTCACTGTGCCAGGCGCCCAGCACATAACGACAGGCGGGTTCACCGTTGGCGGTCAGCGCGTGAATATCCGGGCGATGGGTATGACCGTGGATCAGATGCTGCACCTGATGCTTTTCCATCACCTTCACCACCGCCTGTGGGTTAACGTCCATGATCGCCAGAGACTTGGTGCGGTTGGCGGATTTGCTGCCGGCGCGCATTTTCGCGGCGATGCGCGTGCGGATAAACAGCGGCAGGGCGAGAAACAGCTTTTGCAGCCAGGGCTGGTGAACTTTGGCGCGAAACGCCTGATAACCCGCGTCGTCCGTGCACAGGGTATCACCGTGCATAATCAGCAGCCGTTTACCGTACAGCTCAAGGACTTTTTCTTCCGGCAGCAATGTCATGCCGCTTTCACGCGCAAAGCGCTGACCGAGCAGAAAATCACGATTGCCGTGAATGAAATACACCGGGATGCCGGAATCCGCCAGCGCTTTCAGCGCGGCGGCGATCTGCCGGTGCAGGGGATTGGGATCGTCATCGCCGATCCAGGCTTCAAACAGATCGCCCAGAATGTACAACGCGTCCGCTTCCCTGGCTGTACCGGCCAGAAAACGCAGAAAACCGGCGGTGATCGCCGGTTCTTCTGTTTGCAGATGGAGATCTGCAATAAAGAGTGTCGCCACCGATTACTCGCTGACGGTCACGCTTTTAATGATTACGTCTTCTTTCGGCACGTCCTGGTGCATACCGCTGCGGCCAGTAGAAACGGCTTTGATTTTATCAACCACGTCCATGCCTTCCGCCACTTCGGCGAATACGCAGTAACCCCAGCCCTGCAGGCTTTCGCCGCTGAAGTTCAGGAAGTCGTTATCAACCACGTTAATGAAGAACTGCGCAGTCGCAGAGTGCGGCGCCTGAGTACGGGCCATGGCCAGGGTGCCACGGGTGTTTTTCAGACCGTTGTTGGCTTCGTTTTTAATCGCCTCTTTGGTCTCTTTCTGCTTCATACCCGGTTCAAAACCGCCGCCCTGGATCATAAAGCCATTGATCACACGGTGGAAAATGGTGTTGTCGTAAAAACCTTCGCGGCAGTAGTCGAGGAAGTTTTTAACGGTTTCAGGTGCTTTATCATCAAAGGTTTTGATTACGATATCGCCGTGATTAGTGTGGAAAGTAACCATTGTTGCATCCTGTTCTGTTTGGTAAGTCGCGTAGACCCGGCAATGGGTCAGAGATAATCGCCTTTTATAGCATAACCCTGAGGTTCGATCACCTTGCAAAGGGTGCTGCTTCGCTGCCGAAATATGGTTATGATAAGAAAGATATTCTCCACACACGTCTAAACGGAATCTTCGATGCTTAAAATTTTTAATACCCTGACGCGCCAGAAAGAGGAATTCAAACCCATCCATGCCGGTGAAGTGGGCATGTACGTGTGTGGTATCACCGTTTACGATCTGTGTCATATCGGCCATGGCCGTACCTTTGTAGCTTTTGATGTGGTGGCGCGCTATCTGCGTTTTCTGGGCTATCAGCTGAAGTACGTGCGTAACATCACCGATATTGACGACAAAATCATTAAGCGTGCCAATGAAAACGGCGAGGAATTCGTCGCGCTGGTTGATCGCATGATCGGCGAAATGCATGCGGATTTCGACGCGCTGAATATTCTGCGTCCGGACAGCGAGCCGCGCGCCACTCACCATATTCACGAGATCATCGATATCACCGCACGTCTGATTGAGCGTGGCCACGCTTATGTGGCTGACAACGGCGACGTGATGTTCTCGGTACCCACCGATCCGAACTACGGCAAGCTGTCGCGTCAGGATCTGGATCAGTTGCAGGCTGGTGCGCGCGTCGAAGTGGCCGACATCAAACGCAATCCGATGGATTTCGTGCTGTGGAAAATGTCCAAGCCGGGCGAACCGAGCTGGAGTTCGCCGTGGGGTGAAGGCCGTCCGGGCTGGCATATTGAGTGCTCGGCGATGAACTGCAAACAGCTGGGCAACCATTTCGATATTCACGGCGGCGGCGCGGATCTGATGTTCCCGCATCATGAAAACGAGATCGCGCAGTCCACCTGCGCCCACGACGGCGAATACGTTAACTACTGGATGCACTCCGGCATGGTAATGGTTGACCGTGAAAAGATGTCGAAATCCCTCGGCAACTTCTTCACCGTGCGCGACGTGCTGAAGTATTACGACGCGGAAACCATTCGCTACTTCCTGATGTCCGGTCACTACCGCAGCCAGCTGAACTACAGCGAAGAGAACCTCAAGCAGGCGCGTTCCGCGCTGGAGCGTCTGTATACCGCGCTGCGCGGCACTGATAAAAACGTGGCTCCGGCAGGCGGCGAGGCCTTTGAAGCGCGCTTTATCGAAGCGATGGACGACGATTTCAACACCCCGGAAGCCTATTCGGTGCTGTTCGACATGGCGCGCGAGGTTAACCGCCTGAAAGCGGAAGATATCAACGCCGCGAACGGCATGGCCGCGCAGCTGCGTAAACTGGCTGGCGTGCTGGGTCTGCTGGAGCAGGATGCAGAACAGTTCCTGCAAAGCGGCGCGCAGGCTGATGATGGCGAAGTGGCCGAGATCGAAGCCTTAATCAAGCAGCGTCTGGATGCGCGTCAGGCAAAAGACTGGGCCGCCGCCGATGCGGCGCGTGATCGTCTCAATGAGATGGGTATTGTGCTGGAAGACGGCCCGCAGGGAACCACCTGGCGTCGTAAGTAAGTCAGTAACGCCCGGCGGCGCGTTGCTTGCCGGGCCTACAAATTGTCTTGTAGGCCGGGTAAGCAACGCGCACCCGGCAATTACGGCTCTGTGTTGTAGGCCGGGTAAGCGCAGCGCCACCCGGCAACGGCAAATCACGCGGACTCCCGCGCCACTAACTGACCGGACAGGGTTATCCGCTGGGTAAGCAGATCCGGCTCTTTCAGTTTACGTATGATCAACGCCGCCGCCTGGCGTCCGGTCTCTTCACTCGCTGACGACACGTAGGTGAAGGACGGCGAGGTCAGATTCACATGCAGCATATCTTCAAATCCCACCAGCGCCACCTGTTGCGTCAGAAACACATCTTTACCCACCGTGCGCCCGACCTGGCTGATGCCGGACAAACAGCCAATCACCGCATCAGGCGAATGGCACAGCAGGGCGGTGATCTTATTGTTCTTCTCCAGCAGCTGACGCGTGGCGTGGCTGGCGGCATGGGTGCCATCGCAGCAGGCGGGGGTAAACTCTTCCCGCGTCACCAGCCCGTACTGCGTTAACGCGCTGCGAAAACCCAACAACCGTTGCTGGCGAATCAGGTTATTTTCACTGCCGCCGATATAGGCGATATTGCGATGACCGCGTTCAATAAGATAACGGGTGGCGAGGTTCGCCGCCTGACGGTTATCGCGCATCACTAAATCGCAGGGCTCGTCCAGCAGAGATTGCGACACCACCACCAGCGGTAGCGGACAGGCGCGAATTTGCTCCGGCACCGTCGCCCGCGCAGCATCCGCCGCCAGATAGATGACCCCCGCCACGCCCTGTTGCTTGAACGATAACAGACAGCGCTCAAGGTGTTCCTCATCGTTGAGCGGCTGGCCGAGAAAGACCATAAAACCCTGTTTCTCCAGCTCCTGCACAATGCTGGCCATCACTTTGATGGAAAAGCTGTCGCTGAAATCCCGTAAAATCAAACCGATAAGATTGGAGGTACTGGAGCGCAGATTGGCTGCCGCCACGTTGTGCACGTAGCCGAGCGTGGTGATGGACGCCTGCACTTTCTCAATGGTCGCCGCCGAAATTTTCCCTTTCTGACGCAGCACCAGCGAAACGGTCGAAACAGAAACCCCCGCATGCCTTGCGACATCAATAATGCTGACCTTCTTCAAACGCGCTCCCTGAAATCACCGGATAATCAGCCAAATATGACAACGTCTCCTGCGCGGGCAGAAGACGTTATCACCTTAACAGCTTCGGGTTATCTGCCCATCATACCGGACATGGTTTGTGCGATAAATTGTGCGCGCGCGCCAAAAATCACCTGTACGCCCTGATCGCCGACGAACACCACGCCCCGTGCGCCCAGATTGTTCAGCCCGTCTTTATCCACCAGCGCGCCCTTTGCCACTTCCAGACGTAAACGTGTGATGCAGGCGCCGACCGAGCTAATGTTCTGCTCGCCGCCGAGCAGGGCGATGATTTCCGTGGCGAGTTCGTCATCGGTTTTATCGCTGACGCTGGCGGTGATTTCCGTGCGGCCCGGCGTTTTGACATCAAAACGACGGATCACGAAGCGGAAGGTGAAGTAGTAGATCAACGCCATCGGCACGCCGACGATAATCGCGCTCAGGAAGTTGGTCTGGAAGCCGTTGAACGACGGCAGGATGCCGAACGACAGGTAGTCGATAAAGCCCGCCGAGAAGGATTTGGCGATATGCGCATGCAGCAGATACATACACATGTACGACAGACCCGCCATGATGGCGTTAAACACGTACAGCACCGGCGCGACAAAGATAAAGGTGAATTCCACCGGCTCGGTGATCCCCGTCAGGAAGCAGGTGAGGGCGGCGGAGAACAGAATACCGGCGGCAATCTTTTTGTTTTTGGTCTGGGCTTCGTGATACATCGCCAGACAGGCCGCAGGCAGCGCGAACAGCATCAGCGGGAACTCGCCCTGCATGAACTTACCGGCGTTCTGGTAGGTGTCGCTGCTGAAGGATTTCACGCCTTCTTCCAGCATTTTAAACCAGATGGTCTGGTCGCCATGGATCACCTGGCCTGCCTGCGTAGTGTAATCGCCGAAGGAGTACCAGAAAGAGGGATACCAGATATGGTGCAGACCCAGCGGGATCAGCGCACGTTCAACCAGCCCGAAGATAAAGGTTGAGGCCGCCTGATTATCGCCGTTCACCACCACTGACAGCGCATCGATGCCCGACTGAATGTGCTGCCAGACATAGGGCAGCAGCAGACCGAGCAGGAAGGAGAGAAACGCGGTGGCGATGGCTACAAAGCGTTTACCCGAGAAGAAGCCAAGGAATTCCGGCAACTGCAACGTATGGAAACGGTTGTAGCACCAGGCGGCGAGGATGCCGCAGATAAGCCCGCCAAACACGCCCATCTGTAAGGTTGGAATGCCGACCACCATCGCATACTTACCGCCCTGCGAGGCCATTTCCGGCGTGATCGACAGCACCGTACCTATGGTGATGTTAGTGACAAACACCGACACCGCCGCCGACAGCGCCGCAATACCGGACTCAGACGCCAGACCCACCGCGGAACCAATGGCGAACAGCATCGGCAGGTTATCAAAGATAACGCCCCCGGCATTCATCATCAGCGGCAGCTGGAATTTATCACCAAACGCCAGTAACAGACCGGCGGCGGGTAATAACGAAATTGGCAGCATCAACGCGCGGCCAATCATGGACAATTTTGATAACGACTTAATGAAACCTGACAGCATAGTCATGCCTTATCCCCCGAATGCAGACGCCTTTGTTGGGCGCTTATTTTTGTGAGTATAACGTTCTACTAAAACGTTATACCTAATGTCAGTTAAGCGCGGTTTTACCGCAACTGAAATCACGTGGCGCGTCAGAGGATTTTGTTATTCTTTTGAAGTCGATCGGGCAATGCCCCTGGCGGGCGCGGGGAGAAGGGCGGTTTTTACCCTCTCCGGCGGAGAGGGTAAAGGGGGGATCAGGCGGTGATGGTGATGCTCTGCCCGTTAAAACTCACGGTCTGACCGGCGACGATTTTGCAGCGCTTGCGGGTTTCCACCTCGCCGTCCACCGTCACCAGACCGTCGGCGATAAAAATCTTCGCCTGCGCGCCGCTTTCGCTCCAGCCTTCCAGCTTGAGCAGATCGCAGAGTTCAACATGCGGATGTTTGCCCAGGGAGAATGTTGCCATCTTATGCTTCCTTAACGTCGTGATATTCTTCGCACGCCTGTAGCGTGTTCTGGATGAGTGTGGCGACCGTCATCGGCCCGACGCCGCCCGGCACTGGCGTGATGTACGCAGCGCGCGCGGCGGCGTCTTCAAACACCACATCGCCCACTACTTTACCGCTTTCAAGACGGTTAATCCCGACATCAATAACAATCGCGCCTTCTTTGATCCACTCGCCGGGGATAAAGCCCGGTTTGCCCACCGCGACGATCAGCAGATCGGCGTTTTCCACATGCTGGCGCAGGTTTTTGGTGAAACGGTGCGTCACCGTGGTGGTGCAACCGGCCAGCAGCAGCTCCATGCTCATCGGGCGGCCGACGATATTGGAGGCGCCAATCACCACGGCATTCAGGCCGTAGGTATCGATGTTGTAGCGCTCCAGCAGCGTGACGATGCCGCGCGGCGTACAGGGGCGCAGACGCGGCGCGCGCTGGCACAGACGACCCACGTTATAGGGATGGAAACCGTCCACGTCTTTATCCGGCGCGATACGCTCCAGCACTTTTACGTTGTCGATGCCCGCAGGCAGCGGCAGCTGCACCAGAATGCCGTCGATGGCGCTGTCGGCATTCAGCCTGTCGATAAGCATCAGCAGTTCGGCTTCGGTGGTGGTTTCAGGCAGATCGTAAGAGCGGGAGATAAAGCCCACCTCTTCACACGCTTTGCGTTTACTGCCTACATAGATTTGCGAAGCCGGGTTGCTGCCAACCAGAACAACAGCCAGCCCTGGTGCGCGTTTTCCTGCAGCCAGACGTGCCTGCACTTTTTCCGCAACTTCAGAGCGCACCTGCTGCGCAATCGTTTTACCGTCAATAATCTTTGCTGCCATCAGAGAGAAGATTCCGTCTGTGAATAGAAGAGTGGGGATGGCTATATTTTGTCAGAAGCGGGAGGCGCTGTCAGTTAACCTTTATGAAATTCACCTGCGGCAGCGTCGTGAAGCAGTTCAGGATGCTCATTTACCGCGCATCCAGATGCAAAGCCATTGACTCAATGGAGGTTGACCGTATAATCCGAGGCGTTTCCACCATAAAAGGTGTGACATCCGCGTAACGCGCCCTTAGCTCAGTTGGATAGAGCAACGGCCTTCTAAGCCGTAGGTCACAGGTTCGAGCCCTGTAGGGCGTACCATTCTGCTTTCGCTCACGCCCTTCGATTAAATTTCTTCCCTGGTACGTTTTATCCGTTTTGGCATTTAGCGTCGTCGATCGACGTAAAAAAACCGCCAGCGTTTCCCCTGACGGTTTGTTTATCAGCCCCGACTTACAGCCCTTCGGTGCTCTCTTTTTTCGCTTCCATCGCTTCGACATCACGGTACCAGCGCGGATGATGCTTCTGCGCCCAGCGGCGGCTCACTTTGCCGACAATCATGCCTTTGATGGAGCCTTTGACCCAGAACGCCATATACATATGAATAAGAATGGCGTGGATCAAAATAATCGCCGTGGTGGCATGAATAAGCAGGCTATAACGCACCACTTTGATCGGGAAATAATCGGCAAACCACGGACGCCAGATAATAATCCCGGTTACCAGCAGCACAAAAATCATGCTCATAATGGTCCAGAACATCATCTTCTGCCCGGCGTTATATTTGCCGACCCGCGCCACTTTATGCTCGTTGCCTTTCAGCACCTCGACAATACCCTTTACCCACGGAATATCGTGTTTATCGGGAATATTGTGATGCACAAAACGCACGAACATAAACATCAGCGCGATGAAGATCAGCACCCCAAACCACGGGTGCAGAATACGGCCCATCTGCGGCGTACCGAAGGTTTCCGTCAGCCATTGCAGCGTCGGGAAAAACAGCGCGATGCCGGAGAGCGCCACCAGGAAAAAGCAAATCACGACCGTCCAGTGGCAGGCGCGGTCAATGAATTTCGTCCTGACGATCATCCTGCTCTGCTTAATCATGGTGTTCCTCCTCGTCTTCATCCACCTCTTCATTCGGCCCGACGCCCACATAGTGGAAGATCAGCCCCGCGAAGGTGGCGATAAAACCTGCCGCCGACAGCGGTTTCAGCAGCCCTTTCCACAGGGAAATCGGGGTGTCGATGTGCGGATCGTTCGGCAGATTGTGATACAGCTCCGGCTGATCGGCATGATGCAGCACATACATTACGTGCGTGCCGCCCACGCCCTGCGGGTTATAGACGCCCGCGTGCGGATAGCCGCGCTTTTGCAGCTTCGCCACGCGCTCGTCCGCCACCTCCAGCATCTCTTTTTTTGTGCCGAAATGAATGGCCCCCGTCGGGCAGGTTTTCACGCAGGCTGGCTCCTGGCCCACGCTCACCCGATCAACGCACAGCGTGCATTTATAGACGCGGTTATCGTCTTTATTCAGACGCGGAATGTTGAACGGGCAACCGGCAATGCAGTAGCCGCAGCCAATGCAGTGTTCCGACTGAAAATCGACGATGCCATTGGCGTACTGAATGATTGCGCCCGCCGACGGGCAGGCCTTCAGGCAGCCCGGATCGGTGCAGTGCATACAGCCATCCTTACGGATCAGCCACTCCAGCCTGCCGTTCTGCGACGTCTCGCTAAAGCGCATCAGCGTCCAGGATTTGGCGCTCAGATCGGCGGGATTGTCATACACCCCGACGCAGTGGCCCACGTCGTCGCGGATGTCATTCCACTCCGAGCAGGCCACCTGGCACGCTTTGCAGCCAATACAGCTGGAGACGTCAATCAGCTTCGCGACCTCTTCTTTATAGTCGCGGGCGCGAGGCGGCGGCGTCATGCCGTTCGTCGCTGAACGGCGGATAATATCCTGAGATTGCATGGACATAATATTGCTCCTTACGCCTTCTCAATGTTGACCAGAAACGCCTTGTACTCCGGCGTTTGCGAGTTGGCGTCGCCGACGGACGGCGTCAGGGTATTGGCGAGATAACCCTTACGCGCCGTGCCTTCAAAGCCCCAGTGCAGCGGAATACCGATGGTTTCCACCTCCTGGCCGCCCGCATACAGCGTGCGCACGCGTGGCGTCACCACCGCGACGGCGCGAATAAAGCCGCGTTTGCTGCTGACCTTCACGCGATCGCCATTGGCAATGCCTTTGGCTTTCGCCAGCCGCTCGCTGATTTCCACAAACTGTTCCGGCTGCACAATGGCGTTCAGCCGCGAATGCTTGGTCCAGGTGTGGAAGTGCTCCGTCAGGCGGTAGGTGGTGCCGACATACGGGAAAGCGTCGCGTTTGCCGATGCGTCGGGCATCCGCGGCGTACAGACGCGCTGCCGGGTTCGACACCACCTTCGGGTGCAGCGGGTTGGTGCCCAGCGGCGTTTCGAACGGCTCGTAGTGTTCCGGGAACGGCCCTTCCGCCATTTTGTCGATGGCGAACAGGCGGCCCAGACCTTCCGGTTGCATGATAAACGGCCCGACGCCGCTGCCCGGCGGCGCGGTGTTGTAGTCCGGAATATCGTTGCCGACCCATTTCGTACCGTTCCATTTGATCAACATGCGTTTCGCGTCCCAGGGTTTCCCCTGCGGATCGGCGGAGGCGCGGTTGTAAATGATGCGGCGGTTCATCGGCCATGCCCAGGCCCAGCCCAGGGTGTTACCCAGCCCGGACGGATCGCTGTTGTCACGGTTCGCCATCTGGTTGCCTTTCGCCGTCCAGCTCCCGGCGTAGATCCAGCAGGCAGACGCCGTGGTGCCGTCGTCACGCAGCAACGCAAAGGAGTCCAGCAACTGACCTTTTTTCGCCAGCAGATTGCCACTGGCATCAAAGAGATCTTCCAGCGCGTAGCCGTTGTTCTCCCGGGCCACTTCGTCCGATTCCGGATGATCCGGCTGATCGTAGTCCCAGCCCATTTTCAGCAGCGGCTCGACGCCTTTCCCGCCTTCGGCGCGATACATTTCGCGCAGCCGGTGGTACAGGCCTGCAAGGATCTCGCCGTCGTTTCGCGCTTCGCCAGGAGCGTCCGCGCCTTTCCAGTGCCACTGCAACCAGCGCCCGGAGTTGGCAATGGAGCCATCTTCTTCGGCAAAGCAGGTGGACGGCAGACGGAACACTTCGGTCTGGATAGTGGCCGGATCGACATCGTTCATCTCGCCGTGGTTCTGCCAGAAGTTCGAGGTTTCCGTGACCAGCGGGTCGATGATCACCAGATACTTCAGCTTGCTGAGGCTGGCGACCACTTTGTTTTTATCCGGGAAGGAAGCGACCGGGTTAAAGCCCTGGCAGATATAGCCGGTGACCTGCTGACGATCCATCATGTCGAAATACTTCAGCACGTCGTAAGACTGATCCCACTTCGGCAGCCAGTCGAAGCCCCAGTTGTTTTCCCGGGTCGCATCGTCGCCATAAAAGGCTTTCATCAGGCTGACGAAAAACTTCGGATAGTTGCCCCAGTAGTTCACCTGGCCCGGCAGCGTGGCTTTCGGCGTATTGGCCGCCAGATAACTTTCCAGCGTGGTGTGTTTTTCCGACGGCAGAGTCAGATACCCCGGCAGGCTGGTGGAGAGCAGGCCCAGATCCGTCAGCCCCTGAATATTGGAGTGGCCGCGCAGCGCGTTTACGCCGCCGCCTGCCATGCCCATATTGCCGAGCAGCAGCTGGATCATCGCCATGGTACGAATGTTCTGCGCGCCGACGGTGTGCTGCGTCCAGCCCAGTGCATACAGGAATGTCGTGGTGCGATCCGCCGCGCTGGTAGAGGCCAGCACTTCACACACTTTCAGGAAATCAGCCTTCGGGGTGCCGCAGATATGTTCCACCACGTCAGGCGTATAGCGTGAGACGTGATCTTTCAGCAGGTTCCACACGCAGCGGGGGTGCTGGAGCGTATCGTCGCGTTTCGCATAGCCGTTCTCATCGAACTGATAGTTCCAGCTGGTTTTGTCGTACTGGCGTTTCGCCTCGTCGTAGCCGCTGAACAGGCCGTCATCAAAACTGAAATCATCCCGCACCAGCAGGCTGGCGTTGGTGTAGTGTTTAACGTATTCGGCGTTGATTTTGTTATGGGAAATCAGATACAGGATGACGCCCGACAAGAAGGTAATGTCGGTGCCGGAGCGGATCGGCGCATAAATATCCGCCACCGAAGCGGTGCGGGTAAAGCGCGGATCGACCACGATCAGCGTGGCATCGTTATTGTTTTTGGCTTCCATCGCCCAGCGGAAACCGACCGGGTGGGCTTCAGCGGCGTTACCGCCCATCACCATCACCACGTTGGCGTTTTTGATATCAACCCAGTGGTTGGTCATCGCACCGCGACCAAATGTTGGAGCAAGACTTGCTACCGTTGGTCCGTGTCAGACGCGCGCCTGGTTATCGACTGCCAGCATGCCCAGCGAGCGGGCAAATTTTTGCGTCAGCATCCCGGTTTCGTTGCTGGCTGCCGAGGCACACAGCATGCCGGTGGAGAGCCAGCGGTTAACCGTGACGTTCTGTTCGTTCTTCTCGATGAAGTTGGCGTCGCGGTCATCTTTCATCAGGCGGGCGATGCGGGTAAAGGCCTCGTCCCAGCTGATGCGCTGCCATTTATCAGAGCCTGGCGCGCGGTATTCCGGGTAGCGCAGGCGGTTGTCGCTGTGGATATAATCCAGCAGACCCGCGCCTTTCGGGCACAGCGCCCCGCGGCTGACCGGATGATCCGGATCCCCTTCAATATGGAAAATACTGGATTTGGCATTTTTCGCGCCGTCACCCATGCTGTACATCAATAATCCACAGCCTACGGAACAGTAAGTGCAGGTATTGCGGGTTTCTTTCGCGCGCAGCAATTTGTAGTTGCGCGTTTCCGCAAGTGCAACGGTGGGGGCAAAGCCCAGCATCGCCGCCGTGGTTCCTGCCATTCCGCCGGCGCAAATTTTAAAAAATTTTCTGCGACTGACGTCCATCATATCCCCAATGTTTTGACTTGTTATGACGTGTTTTCGGCGGCGAAAATAACAGGACAGCGGGCAGGGATATTGCGTGAAATCAATTCACTATGGATTGGCGGGCGACTCACCTCTTATGGGGTAGGCAGGGTTGGCGGGGCGGTAATCCCTTTGAGGCGTGTATGTACGGATTTTACGAAGGCGGGGAGTCATTGTATTGTGCACGCGCATCTGCAAAATCAGATGCCGGGATTAGCCTCCCGGAAATCTTAGTGGAGGCTATCCCATGGCTATTAACCTTAACCAGACTCACCCGTTACTGACCGTCCCTATTAACGTCGATACCGATTTCACTGTTCCTGAAGAACATGCAAAACCAGTGCAGAAAGCAGCTGTCATCTTAATTTTCCTATGTCTGGCAAAATAAAAAATAAACTATTAAATCCACTATAAAGATATAACATCCAAGCTTGCTTATATAATGTTCATATTTGAAAGTTGTTGTTAGACTGGCGTCAAGATTTCGGAAGAACTGTATTTCATCATCATGATGATTCAGGCGCGATCTCTTGCCGTATATTAATGGGTATTTAATAAAAGTTGTTTTTAGACCATAGCCACTAAATGAAGAAAACACACCTGAGTCGTAAAAGAACCAAGCTTCTATAGGTAAATCTTTGTACCTTTCAAAGTATAGTTCACATATAATTTTGAATTTCTTGTTATTCACTGTTCGAAGTGTTATTAACGGTATTGTTAAAATGATACAAGTTATAAATAAACCTACAACGATATAGTCAGCCATGTACTAAGTCCTTTAAAAGTGCAGTTGATGTATTTAAAACTGCACTAATAAAATAGATAAGTGAGAATGCTTAGTTAATTAACGAAGTGATATGCTTTCTCACCAACATATTCGCCTGTGGATTCGCCTATTTTTCCAACGGCAAATCCCATCGCGCCTGCAACAATAATTTCACATGTTAGCGCCAGACTGCCGCCCAAAGGCGCACTTAAAATTCCTAATGCCACATTACAGCCAATGATTGATGCCTGGGTTATCGATGTTTCTAAAAGCCATGGTGCGATTACCCCTCCCGCAAATCTACCAATCTCTGTAAAAGTTGTTTTCTCACAGTCCCGGCCGATCGTACAGGCGTCATAGATATTATTCGCGCCATTTAGTGCGGAGAAGCCAATGGCTACCCGGTTCATATTGCGCATAAGTTTGACGAGTTTTGCCGACCTTTCGATATAGGTTGCGTAACCTTCAATATCCCTGACGCCAGTCTGATCCCACCGGTGCATTATTGATGATGAGGATAACCCTAGCGCGCGTTTGATATTGTCATAGGGTGCCAGCCCGATTTTTTCGCGGAACATTCTCAGAAAGATATTATCCAGCCTTGCAAATAACATTCTGCGTTCGGCATAGAATTGCTCACCGATCAAGGCACCCCGGGTGATATAGGCATTCTGATAACTTTGCTGGATTTTTATCAGGATTTTTTCAATCTCTGAAAAATATTGCTGCCCCATACCCGTCAGCAATCCACCATAATCACTGGTTAACGCAGAGAAAATATCAATAACGTTACGGTTCTTATATAAAAAGCTGGCTTCCTCACTGGTTAATGGCTTCAGCGCAGCATCCACTCTGTCTCTTGCCTGCGTCAGCACCTCAATCTGCTGCGCATCCTGTTTAAGCGGATCGGCAACAATCAGTATGGAACCGGCCTTTTTCTGCTGCCAGGGATTCAGCGCCTGATAAAGCGCTTCTGCTCCGGCGGGCGGATTAACGAATAACGATGACTGATAATGCCACGGCGACGTCAGATGCGGGACAATACAAAACCCGGCGTCGACAGGTTCTCTGGGCCGGGAGAGCGGGGCTGGTATTACAGTGGCCTGTTCTGGTTCAGGAGCTGGTTCTGCTTCCGGACCGGCTTGTAAGGCATGTTGAGCTCGTTTTTCTGCGGCCTCGGCATAATGTATTATTCCGCCCCAACGTGAAGCTGAATACTCATAACTCATAGGCAGATTAGAGGGAATCAACATAGCGCGGCATGGGCAGGTGCTGACGCTGTGATCCGATCCTGCCACGCGGATCCCGTTGTACGAAATGTCGGGGATACCCCCCGAGATAGGAAAGGTACCTGGATGTTCTCCGCATGTACACATATCCCCTTCAACGGCGAGAGGGAACCCCTGACAGGTAAAACCATTACGACCGGTTAATACCTCGCCGCCACAAGAAGTTCGATCGCCTCGTTGTATAAAAAACCCAGTGTGTCCCATATGTTTTCCCTAGTGAACTGTCTGGCTATTCCACGGTTGTGTAAAAATCCATTTCTGATCCATAACCGACCAGGTGCCGATACTTAAATTGTCCGTCTTATTTGGGGCTGCTAATTCCGTTACTGACATGTAAGCTTTAAGCGCCTCACACTGGAGGATACGGGCGTCAAGTTTATTCTGTGCCGAAATAACTTCAGAATAGCTGGCGAAATGCGAAAACCATGTGTTCTCAATGTCTGTAAAGTCCTGATCCGAAAATTTTAATATGAACGAATAAGGGCGTTGGTATTTCATAATTTCTTTGCCGATAGCAAACCTTTCTGTAAGCGCAAAAAGGTTCAGGTAACGCTTTCCGTTAATTTTCCCCATCGTAGCTATGCTTAATCCAATAACCATATGTGTAAAATAGTATTGCTGAAAGCCATGAAGCGCCTGCAGCATTTCTGTGATATTCATATCGTCTAAAGGCCAGACGCTCCAGTTTTCTCCCTCAACATCCTTATAATGCAGAGCCTGGATTTCAGCATCTAATCTTGAATAGAAGAGGCAAATCCCGTTGTAGCCATTAAGCATCGACCACCTGGGCTGCAGGCACAGCCTACCGTCTGTTAAGGTGGTGTATCTTGCCAGCACCCACAAGGTGACATTGGAGTAATAACTGCTTTTACCGGGAGAGTAAAAATAGACTTTTTCAACGTCTGCTTCCTGCATAACAGAACTCCTTTATTTAAAAGGGTTACTCTATGCCTGTATTTTCGGTGGTTTTTGATAAAAATGGCTTTTCGGATTTTTGGGTGTATATATTATTTTTAACTGGTTTTTACATGAAATATTGATTGGGTTTATAATTTGCGCAGGGGAAAAAAAGGGGACCATGGTCCCCATTATATTTTAGCGATGCGCCTCTTCATCCATAATCAGCACCACTTTGCCGATATGTTTACTGTCGTCCATCATCTGATGCGCCTCACCAGCTTTCTCAAACGGGAAGGTTTTGCACACCTGAGGTTTGACGGAGCCTTTTTCCAGCAGCGGCCAGACGTTCTCAGTAAGCGCTTTGATCAGCGCCGCTTTCTCTTCCGGCGAACGGGAACGCAATGTCGAGCCGATATGCGTCAGGCGCTTGCTGAGCATCGGGAACAGATTCAGCTCTTTGGCGGCGCCGCCAATTACGCCGATCTGCACGATTCGGCCATTCATCGCCGCCGCGTCATAGTTCCGCGCCACGTAATCGCCCGCCACAATATCGAGAATAATGTCCGCGCCGTGGCCGTCCGTGACCTCTTTAGTGACTTCAACAAAATCCGCTTCTTTATAAAGCACTGCGGTATCTGCACCGAGCTTCAGGCTGGCTTCGTGATGCGCTTTTGATCCCACGGTAGTGATGATTTTTGCCGCGCCGAACGCCTTCGCCAGCATGGTGGCGGTGGTGCCGATACCGGACGCGCCGCCGTGGATCAGAATAATGTCGCCCGCCTTAAACTGACCGCGCTCGAACATATTGAGCCACACCGTCATAAAGGTCTCAGGCAGGGCAGCGGCCTCGATCAGGTTTAAGCCCGGCGGCAGCGGCAGGGCGTTGGTTTCATGGGCCACGCAATACTCTGCGTAACCGCCCCCCGGAATCAGCGCGGCCACATGATCGCCCACCGTAAAGCTTTTCACATCCGCACCGACTGCCGCCACGATCCCCGAGACTTCCAGTCCCGGAATATCAGACGCCCCCGGCGGCGGCGCATACTGGCCTTTGCGCTGCATGATGTCAGGGCCGTTAACGCCCGCGGCGACCACGCGGATCAGCACTTCATGCGGCTGTGGCTTCGGCACCGGGCGGGTGGTGGGCTGTAAAACCTCGGGGCCGCCGGGCTGCGTGATCTCAACTGCGGTCATGGTGTCGGGAATGGTTGTGGTGTGTTCAGACATCTTTTTCCTCCTGCATTCAGTGTCTTTAGTATGGCTGCGATCGGCAAGCCTGTGGCAAAGAAGGGTAACTGAATGTGAGGTTATTCAATGCTGTTCTGTTTACTTCCACTTCGGAGGGGAAATTTTCAGAATAAAACTCGCAAGTGAGAGCTGTTAGGGTAAATGCGTCGAAAAGCAGTGAGGCATTTTACCAGGATGGTCAAAAGGGAAGGGGATATATGCAACTATCAACATTAACCACTAACGCTCTAATAATACTTAACAGTGACGCCGATAAGAAAGACGAGATTATTCGCACGCTGGCCCGAAAACTGTTTGAAAGCGGAAAACTGACGTCGGAAGAAGCATTTTTGCAGGCCGTTTATGCGCGGGAAGCGCTGGGCGAAACCGGAATGGGAGCAGGCCTCGCGCTGCCTCATGGGAAATGCGCCGCCGTAAAGGAAGCCTGTTTTGCCGTGATGACCACAAAAAAGCCTGTCATGGACTGGGAATCTTTTGAAGAAGATGACGGTGTTCAGCATATTTTTATGCTGGCGATCCCGGAAAGCGAAGCCGGTAGTACGCATCTGGCGCTGCTGGCAGAACTGATGCAAAACATGGGCGATGAAGAATACAGCGAGCGCTTATTTTCCTCCCCCACCCCCGATGCCTTTATTCACAATCTTGATATCCCTGTCGCCGCCGCCGATCAGACGGCGCAGTGCCAGAAAACGCTGCTGGCGGTGACCGCTTGTCCCGCGGGTGTGGCGCATACCTATATGGCCGCCGACGCGCTGGTCAAAGCCGGGAAGGCGCTAGGGGTCACTGTCCGGGTTGAAAAGCAGGGGGCGAACGGCATAGAAGGTAAACATACCGCTGAGCAATTACGTGAGGCTGACGCGGTGATATTTGCGGTGTCGGTGGCGGTAAAAGAGGCCGAACGCTATGACCATCTGCCGCAGGTAAAAGTATCAGTGTCCGATCCCATCAGGGATGCGCAGGCTGTTATTTTACAGGCGCTGAAGCAGGCGGAAACGCAAAAGAAAGGCGAGAATATCCCCCGTGATGCTGTTAACACGGCAGGTAAAGAGAAATCGACTATCGGCAAACTGCTGGACGACGCTAAAAGTCATTTAATGACCGGCGTCTCTTTTATGCTGCCGTTTGTGGTCGCCGGAGGCTTAATTCTGACCCTCGGCCTGTTGCTGGGCGGCGGCGATCAAAAAAACGGTTTTGCACATATGACTGTACAGACTGGCGTGCTGATATTTTCGTTAATGGTGCCGGTTATCGCTGGATATATTTCTTATTCCATTGCGGATAAACCTGGCATCGTTGCGGGCATGGCGGGGGGCTTAATTGCCAGAGAAATTGGCGCAGGCTTTTTGGGCGGCATAGTTGCCGGATTTGTCGCAGGCTTTATTGTTAATCAACTAAAACGCATCCCCATGCATGCTTATCTGACGCAGCTTAAGCCGATTATTATTATTCCTCTGCTGGGATCGGGGCTGGTGGCGCTGGTGATGTATACGGTGGGCGTCCCCATTGCACAATTATCTGTTTTACTGGAAAACGGACTGAAATCCCTCCAGGGCGGAAATTTGATTGTGATGGGCATGATCATCGGCGCGATGATGGCGATTGATATGGGTGGCCCGATTAATAAAGTGGCCTTTGCTTTTTGCGTCGGCATGCTGGCACAGGGAGTTTATGCCCCTATGGCCGCCTGCTGGATCGGCATTATGACGCCGCCCGCAGGACTGGCGCTGGCCACCCGTCTGGCACCCAAAAAATTCAGCGTGGCTGAGCGAAGCAGTGCCATTGCCACCGCAATCATGGGGCTGACCGGCATTACGGAAGGCGCGATCCCCTTTGCGGTGGCCGATCCCTGGCGCGTAATTTTATCCATTGTCACCGGATCTGCGGCTGGGGCGGCGCTGGCCCTGGGAATGGGCGTAGAAGCGTCCGTGCCGAGCGGCGGTATATTCGTCGTGCCCTTCTTCCGGCACCCGTTGTTATTTATGGGCGCTTTTCTTCTTGGCGTTGCGGTTACCGCGCTGTGCGTGATTACCCTGAAGAAAGAATTTATTGAACGGACAAACGCGTTATAAACAGAGGACGTTATTATGGATTTCTATATTATTTCGCACACGCACTGGGATCGTGAGTGGCATAAAACCTTCGAAGAATACCGGGTCCGGCTGGTGATATTTTTCGATAATCTGATCGAGCTGTTAGAACATAATCCGCATTATCCCTCTTTTATGATGGACGGGCAGACCATCGTGCTTGAGGATTATCTGGCAATTAAACCGCACAAAAAACAGCAGTTGCAGCAGTTAATTGCCCACAAGAGAATTATCGTCGGCCCCTGGTATATTCAGCCGGATGAGTTCATTCCCGGCGGAGAATTCCAGATCCGCAATCTGCTCATCGGTCAGCGCATTGCAGCCGCTTTCGGCGGAAGTATGCAGGTGGGTTATCTGCCGGACTCCTTTGGACAGGCGGCGCAACTGCCGCAGCTGCTGCAGGGGTTTGGCATTGACTACGCGGTGTTCTGGCGGGGCATAACAGAAGATGAATGCCCTGATGTGGATTTTATCTGGCGAAGTGCGGATGGCTCGTCGGTAAAAACCACGGTACTGGCGGAAGGATATGGCAACGCGCGCCTGCTGAATGACGATCCCGATAATAACGTCAGCATCATAAAGAATAATCTTGCTGCCCTGTACGCCAGATCCGATAAGCGCAACATGCTGCTGATGTGCGGTTTTGACCAGCGCAATGCAAACCCACTACTGCCGGAGATCGTGAAACAGTTGAATGCTGACCTGCCTGAGCATAATTTCCGCATCGGCGCGCTTACAGATTATCTTGCGGCGGTATTTAAGCAGGGTGATAAAAAAGTGGTGGAGGGGGAGTTTCGCAAAGGAAAATATATGCGGGTGCATGTCAGCATTGGTATGACGCGCCTTGATATTAAAATTACGAATTATCATACGCAGACGCAGCTGCAACGGATGGCCGAACCGTTGATGAGCATGAGCGCTCTTTTTGGTCAACCTTACCAGCACGAACTTATTGGCCAGGCCTGTAAATATATTCTACAAAATCATGCGCATGACTCCATTTGCTGCGTCTGCACTGACAGCACCCATGCGCAAATGATGCAGCGTTATCATAATGCGCAGCAAATTTCTGCCATGCTGTTACAGGATGCCTCCGAATACATCGGTGACCATATTGCGTATAAAACGCAGGGTACGCCGCTGGTGCTGTTTAATTTTTCCGGATCGGCGCGGAGTGGCTATGAAAATGTCTCTTTTGTCACGCCCGCTGAAGATTTCACCCTTGTCGACAGCGGAGGGCAGCCTGTTGATTTCGCGGTCAGCGCTGTCAGCGCCATTAACCAGAATGATGCGCAGATCGAAATCGGGCAAAAAAATCATGATCGTCTGCTGTACCGTTATGAGATGGCAATTAAGGTCAGTTTTCCGGGCTTCGGCTATCAGACGCTGTATATGATCCCACGGCCTGTGCCGCAAAGCGAAGCAAAGGGTCAGCCTTTGTTTAACGAGAATACCGCGACCTTTACCACCGACTTTTTTACTCTGACCGTTCAGCAAAATGGGGCATTAACCTATACCGACCGGGCAACGGGCGAACAGTTTGCGGATCTTAATTATTTCATCGAGAACGGAAATGCCGGTGATGAATATGACTATTCGCCGCCGGTTAGCGATCGGCTGTGCCATCCCCATCATGGCCTGCCGGATATTGAGGTGCTGCATAATTCCTCGCTGTCGGCAGCGGTCAGACTTATTTTTAATTTCGCCGTACCTGCCGATACGGGTGCCGATAAACGCAGCGATGAAACCCTTGATCAGCGAATAGCATGTATTCTGCGCATCAGTAAAGACTCACGACGGGTAGATTTTTGTACCACTCTCCATAATCAGGCCCGCAATCATCGGGTGTGCGTTACTTTTCCTGATAACCAGCCGGGCAGGCGACATTTTGCTGAACAACAGTACGGCATGCTTTATCGGGAAAACAGCGTGCCGGATCCCGATGCCTGGCAGCGCGAAGGATGGGAAGAGCGCTATTACGCCCTGTACCCACAGCAGCGCTATATGGGATTTGAACACGCCAGCGGCAAAGTGCTGATTTTTAATAAGGGACTCGTCACCTATGAAATAAACAGTGACGGGGCTACGCCGGTCGTTTCGGTGCCGCTAATTTGCACCATGGATTACATGGGCAAGCAGGATCTGGTGGATCGTCCGGGACGGCGCTCTGGGCTGCATGTACCTGTGCCGGACAGCCTGATGCCCGGCGACCATACCCTTGAGTATGCATTTATGTATTTGCCATCCTCCGCGGGCGATATTGCGGCCGAGGCAGATCGCTGGCAGTTGCCGCTGCTGGCGACAACGCCGCGCGGCAAAAGGGGGAGCCTGGCGGACGCAATGACGTTGTTTGCGGTTGAAACCCCGCATATTAGCGTGATGGCCTTTAAGCGCTGCGAAAAGGGGCCGGGTTTTATTCTGCGGCTGGTCAATCAGTTGGCGGAGAAAGCAGATGACGTGCAGTTGCGGCTTAACACCACATGCTTCAACCATGTCAGACGCGCGACGCTCAACGAGCAGGAAATCCCCGGCGTCGTGAGCTTCAATGCCCTTACCGGCGTGATTAGCGTCGGGCGGTTACAGCCCAATGAGATCGTTACCTTTATTGTGGATGCTTTCTGAAAGGGATAAACAGATGAACATTGCCATTGCACAAATTACGCCAGAAACCGCCAACAAAAATGCCAACCTTGAAAAAATGACGCGCTTTGTTCTGGAGGCAGCTCAGCAGGGGGCTGAGCTGATAGTTTTTCCAGAGCTCGCCTTGACTGGTTATCATTGCGGCGATCGTTTTTTTGAGGTGGCGGAAACGCTCCCCGGCGCGACAACGGATTATTTCACGCAGCTTGCCCGTCAGCATAGCATTCATATTATCTGGGGCATGGTGGAAAAAACGCTGCCCGGCATCCTGTATAACGCAGCAGCACTGGTGGGGCCGGAAGGCTATATTGGAGGCTGGCGAAAAAATACTTTGCCGGGCCATGCCACTGATAATGGCGGAGCGGGTGCGTTCCCCGATCGACGTTATTTCAGTCATGGAGGTGAACTTGAGGTCTATAACACTGCCATTGGCCGCATTGGTGCGTTGATTTGTTACGACATCTTCTTCCCTGAACTGGCACGATTACTTACGCTGAAAGGGGCCGATGTCATTGTGGGTATATCAGGTTCACCTGCCTTTGAGAAAGACATTTTTGAACCAATCGTGAAAGCCCGGGCGATGGAGAATACTGTTGATTTTATCTACACCAATCTGGTGGGGCAGGAGGGTGAAACAACCTACTGGGGTGGCGGTTGTATTATCGCAGCAGGCGATTGCGGATCTAAAATCCCGGGCAGTCCGGTGATTTGTAAAGCGCCTTATGAAGGAGAGTGTATAACGCTCGGCAAGACAGACATTCAAAATAAAGCAATCCGGCCATTATTCCCTGTGCTGCGCGATGTTACGCCCCGGATGTATGAAAACCTGAAACAGGCGCATCAAAAGCACAGATAACCATGCCGGCTGCGTTAATTTCCATGGAAGGGGGGCGTGCAGTGATGCTATTTCCTTATCAGCGTCTGGCTGAACTGTATGAGACGATCCAGGCAGAAACCCTGCCGCAGGATGAGTTAGCGACGCGTTTTCAGGTGTCGGCGCGTACGATCCGCACCGACATCGGGATACTCAATGACGCCCTCCAGGATTATGGGGCGCATATCCATTATGAGCGGGGGACGGGCTATCGCCTGATTGTTGACGATCAACGGGCTTTTGCCGCCTTGCCGCAGACCGCAGGGCGGAAAAAAATCATTCCCCGCAGCAGTAAAGATCGCATACATCTTTTGCTGCTGCGCTTCCTGACCCAGGCTGCGCCTGTCAAACTTGACCTTATCGCTGATGAATGGTGTGTCAGCCGTGGCACGGTTCACCGGGATATGAACGAGGTGAAAGACGCTTTAAAAAAATATCAGCTCGCGCTGGAAACACGCCCCTGGTCTGGATCCCGCGTCAGCGGAACGGAGCCTGCGATCCGCAACGCGATTGCCGATGTTATCTGGCAGATGAGCGTCGCCGCCAATAAGCCGCTGATGACCATGGCGGTGCAGGAATTCCTGATGAATATCGATCTGCATCACCTGGCTAAAATTCTGCAAAATAGCGTGGATCGTTTTGATATAAAGCTGAGCCACGATGCGCTTCACTATTTGAGCATGGTGTGTGCGGTATCCATAGTGCGCATCACCTCCGGCCATGAAATCATCCATCTCACGGCCTGCGATAACGATCCGGTGATAGACAAAGCCAGCCAGGATATTGCGCAGGGATTGTCGTTTTTTCTCGGCAGTGAATATTCAGCCGCCGAGCTGGCCTGGCTGCAAATTCAGATTGCCGCCCGGCGGATTATAGGATCCGCTGATGAGCTGAAAACCGAAATTAACAGCGCGGAGCTGGTGGATAATATGCTTAATTTTATCCACGGCACCTATAACTACGATTTACGGCACGACCGCCAGCTGCGTGACGATCTCACGACACACCTGGTGGCAATGCTGACCCGGGTAAAATATCAGGTCAGTACGCCCAATCCATTGCTTGCTGATATCAAAACCTATTATCCCTTTGCCTGGGACGTGACCCTTAGCGCCTTATCGAAAATGGCCAGTTGCGTGCCTTACAGCGTCAATGAGGATGAGGCCGGTTATCTGGCGGTGCATATTGGCGTCGGGCTGGAGCGTAATTACAGTTCTGGTTTTGAACGCCATCCCAGGGTAATTATCGTCAGTGATTCCGGTATTTCAGTACTGCGCATGATCGAAGAAAAGCTTCTGCGCCAGTTCCCGCAAATCGTCGTCGAACGCGTTATCGCCCTGCGTGACTACGAGCAATTGCCTCACGTTGAGGAAGATTTCATTATCTCGACGCTGCGCCTGACCCAGAAAAATAAGCCCGTGGTCCGCATTGCCCTGTTTCCGACCCCCTGGCAAATAGAGCAGATTGGCCGCCTGGTAATGGTTGATCGCACGCGTCCATGGATTTTTGCCCGTTTTTTCAATGAACGACGTTTTATGCGGATTAACGGGCCGATGACACAAGGAGCATTATTTAAACGCGCCTGCAATCTGCTGAAAGAGCAGGGGTTTACAGCGGATGATTTTTATCCCTCGCTGCTTGAGCGTGAATCCATTATGTCCACTCTGCTCGGCGACGGCATTGCTATTCCCCATGCGCTGGGCCTGCGGGCTAAAAAGACCGCGGTGGTGACGATCCTCGTACCGGACGGCGTAGCCTGGAGCAATAAAGGTGAGGTGGCACAGGTGATTTTCTTACTGGCGATCAGTAAAGAGGATAGCGACGAGGCGGTGAGAATTTACGATCTGTTTATGACGTTTATCCGTGAAAAAGCAACCCGACGACTGGTTAACAGCGCCAGCTTCGATGATTTCCAGGCGATAGCCACGGACTGTTTTGGCCGGAGTGCATAAGAAATAAAGCGCTTACCCTCTTGTGCAGAGGGTAAACGCAGGCGCGGCATTAACCAGGAATAATCTTTTCCTGCTTCAGTTTATCGAACAGCGTGGTGAAGGAATCCAGCGTGCTGCGATAGCCGGTAAAGCCTGCTTTGCGGCTTTTGCTCATGTCGGTAAAGGCTTCCATCGGACGACCCAGATCGGCGTCGGTATGCCACCAGGAAACCAGCTTATTGATGTCCTGCTCGCGCAACTGGTGCTGCGCGGCGATGGTCTGCCAGGCGGCTGCCGCTTCCTGCATACGGCCTTCCAGCGGCATCATCTGCGCCGGATAATCCGCCGCTTCAATACCGAAATAGGCGGCCAGTCGCGGCCACAGCCAGCGCCAGCGGAATACGTCGCCGTTCACGGCGTTAAAATCTTCATTCGCCGCCGTCGGGCTGGTGGCCGCCCAGCTAAGCTGCTCTGCCAGCAGGCCCGCGTCGGTAACGTCGCTGACGCCGTTCCACTGCTCCGGCGAGCCGGGGAAAATAAACGGCCAGCCTTTTTCACGGCACAGGGTCGCGTAGACCGCCAGCGTCTGGCCCATGTTCATGGCGTTACCCACGGCATAGCCGACGATGGTGTGGGGACGGTGAACGCTCCAGCGATAGCCGTACTTCTCGGCGCCGGCAAAGAGTTCATCTTCCTGGGCGTAGTAGAAGTTATCCACTGGCTGACGCCCCTGTTCTTCGCGGAACGGGGTAACGGCGGCGCTGCCTTTGCCGTAGTTCTCGAACGGGCCAAGGTAGTGTTTCAGGCCGGTGACCAGCGCGACATGCGCACCGTGGAGGCGCTCGCCCAGCGCGTCAATCACGTTTTTGATCATCGCGCCGTTGACGCGGATATTGGCTTTTTCGTTTTCCTGACGCGCCCAGACGCTGAAAAATACCGCGTCAGGTTTGACCGATTTCAGCGCTTCGCTGACCGCCGCTGCGTCAGTGAGATCCGCCGTCAGGCTGGTACAGCCCGCCAGCACCTCGCCGCGCCCGCGGGACAGGCCGGTCACTTCCCAGCCGTCCTGCAATAATTTCTCTGACAGCGCGCGGCCAATTACGCCGCTGATACCGACGATCAATGCTTTTTTAGTCATCTGTGTTTACCTCGTAACAGGGGATATATACAGACTAATAGAGAATCTCATTCCCGGCTCTGGTATAAATTCACAAGATCCTTAACCTGAGGTCATCAATCCGTGCACGACCAGCGTCTGAAAGATATTGTCCCTTTTGTCACCAGCGTCGAAAAAGGCAGCTTTACCGCCGCGGCGGAACACCTGCACGTCACCGGATCGGCGGTGAGTAAAAGCGTCAGCCGCCTGGAAGCGCGCCTCGGATCGCGCCTGCTGGAACGCACAACCCGGCATCTGCAACTGACCGACGCCGGACACGCGTATTATCAGACCTGTATGCGCATTCTGGAGGAGTTGTCAGAGGCCGAGTCGGTGCTCGCCGCCCAGCGCACCATTCCCTCCGGGCGCTTACGGCTGGCGGTGCCCAATACCTACGGGCGGCTGGCGGTGATGCCGCTGCTGATGCCGTTTTGTCAGCAACACCCGGAAATCGAGCTTAGCCTGACGTTTTCCGATCGCTTCATCGATCTGTTTGATGAAGGAATAGACGTGGCGGTGCGTATTGGCGGCTCGGTGGATCTGCCCGCGTCGCTGGGCTGTCGGCTGTCGGGGCGCGAGAAAATGGTGTTTTGCGCCGCGCCGGATTATCTGGCCCGCGAGGGCTGTCCGCGCACGGTAGAGGAATTAATAAAGCACCGCGCCATTCTTTACGAGCGGGTGGATGGCAGCACCAAGCCCTGGCTGTTCACTACCGCCGACGGGCATCAGAACTGGCGAAACGTGCCGTACCGCATGGCGCTGGGGGATGTGGATGCCCAGCTGCAGGCGGTGGTGGCGGGGCTGGGCGTGGCGCAAATGCCCACCTGGCTGGTGCGCGCCCCGCTGTTGCGCGGGGAGCTTAAAGTGATTATGCCGGAATTGCAGCCCGACGGTCTGGCGCTGTCGCTGGTCTGGCCGCGCCGTAAGCAGTGGCTGCCGAAAGTGGATGCCCTGCTTAACGTGCTAAGCCAGCTGGACATTACCGCGCCGCTGAATGCGTTAGCCGTTTAACAGCGCCAGCACCATTTGCGGCGTCTGGTTAGCTTTCATCAGCACCTGCGCCCCCGCCTGTTGCAGGATCTGCGCCCTCGACATCGCAGAGACTTCCGTGGCGTAGTCGGCATCTTCAATGCGCGATCGGGCGGCGGCGATAGTTGCCGTCGCGCCGCTCTGTAAATTCTGCACAGAAGAGAGGCGATTGGCCACCGCGCCGAGCTTCGTGCGTTGCGCATCCACCATGCTGATGGCTTTATCGAGGGTGGCGAGCGGGTTATCCGGATTGCGTAAGCGGATCTCATCGCCCACTTCCGCAATGCTCATGGTGGTGGCGTTGGTTGACGCATCGGTGGTGGCGCTGTAAGTGGTGGCGAAATAGATCTGCACATCGCCCACGCCCTGCAGGGTTTTCAGCATCAGCGTACTGGCGGCATCATTCTGCCGGACCAGGGTTGCGGTTTTCCCCGTGGTGGAGCCTGACGCGTCCATAAAATAGTTGCCGTCGGCATCCTGACGCAGCACATCATTAGTGGAACGGCCATCGGCATCGGTATAACGCAGCTCGACGTTAGCGCGATCCATGGTTACCACTGAGATACCGTTAACTGAATTCACCGCCGTGAAAGCGTTCTGGCTGGTGGCGCTCAGGGCGCTGACCTGCATGCTGGTGGTGGTGCCGTTCGACGTCGCGGTCACCGAGGCGTTGTAATACTGTACGTTGCCGCCGCCATTATCGACTTCCATCAGATACTGACTGCCGTTCTTCACCAGCCGGGCCGCGCCTGCCACCGGGTTGCCGCTGGCATCGGTAAAGCTTGCGGTGCTGGCATTGGCGAAGGGTGTGCTGGTCACCGCCGTCGGCAGGGTGGCAAAATCGGTATCCAGCAGGCCGGTCGCACTGGACATTTGCGCGCTGACCGCACCGGTCGGGCCGAAGCTTACCGTGGCGGGATACCAGGTATTATTCTGCTCAATATAATACTGACCGCTATCCATGGTCAGCGCCGGGGGCGGGCTGGCACTTAAAGGCGTGCCGCTGATGTCGGTAAAATTCACGGACGGAATAGTGCGGGCGGGCAGGCTGGCGACCGGGCTGTACAGCGGCGAGGTGCTGGTGGTGCCCACGGAAACCGTACCGCTGCCGGTGGCGGTGTACCAGCTGGCGTTGTAGGTTGCCGGGAAAAAGGTCGCCTGGCCGTTGCTGTCGTTGCCCTGGATATAGAGCTGATTATTGACGGTGCTGCGCACCAGTTGCGGGGAGGTGATCCCGGCAGGGGTGGCATAGCTCACGCTCGCCGTGCCATTGGTCAGGGAAATATTATTGGCGATGCCCGTGACGGTGTTCTCATCGGTCACTTTACCGCTGATGCCGCGAATGATCAGATCCTTTAAGCCCAGTTCATCCACGCTGAAGCCCGGTGAGGAAAGGTCGAGATCGATTTTTTCGTTATCGTAAGCGCCGACCTGGAAACCGAGTTTACCGGCGCTGCCATCCAGCAGATTGATGCCGTTAAACGTGGTCGCTGTGGTCAGGCGGTCGATCTCTTTCAGGTTGAGGTTGATTTCTGCCTGAATGGCGTCTGAATCCTGCTGATTCCAGGTGTCGTTAAGCCCCTGAACCGTCAGGTCACGAATGCGTTGCAGCCTGCCGTTAATGGCGCTCATCGCGCCTTCCGCCGTGTCCACCAGCGACAGCCCATCCCCGGCGTTACGCTGTGCCTGCGCCAGCGCGTGTTGCTGGCTGGAAAGCCGGTTGCTGATGGCCTGGCCTGCGGCGTCATCGCTGGCACCGTTAATGCGCAGCCCGGAAGATAAACGACGGATCGCCTGGTCGAGCGACGACGCGCTTTTGCTGAGATTGTTTCCGGCGTTCAGTGAAAACACATTGGTTTTTAGACTTATCATTACCCTGCTCACGAATGGCATCCCTGAGAGGAATTATCGGCAGGCAGGAATTTTCTTTAGGGACAAATTAGGACGTAGTGAAGTTTGCCGATCACTCAGGGCAAATTTCTGGTATTTACTGTGGGATAAGTCGTTTCTTAACAGGTTTTATGCTGCTGGCCGCGACATTAAGCGAAGCGGCCAGCAGCATCAACTGCGATCTACAAACTCTGGTAGGTGGGCTTACTGCTCGCGCCTGCCTTCTTCCATAAAGTCATCGTCCAGCTCGTCAACGTTGCCCTGATGATCTTTACCCGAGAGTAAATTCCAGCAGGCGATAAAGAGCGCGGCGATCAGCGGGCCGATCACAAAACCGTTGATGCCATAAATTTCCATGCCGCCGAGCGTGGTGATAAGGATCAGGTAGTCCGGCATTTTGGTGTCTTTGCCGACCAGCAGCGGACGCAGCAGGTTATCCACCAGACCGACGATCACCACAAAGAAGCCGACAATAAAGAAGCCCTGCCACATCTGCCCGGTGGAGAAGAGGAAAATCGCCGCCGGAACCCAGACAATCGCCGAGCCTACTGCCGGGATCAGCGACAGGAACGCCATCAGCGCGCCCCACAGAATGCTGCCATCGATGCCGACAATGGAGAAGCCGATGCCGCCGAGCACGCCCTGGACCACGGCCACCACCACGGTGCCTTTTACCGTCGCCCGCGATACGGTGGCGAATTTGGCGAATAAATGATGTTTAACGTAGCGGGAGAGGGGCAGCGCCTCCAGCGCCTGATGAACGATCACCGGGCCATCCTTCAGCAGGAAGAAGAGCAGGTAGAGCATGACGCCAAAGCTGATGGTAAAGCCAAAGGTGCCCTTACCAATAATAAAGGCGCTGCCCGCCATATATTGCCCGCCCTTCAGCGCGACGCCGGAGAGCGCCTGCTGGATCTGTGTGGCGTTATTCAGCTCATGTTCCGCAAGGAAATTGCGCGCCCAGTCAGGCAGATGGCGCAGCAAATCGGCAATCACCACCGGGAACTGGGTGTTGTTCTCCTGTAACTTGCGGTACACAACGTTAATTTCAAAGGCCAGCGATGACAGGATGATGGCTAAGGGGGTGAAAACGATAAGGCAGATGATTAAGACGGTGATAAGCGAGGCGATACCGTTTTTATCCGCCATCTTTTCGCGCAGCTTGTTCTTTAGCGGCTGGAAGATCACCGCGAGGATAGTGGCCCACAAAATCGCCGAGAAATAGGGCGACAGGACATCAAAAAACGCCAGCGTGACGACAAACAGGATCAGGATGAAAAATCCTTTCGTTAGTCCCTTAAATCTCATAACTACAACTCCCGATATGCATTCTGTTTCCGAAATATAGAAGGTACTGGCGAGAATACAATAAAGCCTGGCTACGCTTAAAAAAATCATTAGCCGCTGGAGTGTTGTTATGCCGGAAATTTCTTATCCGAATGTCGAAGTGTTGCTGCTGGAGGCCCATGACTGGGTGCCGAACAATTCCCGCCTGCCGGTGCTGCTATATCGTGGCGTTTTCACGGCGGGCACGCAGGCCATCGCCGATGTGGAACGGCTGTTTGCCGATAACGGCTGGCCGGCGCAGTGGGTGGACGGCATTTTCAATTATCACCATTACCACAGCGAAGCCCATGAAGTGCTGGCTTTCACGCAGGGGGAGGCGCAAGTGATGCTTGGCGGACCTGGCGGGACCTTAGTCACCGTGCATGCGGGAGATATTGCGTTGCTGCCTGCCGGAACCGGGCACTGTAATAAAGGCAGCAGCGATGACTTTACGGTGGTGGGGGCATATCCGCCGGGACAGAGTGCGGATATTTGTCGGGCTGCGCCGTCGCCGGAGATGCTGAAAAGCATTGCTACCACGCCGTTTCCGGCATGCGATCCGGTGTATGGCGCAAAAGGGCCTTTATTAAGTCACTGGCTGGGAAGCGAACGGGAAGATGCAAAGCAGGGAGGGTGAGACGAAGAAAGTCGGTAAGGCGACATCGAATCCCCTACCGACAAAAATTTCGTTCATCTGTAAACCGATGTTTCAAAAGCGGGCAAATAGTAACCACCTCTGAAATCTGGAGCAAGTAAAACTTGATCGCCATCACTATATTTACATTACCTTAAGAATACCTTAAGACAGCAATTATTAGCGTTGCTAATTTCGTATTAAGCACTAATTAAACTTAGTGATTATACGACTATTTTGCTCTGCCGCTGCGCATGTAAATTGGCGTAATTTTCAGGTAATTATTCTCTGTAAAGTCCGAAAAAGAGGAATGGCTGACGCAGTTGGACTATAAAAATAATATGTGACAAAAAAAACAGACCCGCCTGAGGTACCGCTATGCAAATAATTTATTTCAAAGCTGAATGCCCTTTTCCTGAACTTTTACCGTCATCGCCGGTTTCCTTACAGGAAGTGATCCTCACCCGTGATGGTGAAATAATTTCAAGCTTCTCGGATTTAAAACTAAAAACATTGCCTTTTTATCTTTTTCATCTGGTTCCGATTGGCTTTCGTAAAATTGAACATCAGGTAAGCGGTGCCAGCGACAGCCATTTGCAGTTCTCATCCGGCTATTTGCAAAGCGGAGAGTATCGGGTGGAAACGCCGGATGGCGATAAAACAATGCGTTATGATGCGCTGACCGCCTTGTGGAAGCCGGATGCGAATATCGAGCGTTATCTGACGACTAATGATTTCACTGCGGAAAATTACTGCATATTGCGACCGCTAAAATTATTTTATCGCAATCGCCGGGACATCATTTGCTGAATGGGATTAACCCTACTAAGCTCAGGTATCAGGTGCACGGATGTACCGACATTTTATTTTTGTGCCAGAGTCTTCAGCGTTAAAAATAACACCTCAAATAAGTGTTGCTTTCCCAAATCAGACGTGCGTTAATGGATCAGTCGGTTTGATACGCAGACATTATCTCGGGTAGTTAACTAAAGCAGTCCTCATTTCTCAGTGTATCTTTGATACCTCTTCTTTGAGCCTCCACTTTTTAAGCGCTGATTAAACTCTGTATTTCAGACCATCTCTGGCCAAAAGGCCCACAGAAAAGGTTAAAATACTCAATGACAACAACTTCTATGCACTTCACCTGTCCGCGTTGCCACGGTTCGCAGTACAGGACATCACCTTTTGACATGACCGAAAGCAACCCGTATGGCGCAAAATGTATATTTTGTAAATCAGCGATGATGGCCAGAACGGTGGTTTATACGCCGGACGTTCATGCAGACAAACGCCTGGTCGGGGCGCGTTAATCCCGACCCGAAGAGAGCCTTGCAGCGATGTGAGGCTTTTTTATGCCCGGACGAAAAAAATCCTCATGCAGCGCCACCTGGTTACGGCCACGCCTTTTCGCGTCATACAGCGCCGTATCCGCCGCCGAATAGAGGGTTTCAAAATCGCTATTGCGCACCCCTAAACTGACGCCAAAGCTGGCGGTCACGTACCGATCCGGCAGGCACTCCAGCGGCGAAGCGTTCAGTGACGCATGCAGATAACCGGCGATCAGCATTGCCTCTTCAATGCGCGCGCGGGGCAGCAGGATCGTAAATTCTTCCCCGCCGACCCGCCCGATTGCGGCGTGATCCGGTAGCGCACGCCGCACCCGTGACACCAGCGAGCAGATCACCCGATCCCCGGTCGGATGGCCGTACTCATCGTTAATGCGCTTGAAATGATCGATATCCAGCAGGATCAGCGCCACGTCGCCGGTCAGCAGAGATTTATCGATCTGATTAATAATGGCGCTGCGGTTGTATACCGCGGTGAGCGGATCGTGCGTCGCTTCATATTCCAGCCTGGCCGCCAGCTTTTGCAGCTCCTCGTTGATGCGGGTTAACTCCCGCTCGGCGCGATCGCTGCGGGAGATGAGGCGGTAAGATTCACGGATCAAACGCTGATAATGCTTCGCGATGGTCCACAGCTTTTCGCGGCAGACCTCCGCAGGCAGCTGCGCATTGGCGGCGGCGATCCGGGCGTCTTCCAGGACGTTATACTCTTCCTGAAAAAGCTCGTTAATATCTAGCATGCGCTCAGGTCCGCTTTTAAAAAGACGGCGATTGCCGGGAAATCCATGCTCACTTCCTGCCCAAACTCTTCCGAGATGTCATCGTCTGCGTCGTAATACCAGTGCAGCTCGCAGGCTGTTCCATGCAGGGCAAAACCGTTCAGCAGTTCGAAAAACTCAAACAGCAGTTTGGTGCTGGAGCTGTTGAAATAGCTGAGCGCCACATGCAGTTGCAGGGGCGCGGTATTGGCCGGTTGTTCTCCCAGCCAGGTTTCCACCGCCAGCAATAGCGGGCGGAAAAAGGCCGCGGCGTTTTCCGGCCAGGATTCGCCTTTCAGCACCAGACGGCGGGCCGCGAAATCGAAATTCACTTCCGGGGTGGCAGGGGTGGCGGCCAGCACGATAGCAGGCGTCAGTGTCATATCAGTCATGGGCGAAAGTGGCCTTAAGATGAAAAGCGGACAACGTGCTGGCCGCTAAAGGATGGATGCGATATTCCAGCGGTTCGCTGGTCTCCCGCGCCATGGTCAACAATCCAATATTTGCGCCCTTACTGCTGGCAGGCGCTTCACTGCGTAAGCCTTCTTTCCAGGCCTGTTTAATTTCGGCCTGCGTCATGGTGCGCAGCACGTCGAGATTGTTTTGCAGTAAGGAAGAGGCTTCATGCCCGACCAGGTTGGCGGTCTCCAGATAATAGTTACCGGCATCGGTGTGAAAGCACAGCGAACCAAAACGCCGCTCGTCAGCCCCGCAGCCAAGGTAACGTTCATCGCAGGAGTAGCGCACGATGTTCTGGCCCATCTCGATAAATACTGAAAACAGACGGCGGCGTAGCGGCAGCGAGGCTTCATGTTTATCCAGCCACGCCCGCACCACATCGCCCATCGACACAATGTGCGCCTGGGAAAAATAGCCGGTGTAAAACAGTTCGACGGCGCTTTGCCGTTGCAGACTAATCAGCGGCAGCAGCACCGCCTCTTTGGCCTGGAGGTCATTAAATTTCATCTCATCACTCACCAGCGAAAACCAAACCATGTAATGTCGTCCCGCGACAACTCCTGTCCCTGCCATGTCTGCAACGCCGAGCCCAGCGCGCGGGAGAGATCCTGCATCGGCAGGTGTCTTTCCTGCAGCAGAACCGACTGAATGCGTTTTTTGCCGAGCATAATGCCCCGCTCGCCGCCAATCTGATCGGTCAGCCCGTCGGTGACGATCAGCACCTGATCGCCCTTCACGAGTGGACGCTGATAGCGACGCCACTGGTGATCGGACGACGTATCGCTGTAGCCCAGGCCTTTGCGATCCGCCTCCAGCACGATGACTTCCTCCGCCTGCGCCCCCAGCACAAAGGCGTGCATTTGCGCGTTCGCCCACACCATCTGCGCATTCTGGTTATCGACATACAGGGCGATGGCATCACAGCCGTCGTTGGACTGGCTGAGATCGGCGCTGGGGTGCAGCTGGCTGAGCGTCTGTTTGATATAGCGGTTGATGATGGCAAGCAGGCGCTCCGGTTCGTGCGGCGCGGCCAGGGTCTGCGCTTTTTCCAGCGCCGAGGCGAAGATAAAGGTCATAAAAGCGCCGGGGACGCCGTGGCCGGTACAGTCGGCGATCACCGCCAGCCAGCCCTGTTCATCACGACGGAATGCATAAATATCGCCGCCCACGCAGTCGCGCGGCTGCCAGAACAGGCACCAGTCGTTAAGGGTTTCCTCAATGCTCTGCCGTGAACGGGAAAGCATCGACTCCTGGATCACCCGCGCATATTCAATGCTCTGCATAATCTGAAAATGCTGTTTGGCCTGTAAATCCGACACGGTTTTGATGAGGTCGATGCCCAGCCCGATGCCGATGTACTGACCGTCTTCCGTCAGGATAAAGCCTTCCGTCACCGCTTTATCGCCGGTTTCCACCACCTGGCCTGCCAGAAACTCCAGCCCGGCGCTGGCCTCGACGATCAGCGGCGTCTTATCCATAAACGCAATACAGCTTTTTTGATCGTAAAGCTCATGAAAGAACGGGCGGCTCATCTGCGAGAGAAAAATATGGCGATTGATCATGCCGACCGGGCGATTATTTTCCAGCACCGGCAGGCCAATCAAAGACTTGTGTTCGTTAAACAGCGCCATCACCCGCAGATTGGTGGAATCGGGTGTGACATGTGGAACGTCAATACGCAACATTCCTGCGTTAAGCTGTCGGGAGGAAAGAGGAATATCCATGAAAATCCGCGTGTTCCCTGAGATAAGAATTATCTGAATCCTACAGGGCATGTATGACGGTTTTATTTCAGTAACAGGGCAGCGGTGGGGCGTTTGCGCAAAAAAAAGCCCGCACAAGGCGGGCAACATAATACTGGAAGCAATGTGAGCAATGTCGTGCTGAATACCTGAGTGTTTTGCTCAACTATTCAGTAATGAGAAAGATAATCCTTATCATCTGAACTATCAACCCCTTCTTTATTGCGGATTTTTTCCTGAGGTTTTGCTGCCTGTTACTGCTGCTGACAATTCGTTAAGGATTGTGGCAAATGATCTTGCTTGCAGAAACATAATGCGTATAGTTCTCATTCTCTTTATTGTTATGGCGCATGAGCGCTACCTCCCTGACTATTCGCATTGAAGGCAAAGGATTTTCCACATGAAAATGAAAACGTCTGCACTGGCTCTGCTGGTTGCGGTTGCCCTGAGCGGGTGCAGCGCGCCGCACAGCTCCGACGCAAAAAAACCGGCTGAAGCGCCGAAAACCCAGACCACCGCTCAGGCTGACAGCAGTGTGGTAAAACGCGTGCTGGCGGAAGGTGTGTACGAACTGGCGTTAAGCCCGGCGGGCGATGCGCTCTATGTCGCCAGCGCAGAAGGCTTCAAAGATGTGCAGGGCGGGATGGTTTACAAACTTGATCCGAAAACGCTGAAAACCCTCGGCGTCACCCATACCGATCTGAAAAACTTCGGCGTGGATATGTCGGCAGACGGCAAAACCCTGTACGTCACCAACTCGCTGGACGCGGGGATCAGCGCCATCAATACCGCCGACGGTAAAGTCATCGACCGCGCCCTGTTCCCGGAGCGTAATCCGGAAGGCTTCCCGTACGGCGCGCGTCAGGTGTTGCTGCACAACGGCCTGCTGTATATCGGCGCGGTCGCCGATCCGGCGCTGATCTGGGTCGTGGATGCGAAAACCATGAAGCTGAAAACGCGCATCAAAAACACCGGCAAATGGATGACCGGCCTGCATTACTCAGAAAAAACCGGGCGCATCTATGCCGCAAACGGCGGCGGCGAGATCCTGGTGATCAACCCGCGTAACAACCGCGTCGAAAAACGCTGGAAGCCGCTCGGCGAAAAAGAGGCGCTGCTGCTGAATATCGCGGAAGACAGCGCCACCGGCCGCCTGTTCGTCACCGATAACTCGAAGGCGAAAACCACGCTGGTGCTGGATATCAACACCGGCACGGTGATCAAACAGCTGCCGGTCGGCGATTCCCTGGCAGTGAAATTCAATGCCAAACGCAACGAGCTTTATATTTCCCAGCGTGATTCCGGCAAAGTGCTGAGCCTCGACGCCACCACCTACGCGGTGAAAAAATCCTGGGATCTGCCGCCACACCCGAACAGCCTGCTGCTTTCCGCTGACGGCCAGACGCTGTTTGTCACCGTCAAGCAGGCGTTTAATAAAGATCACTCCACCAAAGGCCCGGACAGCGTGGTCCGTATTGACCTGAATAAATAACCGAACCGGCCCGGCGACGGGCCTTTTATCCCTTTCTCATAAAAGATGACAATGAACAGTACTGCTCCTTTGCATAAGACGTTGCTGGCGCTGGCGATCGGTGCCGTAACCCATACCGCGACGGCGGAAACCCAGCCCCCGGCGGCGACGGAAGATACGATAGTGGTCCAGGCGGCGGGCAGTGATTTTACCGCTGGCGGCGACCAGCTGGTTCCCGCGTACCTGGATGGACAGGTGGCGCACGGCGGGCGTCTGGGGATGCTCGGCGAGCAAAACGCAATGGACGTGCCGTTCAACGTCATCGGTTACACCGCGAAAGCGGTGCAGGATCAGCAGGCGAAAACCATCGCCGATGTGGTCAGCAACGACGCGGGCGTGCAGGCGGTGCAGGGCTACGGTAACTTCGCGGAAACCTACCGCATTCGCGGCTTTAAGCTCGACGGCGACGACATGACCATGGGCGGTCTGCCGGGCATCGTGCCGCGTCAGGTGGTGGATACGCAGATGCTCGAACGTGTGGAGATCTTCAAAGGCGCAAACGGCCTGCTGAACGGCGCGGCGGCCAGCGGCGTGGGCGGCATGATCAACCTTGAGCCTAAGCACGCGGAAGACACGCCTGTCACCCGCGTTGGCGTGGATTACGCCAGCCAGGCGCAGATCGGCGGCTCACTGGATCTGGGGCGTCGTTTTGGCGATGACAATCAGTTCGGCGCGCGCGTTAACCTGCTGCACCGGGAAGGCGAGGGGGCGGTGGATGACGATCACCGTCGCACCACGCTGGCCGCCATCGGGCTGGATTATCGCGGCGAGCGTCTGCGCACCTCGCTGGACGTGGGCTACCAGAAGAAAACCTTCCACGGCAGCAACGTTGGCATCAAAATCAGCAAGGTTGATTTCATTCCCGATCTGCCGGATCCCACGCACAACTACAGCCAGCAGTGGGGCTACAGCGACATCGAAAACGAATTTGGCATGGCGCGTGCCGAGTTTGATGTGACGGATGCCTGGACCGCGTACACGGCGTTTGGTGGTCAGCATGCCCATGAAACCGGGCTGTACAGCTCACCGGAGATCATCAATAAGCAGGGCGATGCGTGGATTGGACGTCTGGATACCAACCGTATTTCCGACTCCTTCAGCGGCATGGCCGGGCTGCGCGGGCAGTTTGATACCGGCGTGGTGTCTCACAAGGTGAATGCCGGTTATTCGGCGCTGACCAAAAAAGACAACACCGCCTGGCGATCCACCGCCGAAGCGAACCGTCCGCGGATCAATATCTATGATACCGACAGCGTATCGCGTCCGGGTTATAACTCCGTGGGCGGTAACTATTTCGATCCGCTGACCACCAGCCGCAACCGCACCCAGGGCTGGCTGTTCAGCGATACCTTAGGCGTGCTGGATGACCGCCTGCAACTGACCGTCGCCGCCCGTCATCAGAAAGTGGTGGTGCGTAACTACAGCAACGCCACCGGCGCGGAAACCCTGACCGCGCGCTATACCGAAAGCCGCTGGATGCCAACCTATGGCGTGGTGTATAAGCCGTGGGAGCAGGTATCGCTCTACGCTAACCACACCGAATCTTTACAGCCAGGCAGCAACGCGCCGAAAGACGCGGCCAACGCCTTTGAATCCGTCGGTATCATTCACGCGAAGCAAAACGAAGTGGGCGTGAAGGTCGACTATGGGCGTGTCGGCGGGACGCTGGCGCTGTTTGAAATCAAAAAGCCTTCCGCCATTCTGGACAGCGCCACAAAACGTTACGGGCTGGACGGCGAGCAGCGTAACCGTGGCGTGGAGCTGAACGTCTTCGGCGAGCCGGTACTTGGCCTGCGTCTGAACGGCAGCACCACCTGGATCGATCCGGAAATGACCCGCACCAAAGACGGCATCAACGACGGCAAAGACGCCATCGGCGTACCGAACTTCTTCATGGTGGTGGGCGCGGAGTATGACATCAAACCGATCGACGGCCTGACCGCCACCGCGCGCGTCAACCACACCGGTTCACAGTATGCCGACGCCGCCAACACCAAAAAGCTCGACAGTTACACCACCCTGGATCTCGGCATGCGCTACCGGATGCGCCTTAACGAGGCGCAGAACGAGATGATCTGGCGCGTGGGCGTGGATAACGTCACTAATGAGAAATACTGGTCCGGCGTGGAAGATCTCGGCACCTATATTTTCCAGGGCGAAGGACGCACGCTGAAAGTCTCCATGAGCTACGATTTCTGATCCCCCGCACCTCGTTATGACGGGCAGGGACGCCCATCATAATTGCTACCTCCGGCGCTAAATGTTAAAACGTGCCCCTTCAAATAAAAGACACACAGGGGAAAGACGTGAAAAACGCGTCACAAGTCGTGCCGGAAACCGGGCCGACGCTGCAACGGGGCTTAAAAAACCGACATATTCAGCTTATCGCCCTCGGCGGCGCTATCGGTACCGGACTGTTTCTCGGCATTGGTCCGGCGATCCAGATGGCGGGCCCGGCGGTACTGCTCGGCTACGCGCTGGCCGGGATCATCGCTTTTTTGATCATGCGCCAGCTGGGTGAAATGGTGGTCGAAGAGCCGGTATCCGGATCTTTTTCCCATTTCGCCTATAAATACTGGGGCCCGTTTGCCGGCTTCCTCTCCGGCTGGAACTACTGGGTGATGTTCGTGCTGGTGGGCATGGCGGAACTCACCGCCGCGGGCATTTACATGCAGTACTGGCTGCCGGACGTCCCGACCTGGGTGTGGGCGGCGACCTTCTTTATTCTCATTAACGCCGTCAATCTGGTGAACGTGCGCCTGTACGGTGAGATGGAGTTCTGGTTTGCGCTGATCAAAGTGCTGGCGATTATTGCGATGATCGGCTTTGGCCTGTGGCTGCTGTTCTCCGGCAGCGGCGGCGAGCGTGCCGGTATCGACAACCTGTGGCAGCACGGCGGCTTTCTGGCCACCGGCTGGCACGGGCTGATCCTGTCGCTGGCGGTGATCATGTTCTCCTTTGGCGGGCTGGAGCTGATTGGCATTACGGCGGCGGAAGCCAGTTCCCCGGAAACCACCATCCCGAAAGCGGTCAACCAGGTGGTGTACCGCATTCTGCTGTTTTATATCGGCTCGCTGGTGGTGCTGTTAGCGCTCTATCCGTGGGTGGATGTGAAAGCCAACAGCAGCCCCTTTGTGATGATTTTCCACGATATGAACAGCAATATCGTCGCCTCGGCGCTGAACTTCATTATTCTGGTGGCCTCGCTGTCGGTGTTTAACAGCGGCGTTTACTCCAACAGCCGTATGCTGTTCGGCCTGTCGGTGCAGGGCAACGCCCCGGCGTTTTTAACCCGCGTCAACAAACGCGGCGTGCCGGTGAACTCCCTGTTCCTGTCAGCGGCCATCACCTCGCTGGTGATCCTGGTGAACTATCTGCTGCCGCAAGAAGCTTTTGGTCTGCTGATGGCGCTGGTGGTTGCCACCCTGCTGCTCAACTGGCTGATGATCTGCCTCGCGCACCTTAAGTTCCGCGCCGCCATGCGCCGCAAGGGACGTGATACCCAGTTCAAAGCGCTGTTTTACCCGGCGAGCAACTACCTGTGCATCGCCTTCCTGCTGATGATCCTCGGCCTGATGTGCACCATGGAAAGTATGCGTACGTCCGCCATCCTGCTGCCGGTGTGGATCCTCTTCCTGTTTGTCGCCTTTAAGGTGATGCGCCGCCCTAAAGCGTGATCCTTTTCCCCTCATCCCACGGTGAGGGGAGTCCCTGATTATTTATCGTGATCCGCCTCGCGGATCCCATACGATCACCATGCACCTTATTTTGTAATCGATTACTTTTTAGCTGACGGTAATTTGTAATCGATTACTTTTTCAGGTGAGGCAATAAAATGGTGTCAACAACCGAAAGTAGCGGAAGCAATCTGGCGCAGCACCGGTTACTCGTACCGCGGCTGTCGCTGATGATGTTTTTACAGTTTTTTATCTGGGGAAGCTGGTCAGTGACCCTCGGTCTGGTGATGACGCAGCACAATATGTCGCTGCTGATTGGCGATGCCTTTTCCGCCGGTCCCATCGCCTCCATTCTCTCGCCCTTTGTGCTCGGCATGCTGGTGGATCGCTTTTTCGCTTCGCAAAAAGTGATGGCGGTGATGCACCTCGCAGGGGCGGTCATTCTCTGGTTTGTGCCACAGGCGCTGGTGGCGGAAAACGGCGCGCTGCTGATTGGCCTGCTGTTTGGCTACACCCTGTGCTATATGCCGACGCTGGCATTAACCAACAACATTGCCTTTCACAGCCTGCGCAATATCGATAAAACCTTCCCGGTGGTGCGCGTATTCGGCACCATCGGCTGGATTGTGGCGGGGATCTTTATCGGCGTCACCGGCATTGCCTCCAGCACCAGCATCTTTATGGTGGCGGCCATCTGCTCGGTGGCGCTGGCGATTTACAGTCTGACGCTGCCGCACACGCCCGCCCCGGCCAAAGGGCTGCCGGTGAAGGTGCGCGATCTGTTCTGCGCCGATGCCTTTGCGCTGCTCAAAACCCGCCACTTCTTTGTCTTCTCGCTGTGCGCGATGCTCATTTCCGTACCGCTGGGCACCTATTACGCCTATACCGCGTCTTATCTTGCCGACGCTGGCGTCGCGGACGTCAGCTCCGCCATGTCCTTCGGGCAGATGTCCGAGATTTTCTTCATGCTGGTGATCCCGCTGCTGTTCCGCCGCCTGGGAGTGAAATACATGCTGCTGATCGGCATGTTCGCCTGGTTCGTGCGCTACGCCTTTTTTGCGCTGGGCGTCAGCGAAGAGGGGCGCTTCCTGCTCTATCTCGGCATCCTGCTGCACGGCATCTGCTATGACTTCTTCTTCGTGGTCGGCTTTATCTATACCGATCGCGTGGCGGGGGAAAAGGTGAAAGGCCAGGCGCAAAGCATGATCGTGATGTTCACTTATGGTATCGGCATGCTGCTCGGCTCGCAGATTTCCGGCGCGCTCTATAACCGTCTGGTGGCCGGGCAAAGCGTGCCGCAGGCATGGGTAACGTTCTGGTGGATCCCGGCGGTCGCCGCCGCGGTGATCGCGCTGATTTTCATGTTGTCATTTAAATACGACGATAAAGAACAGGCTTAAGTTGTGGGAGAGGTTATGAAAACCATTAAAGGACCGGGTATTTTCCTGTCGCAGTTTATTGGCAGCGACGCGCCATTTAACACGCTGGACGGCCTCGCGGCCTGGGCGGCGGAACGCGGTTATAAAGCGCTGCAAATTCCCTGTCACCACCCGGCGATTTTTGACGTCGCGCAGGCGGCGGAAAGCCAGGCCTACTGCGACGATATTATCGCAAGGCTGGCGGGCCACGGGCTGGTCATCAGCGAACTTTCCACCCATCTGGAAGGACAGCTGATCGCCGTGCATCCCGCGTACGATGCGGCTTTTGACGGTTTCGCCCCGCCGGAGGTGCGCGGCAACCCCGTGGCGCGTCAGGCGTGGGCCGTGGAGAAGCTTGAGCAGGCGGCACGGGCGTCACAGCGGCTTGGTTTAACGGCGCACGCCACCTTTTCCGGCGCGCTGGCCTGGCCCTATTTCTATCCCTGGCCGCCGCACAACGCGCAACTGCTGGAGGAAGCCTTTCATGAACTGGCCGCCCGCTGGCGTCCGATCTTCGACGTTTTCGATCGCCACGGGGTTAACGTCTGCTTTGAGATCCATCCGGGGGAAGATCTGCACGACGGCGCGACCTTTGAGCGCTTTCTTGAGTTAGTGGATCATCACCCGCGCTGCAATATGCTGTTCGATCCGAGCCATCTGCTGCTACAGCACATCGATTATCTGGCGTTTATCGATCGCTATCATGCGCGTATTAAAGCCTTTCACGTTAAGGATGCGGAGTTCCGCAGCAACGGGCGCAGCGGCGTCTACGGCGGCTATCAGCCGTGGATTGACCGCGCCGGACGTTTTCGCTCGCCGGGCGACGGGCAGATCGACTTCGGGGCGATTTTCAGCAAGCTGACGCAGTACGGCTACGACGGTTGGGCGGTACTGGAGTGGGAGTGCTGCCTGAAAGAGGGCGACGCAGGGGCGCGGGAAGGCAGCGAGTTTATCCGCCGTCATATCATTCCGGTGGCGGATCGCGCCTTTGATGATTTCGCCGCCAGCGCGGCGGATCGCGCCAGCATACGCAATATGCTGGGGCTGGGAGACGCCTCATGATCCGGGTCGGTATTATCGGCAGCGGTTTTATCGGCCCGGCGCATATCGAAGCCCTGCGCCGTCCGGGCTTCGTTGAGGTGGTGGCGCTGTGCGACAGCTCGCTGGCGGCCGCGCAGGAGAAAGCGGCGGCGCTGAACGTGCCGCATGCCTACGGCACGGTGGCGGATTTTCTGGCGCATCCGGGGCTGGACGTGGTGCACAACTGCACGCCCAATCATCTTCATGCGGACATTAACCGTCAGATCCTGCGCGCCGGAAAGCACGTCTTTTCCGAAAAACCGCTGTGCATGACGCCGGAAGAAGCCCGCGAACTGGTGGCGCTGGCACAGGCGGCAGGCGTGGTGCATGGCGTCAGCTTCGTTTACCGGCAGTTTGCGATGGTGCAGCAGGCGGCGAGTATGCAGCGCCACGGGCAGACGGGGCGGCTGTTCTCGGTTAACGGCAGCTATTTGCAGGACTGGATGCTGCTGGAAACCGACTATAACTGGCGGGTGGACGCGGCGAAGGGCGGCCTCTCCCGCGCGGTGGCGGATATTGGTTCCCACTGGTGCGACACGGTGCAGTTTGTCACCGGGCGGCGCATCACCGAAGTGATGGCGGATCTGGCGATCGTCTGGCCGACGCGCAAAGCACGCACCGACGGCGGGGCGACCTTCAGCCAGGGGGATGAGGCCGCGCAGTATGAGGATAAACCGGTCACCACCGAGGACGGTGGCGCGGTGCTGCTGCGTTTTGACGACGGCAGCAAAGGTTGTTTCAGCGTCTCGCAGGTCAGCGCCGGACGCAAAAATCGCCTCAGCTTTGAGCTGAACGGCAGCGCCTGCTCACTGGCCTGGGATCAGGAAGTGCCGCAGCAGCTGTGGATCGGCCATCGTAACCAGCCTAATCAGATCCTGACTGACGATCCGGGACTGATGGCGCGGGACGCCGCCGCCAGCGCCCACTTTCCCGGCGGGCATATCGAAGGCTGGCCGGACGCCTTTAAAAATATGATGCTGCACTTTTATGAGGCGGTGCGCGCCGGAAAAATGCCCGATGCCGGAACGGCGGCTTTCGCCACTTTTGAAGACGGCGCGAACGTGATGTTTATCATTGATGCGATTATAAAAAGCCACCAGCAGCAGCGCTGGATCCGCGTGGCATCCTGAACCACAGCCCGGTTCGCCGGGCAGCAAATTTGTGATAGCCTGCAAACATTGCATTGCGTCAACCGCAGGATGTGTCCTCGTTATGTCAATTCAGAAAATCGCCCGGCTGGCGGGCGTTTCCGTCGCCACGGTGTCGCGCGTGCTCAACAACAGCGACTCCGTGAAAGCGAAAAACCGCGAACGGGTGCTGGCGGCTATTCAGGAAAGCAATTATCAGCCCAACCTGCTGGCCCGCCAGCTGCGCACCGCGCGCAGCTATATGATCCTCGTGCTGGTTTCCAATATCGCCAACCCCTTTTGCGCGGAAGTGGTGAAGGGCATTGAAGAAGAAGCCGAAAAAAACGGCTACCGCATTCTGCTGTGTAATTCCGGCTCTGACGTGGCGCGTTCCACCTCGGCGCTGAAATTGCTTTCCGGCAAAATCGTCGACGGCATTATCACCATGGACGCCTTCAGCAAATTGCCGGAACTGACCGCCATGATTGGCCAGGCCCCCTGGGTGCAGTGCGCCGAATACGCCGATTCCGGGAATGTCTCCTGCGTCGGCATTAACGACGTTGACGCCGCCCAGCACGTGATCGGGAAACTGGTGGCCGGTGGTCGCCAGCGCATTGCGCTGATCAACCACGATCTCAGCTATAAATATGCCCGGCTGCGCGAGCGCGGCTATAAAACCGGACTGCATCAGGCCAGGCTGGACTATAACGCCGTGGAATATGCCAGCGAACTGAGCTTTCGCGCGGGCGTTGCGGCGATGGAAAAACTGTTGCAGGGCGACGTGCGCCCGGACGCGGTCTTTGCGGTATCGGACACCCTGGCGGCAGGGGCGATGCTGGCAATTGCTAACGCCGGACTGAAAACGCCGGAAGATATCGCGGTCGTCGGCTTTGACGGCACGGCGCTGGCGGAGATGGTTTCGCCGCCGCTCAGCACCGTTGAGCAGCCTTCTCAGGACATTGGCCGCACCGCGGTCGGGTTACTGCTGAATAAAATTGATAACCCGGACGCGCCCGCCCAGCGGGTGATGATGGACTGGCACTATATTTCTCGCCTCAGCGCGTAGTTTTTAAGGGAGTGTTCCGGTGAACCGGCAACGACAAGCTGATCTTTTTCTCGTCCTGACCACCATGATTGCCGCCTGCGGCTGGATCTTCTCCCGTGAAGCCATTGCCGGGATGCCGGTATTCGCTTTCCTTGCGCTGCGTTTTTGCGGCGGCGCGCTGGTGCTGCTGCCGTTCTGCCGCGGCCAGCGCATTGCCCGTACCCAGCTCAAGCCGGTAGTGATAAGCGGCCTATGGATGGCGCTCAACCTGTGCCTGTGGATCTGGTCGGTGTCGGTGACGCCGTCGCTGGGGGAGGGGGCGTTTATTATGAGCCTCTCCATGCTGTTCGTGCCGCTGGTGGCCTGGGGCATGATGGGCGTGCGTCCGGCGCGGGCCTACTGGGAGTGCCTGCCGCTGGCGATTATCGGGCTGGCGCTGTTAAGCCTGCACGTGCCCATCACCTTTCACGCAAGCCAGGGCTGGTTTTTACTCACCGCCTTTGTGCAGTCGATCTCTTTTTGCTACACCAGTCGCGTCGCCCGCGACGTGCCGCTGATCCCGCTCACCACCGCGCAGCTGGCCATCACCGGCCTGAGCGCGCTGTTGATCTCCGCGCTGTTTGAGCCCTGGACGCAGGGCATCAGCCTCAGCACCTTTGGCTGGCTGATCGCCAGTATTTTCATCGCCACTGCGCTGCGCTTTGGCCTGCAATTGCAGGGGCAAAAACACGCCGCCGTCGCCAGCGCCGCCATCATTATGGTGCTGGAGCCGCTGCTGACGGTGATCGCCGCCTCGGTGTGGTACGGCGAACGGCTGCCGCTGCAGAAGATCATCGGCGGCGTGCTGATCCTCGTGGCGCAAATCTGGTTCCGCTGGCGGATGGTGAAACGGCTGCCTGCGTAGGGTTACTGTTTGTCGGTGCAGACCGGCATCAGGTGCTGACGACCGCAGACCGCTGCCGTCGCCAGCGCCAGCATCATCACCACTTCCACGGCGAGAAAGCCGCTCAGCGCCGACGAATAATTTCCCTGGCTGCGCGCCAGCAGATGCAGGAACAGACCCCCTAACACCGCCGGGCCAAGGCCGAGCGTCGCCTGTTGCAGCGTGCTGAGAATGGCGCTGCCCGCTCCGGCATCACGGGCGGCGATATCCCGCATCCCGATACGATAAAAGCTGTTCACAATTAACGCCTGTCCGTAGCCAATCAGCGCCGTGGACGGGGCCAGCGCCAGCGCGCCCACCACCCGGCCGGAGGCGGTCAGCGTGGCGATCAGCGCCAGCAGGCCGAGCACCTGAATGGCGATGCCGGTCAGCAAAATGGTGCTGGTGGCGTGGCGGGCAATCAGTCTGGGGGCATAGCAGGCGGAAACAAAATAGGCGACGCCGAGCGCGATAAAACTGTTTCCCGACTGCCACGGCGCCATGCCCATACCCGCCTGCATCGTCAGCGCCATACAGAACATAAAGCCGGACCAGGCGCTGAAAAACAGCAGGGCGATAAGAATACCGAAACGGATGCTGGCGAGCTTCAGCAGGCGTGGCGGCAGCAACGGTTGCAGGCCACGCTGTTGCTGGCGCGCGGCATCGCTGCGCATCCACAGCGCCAGCGGGATCACCGCCAGCAGCGCCGCCGTTGTCGGCCACGGCCAGTGCAGTTCCGGGCCGAGGGCCAGCGGGAACAGCAGACAACAGAGGATCAGCGCCAGCAGCAGCGTGCCGCGCCAGTCGATACGTGACGGCGCATCGCTGCGGGTTTCCGGCACGTAACGAGGCGTCATCGCCAGTACCAGCAGACAGATCGGCACGTTAATGAAAAAGGCATTCCGCCAGCCCAGCCCGGCGATATCCGCCGACACCAGCCAGCCGCCGCCCATCTGCCCGATGATAAAGGCGATGCCGCCAATGCCGCCGTACAGGCTGATGGCTTTCGCCCGCGCGCTGCCCGACAGCGTAACGTGCAGGGTAGCGAGAATTTGCGGCACGATCAGCGCCGCGCCCATGCCCTGCAACGTGCGGGCAGCCAGCAGCGCGCCAACCGAGTTCGCCATGCCGCACAGCAGCGAGGCGAGGCCAAAAGCCGCCACGCCCCACATAAACACCCGGCGACGACCAAGGTTGTCGCCGAGCTTACTGCCCATCGCCAGACAGACCGCAAAGGCCACGCCGTACAGGGCGACGATCAGCTCCAGCTGGGTGGCGCTGGTGTGCAGCGAGCCGGTAATGGAATCAAGGGCCACATTGGTAATTGAGGTGTCGATCAGCGGTAACATTTGTCCGGTCAGCAGGACGATCAGCGCCGCCCGACCCGGCGAAACAGCAGCGGTATTCATGGTAACTCCATTGCGTCATTCATCAGATGGACGTAGCATCGCGGAATCATTAAACGGGTACCAGTTCTTGCTTATACTGGTACTGGCACTACCATGCTGGGGATGATTATGACGATGCTGGTTGACCGGGCGGCGACGCTGACCATTCAGGATGAGAACCGCAAACAGCTTGGCGCGTTCTTACGTGCGCGGCGGGAAAGCCTTGATCCGCAGCGTCTGGGGCTGCCGCGCAGCGGGCGGCGGCGCACGCCAGGCCTGCGACGCGAAGAGGTGGCGATGCTCGCCGATGTCGGCGTCACCTGGTACACCTGGCTTGAGCAGGGGCGGGAGGTGAATCCCTCAGCAACGGTAATGCAGGCCATTGCCACTGCGCTGCAATGTTCCCCCACCGAAACCCGGCATCTGTTTGTGCTGGCTGGCTTAACGCCTGGTGAAATCCCGCCGTTGTCCGGCTGCGAACTGATCAGCGACGGCACACGCCGACTGCTCGACAGTCTCAATCCGCAGCCCGCCAGCATCCAGCGCCCGAGCTTTGACATCGTGGCGTGGAACGACAGCTTTAGCCGTCTGATGGGCGTTGATTTTGCGCAGATCCCCGACGATGAGCGCAACTGTATCTATCTGTATCTCACCAATCCCGTCTGGCGCAGCCGCCTGGGAGTGAGTGATACCGTGTTGCAGACCTTTGTGGCCTATTTCCGCGCGGCGATGGCGGAACACCGGGGCGAGCCGTTCTGGGAGAATAAACTGGCGCGCTTTTTTGCCGTCTCGCCGGAATTCGAGGCGCTGTGGCATAAACGCTATGAGGTGTCTGGCGTAGAAAATAAAATAAAAACCTTCAGCCATCCGCAACTGGGGGAATTCACCTTGCAGCAGATGTACTGGTATTCCGCGCCGCGTAACGGCTCGCGGCTGCTGGTTTATCTGCCGGTCGATGCGGCGGGAGAGCAGGCGCTGGCATTTCTGGCGCGCGGCTAAGCAGCGGCAGTATTATTCCGGGCGAATACGCTGACGCGCTTTTTTCGGCAGGCGGTCCACCACCAGATGCCAGGCGTCGAGGACCAGATCTTCCACCAGTCCTTCGCTGATATCCTCGCCGGCGTAGACTGAGATCCAGTGTTTTTTATTCAGATGCCAGCCCGGCTCAATGCTCGGGTAGATCTGCCGGTTGAGCAGCGATTTTTGCGGATCGGCTTTCACGCTGACCAGCGGACGCCCGCGGGCGGTGGCGGTCATCATGAAAATCTTACCGTTGACCTTAAAGACGTCGATGTCAGGACCAAAGGGCCAGCAGTGCTCGGTAAAGGGGAGTTCCAGCGCCACGCGATGCGCGCAGGTCTGAAGTTTTTTGCTGTCCATTATTCGTCCTCAATGGACAGGGCGCGCCACATCGCTTCAAAGCCGTGGGCTTTAATATCTACTGCGCGCGCGGGCTGGCGGCTGGCGAACTCCATGGTGGTTTCCGCCAGCGATAAAAACAGCGCATCGCCGAAGGCGCGAAATTCTTCCGTCATAAATACCGGCAACAATGAACGGCGACACAGCTGACGCAGTTCCGGGAACATGTCTTCCACGATTTGCAGCGTTTCGGGGGTGATCTTTTCGCTGACGGCGAGCTGGCGGATCGCCCCATGGCCGTTGAGATTACAAATGCCCCAGTCGATATAGCGATTCCAGATATGGCGGGTAAAACGCTTTGGATCGCTCTCCGAACGGTCGAGATCCGCCAGCATTGCCTGGCAGAGATCGCTTTTCAGATGCACATAGAGGGCGTTTAAGAGGTCGTCTTTCGTGGCGAAGTAGCGAAACAAGGTGCCTTCCGCCACGCCCGCTTTACGGGCAATGAGCGCGGTGGACGCCGTGATGCCGGATTGCGCAATAGCTTCTGTCGCCGCATCCAGCAGGGCCTGCTTCTTATCTTCACTTTTCGGACGAGCCACTACAGATTTCCTCACATTGGGCAAAAACGCTGATTGAATCATGCCAGACGCGATGTCGCAACGCTCTGTGTCAAAGATCGAAAATCGACTTGACGACTTTCGATGCCTTTCTATAATGAGTGCTTACTCACTCATAATCAAGTTTGCACTTATCGTTCCAGCGGACAGGAGCGATTTTTTTTGAGCCAGGATATGAAACGACTCCTTTTCAGCGTGGTTATTGTCATGTTAGTCGCAGCAACGGCCAGTTTACCTTTTGTCCTGAATGCGGGCTTCGGCCAGCCGCCGCAGGGCGCACAGCTTACTGAAGTGGAAAAATCGCCGCACTATCGTGACGGTCAGTTTCATAACGCGCTGCCCACGCCGGGTTTTACCGGTAAGAAAAATATGCTGGCGGCGTGGTGGGAGTTTCTGGTTACCAAACGCGAGAACGCCCGTCCGGCGCAGCCGCTGCCGATGGTGAACACCGATCTGGCGGGCCTGCCGTTGCAGGAAGACACCGTCGTCTGGCTGGGGCACTCATCCTGGTACATGCAGCTGGCAGGCAAACGCATTCTCATCGACCCGGTGTTCAGCAATTACGCCGCGCCGTTTTCCTTTATCAATAAGGCCTTTGCCGGAGAGTATCCGTGGCGGGCAGAGACGATGCCGGACATCGATCTGCTGATTATTTCCCATGACCATTACGATCATCTCGATCACGCCACCATTACCGCGCTGCTGCCGAAAGTGAAGCGGGTGGTGACGCCGCTTGGTGTGGGATCGCATCTGCGCTACTGGGGTATGGATCCGGCGATTATCACGGAAGCCGACTGGAACCAGGCGGTGCAAATCAGCGAAGATCTGCGCGTGCACGTGCTCCCCGCGCGGCATTTCTCCGGGCGCGGCCTGAAGCGTAATCAGACGCTATGGGCCAGCTTTATGCTGGAAACCCCGGCGCGCAAGGTTTACTACAGCGGCGATACCGGCTACGGCCCGCATTTCAGGGCGATAGGCGAGCAGTTCGGCAGCGTCGATCTGGCGATCCTTGAGAACGGTCAGTACGACGAAGACTGGAAATACATTCATATGATGCCGGAAGAAACCGCGCAGGCTGCCGTTGATCTGCATGCCCGCGCCGTTTTACCCGGTCACGCCGGACGCTTTGTGCTGGCAAAACACACCTGGGACGACCCGTACAAACGCCTGGCCACAGCCAGTGAGAACCGGGATTACCGGCTGCTTACGCCGCGCCTGGGCGAACCTGTACATGCCGCCGACGCGCTACAGCAGTTCAGCGCCTGGTGGCGGTAATCCATCCTGATATAACTTTCGAAGAGCAGAGGGGGAGAAAAATGACTATTTCCGCTCAGGTTATCGACACTATCGTCGAGTGGATCGACGACAATCTGCATCAGCCTTTGCGGATTGATGACATCGCCCGCCACGCAGGTTACTCAAAGTGGCACCTGCAACGCCTGTTTATGCATTACAAGGGTGAAAGTCTGGGGCGTTATATTCGGGAACGTAAACTGCGGCTGGCCGCGCGGGATCTGCGCGACACCGATCAGAAGGTTTACGATATTTGCCTGAAATATGGCTTTGATTCACAGCAGACCTTTACGCGAATTTTTACCCGCACTTTCCATCAGCCGCCGGGAGCCTATCGCCGCGAGAATCACGGCGTAGCGCATTGAGATCCAGAGCAGGGGCGGGGCTTAGACCCAGTCCCTGACCTGAATAAATTCACTCAGTGCCGCTTCCGGGCTGCCGGTTTCCGGCTGATAGTTATATTCCCACGCCACCTGCGGCGGCAGCGACATCAGGATCGATTCGGTGCGGCCGCCGGTTTGCAGGCCAAACAGCGTTCCGCGATCCCACACCAGATTAAATTCCACATAACGCCCGCGACGATATAACTGGAAAGCGCGCTCGCGCTCGCCGAACGGCAGCGATTTGCGTTTTTCGACAATCGGCAGATAGGCGCGGGTATAACCTTCGCCCACCGCCTGCATAAAAGCAAAGCACTGCGCAAAGTCCGGGGTATTCAGATCGTCAAAGAACAGCCCGCCGATGCCGCGCTGCTCGTTGCGGTGTTTTAAGAAAAAATAGTCGTCGCACCATTTTTTGTAGCGCGGGTAGACGTCTTCGCCAAACGGCAGGCAGAGATCCCGGGCGGTACGGTGCCAGTGCACGGCATCCTCTGCAAAACCGTAAAACGGCGTCAGATCAAAACCGCCGCCAAACCACCATACCGGATCGGCGCCGGGCTTTTCGGCAATGAAAAAGCGCACGTTGGCATGGCTGGTGGGCACATACGGGTTATGTGGATGCACCACCAGCGAGACGCCCATCGCCTCAAAAGAGCGTCCGGCCAGCTCCGGGCGGTGCGCGGTAGCCGAGGCGGGCATCGCCGCGCCATAAACGTGGGAAAAATTCACGCCCGCCTGCTCAAACACGCCGCCGTTGCGAAGCACGCGGGTACGCCCGCCGCCACCGGCTTCGCGCTGCCAGTTATCTTCCAGAAAGTTTGCGCCGTCGACGGCGGAAAGCTGCTGACAGATCTCGTCCTGTAATTGCAGCAGGAAGGCTTTTACCAGGTTAGCGTCAGGTGTGGTCATTAACGTTTTCTCGAATGCGCTTTCTGGTTATCGAACCAGTTGAAGTAACTGATGACGCCTGACGCAATGGCGCTGGCGATCTTCTGACGAAAGGCGGCGGTGCCGAGCAATTTTTCTTCCGCCGGATTGGTGATGAATGACGTCTCCACCAGCACCGAGGGCACGGAGGGCGACTTCAACACCACAAACGCCGCCTGTTCCGTGTGCTTACTGTGCAGACGATGCACCGGTTTAATCTGCTTCAGAATATGCGAGCCCAGCGTCAGGCTGTTTTTGATGGTGTCGGTCTGCACCAGGTCGAACAGCACCTGCTGCAAAAGGTGATCTTTATCGGTGGCTTTTTTACCGGCCAGCTCATCCACGGCGTTCTCGCGCTCTGACAGGTATTTCGCCATCGCGCTACTGGCCCCCCGGTTGGAGAGGGCAAACACCGACGCACCCGCGGCGCTGGGATTGGTAAAACCGTCCGCATGGATCGACATAAACAGATCCGCGCCGTGCTTATGGGCAATCTCGACGCGATCGTAGAGCGGGATAAAGGTGTCCCCGGTGCGCGTCAGACGGGCATCGATGCCTTTACTGCGCAGAATGGAGCGCACATTTTTGGCGATCGCCAGCACCACATGCTTCTCTTTCGAGCCGTTACCGCCAATCGCGCCGGTATCAATACCGCCATGACCGGGATCCAGTACCACGACACGGCGTGCGCCGCTTTTTTTCGCCTTCGGCTGGCTATGACTGTTGGCAACCTTCAGCGACGCTTCTTCTTTGGCGAGGGCTTTTGACATGCCGGACAGCGTAAGAACGGCCAGACCGGCTTTGAGCACCTGGCGACGCGAGGTGAGTGTTTTTAAGGGTTTGAATGTGTTCATACGGCCTGAACTGTAAAAAAGGGGTCCGTGGTGTTATATCGTATCGTGTTATCCGTTACGACACTCGTTGTTAAGAATTGTTTTACTTTTCATTTCAATACGTGACAGAGTCCTATTATGCCATTTTTTCGCGCTGACTTCGCCGGATATTGGTTTCCCCGGCACTTCACGCCATAATCAACGTTTTAGCCTGAAAAGAGTAGGTCAAACCATGGAGATACGCGTATTTCGCCAGGCCGATTTCGAAGAAGTCATTACCCTGTGGGAGCGTTGTGAACTCCTGCGCCCGTGGAACGATCCGGAAATGGATATCGAACGTAAGGTAAATCATGACGTCAGCCTGTTTCTGGTGGCGGAAGTGAACGGGGAAGTGGTGGGTACCGTAATGGGTGGCTACGACGGGCATCGCGGTTCGGCCTACTATCTTGGCGTGCATCCGGAATATCGCGGGCGCGGCATCGCCAATGCGCTGCTCAATCGTCTTGAAAAAAAGCTGATTGCCCGCGGCTGCCCGAAAATTCAGATCATGGTGCGTGAAGATAACGACGTGGTGCTCGGCATGTATGAACGTCTGGGCTACGAGCACGCCGACGTGCTCAATCTGGGCAAGCGCCTGATTGAAGATGAAGAATATTGAGTTTTTACCCGCCGATTTTGACCAGCACGGACGCTTACGCCTGCCCCTGATGCTCTGGTGCGTGCTGTTATTACAGGCGCGCACCTGGGTGCTGTTTGTGATGGCGGGGGCATCCCGTGAGCAGGGCAGCGCGCTGCTGAGCCTGTTTTATCCGGACCACGATCTGTTCTGGTGGGGGCTGTTACCGGGTCTTCCGGCAGTGCTGACGTTTTTGTTCAGCGGGCGTCGTCAGCACTATCCGCGCTTGTGGCCACGGTTGCGTGGCCTGTTGATCCTGGCGCAACTGGCGCTGCTGGTCTGGCAGCCGCTGCTGTGGTTGACGGGCGAGGACATCTCCGGCACGGGGTTAACCCTGCTTGCGATCGACAGTTTTGCCCTCTGGTGGTTGCTCACCGACCGCCGTCTGCGCGCCTGCTTCACGCCGGAGGCGTAACCATGGCACTTTTTGCCGTTCTGGTACTCAAACTGGCGTTAACTGAAATAAAAAGGAAGTCATCATGAAATCGCTGCGTTTACTGTTATGCGCTACGCCACTGCTGCTTACCGGCTGCTCCACGCTCAGCAACGTTAACTGGTCGGCGGCAAATCCGTGGAACTGGTTTGGCTCATCACTGGAAGTCACCAAAGAGGGCGTCGGCGATCTGACGGGCAGCACGGCGCTTAACGAAGAGGCCATCAACGCGGCGCTGGGCGGAGATTATCGCCTGCGCAGCGGCATGAAAACCGAAAACGGCGCCATTGTGCGTTATTTCGAAGCGCTGAAAGGCGACGAACTGGCGATGGTGATCCAGGGCGAGCAGGGGACGGTCAGCCGTATCGACGTGCTGGACAAGGACATCGAAACCGCCAGCGGTACCGCCATCGGCACGCCTTTTGGCAATCTCTATGAGAAAGCCTACGGCAACTGTGAAAAAGCCACCGGCGACGACAGCAGCGCCGTGGAATGCCGGGCGAAAGAGAGCCAGCACATCAGTTATCTGTTCAGCGGAAACTGGAGCGGCCCGGAAAACCTGATGCCTGCCGATGACGCCCTGAAAAACTGGACGCTGACGAAAATTATCTGGCGTCGCTAATTTGCGGCGGATCATCTGTCCCTGAGAAAAAACGGGTACAATACGCCCATCAATGCCACGGTCGCGTGGCATCTTTTTTTCAGGAGCGATCGATGTCTCAGGTACAGAGCGGCATTTTGCCGGAACATTGCCGTGCGGCAATATGGATGGAAGCAAACGTCAGGGGCGACATCAACGCCCTGCGTGCAGGCAGTAAAATTTTTGTCGATAAACTGGCCACCTTTCAGGCAGCATACCCGGACGCGGCCCTCGGCGCGGTTGTGGCCTTCGGGCATAACGTCTGGCGCGAGCTGAGCGGCGGCGTGGGCGCAGCCGAACTGAAAGATTTCGTGCCTTACGGTAAAGGGCTGGCCCCCGCGACCCAGTACGACGTGCTGATCCATATTTTATCCCTGCGCCATGATATTAACTTTTCCGTCGCCCGGGCGGCGCTGGAAGCCTTCGGCGATGCGCTGGAGGTGAAAGAAGAAGTGCACGGTTTCCGCTGGGTGGAAGATCGCGATCTGAGCGGTTTTGTCGACGGTACCGAAAACCCGGCGGGCGTGGAAACGCGCACTGAGGTGGCGGTGATCAAAGACGGCGTGGACGCGGGCGGCAGCTATGTATTTGTGCAGCGCTGGGAACATAACCTGAAACAGCTGAACCGCATGAGCGTGCCGGATCAGGAGATGATGATTGGCCGCACCAAAGTCGCCAACGAAGAGATCGACGGCGATGCGCGCCCGATCACCTCGCACCTGTCCCGCGTCGATCTGAAAGAGAACGGCAAGGGGCTGAAAATCGTCCGTCAGAGCCTGCCTTATGGTAAGGCCAGCGGCACGCACGGCCTTTACTTCTGCGCCTACTGCGCCCGCCTGTACAACATTGAACAGCAACTGCTGAGCATGTTTGGCGACACCGATGGCAAGCGCGACGCCATGCTGCGCTTCACCCGTCCGGTCACCGGCGGTTACTATTTTGCGCCGTCGCTGACGCGGTTATTAGCGCTGTAAAAGCCCTGTTGATTCGCAGGCCGGGTAAGCCTTAGCGCTACCCGGCAATTTCCCTGCTGCCTTATTCTCTTTTCAACTTGCAAATCACCAAACGGTATATAAAACCGTTACTCCTTTCGTACTGCTTATAAATAAACTGTGATCCGAACAGTCTTTCTACTTATAAGGGTGCGCACCGCCATGACCAAACTGAAAAAAGGATATCTGACGCTTGCAGCATCCCTGTTGCTGGTGGCTCAGGCGCAGGCAACGGAACTGCTTAACAGCTCCTATGATGTCTCCCGCGAGCTGTTTGCCGCCCTGAATCCGCCGTTTGAACAGCAGTGGGCGAAGGACAATGGCGGCGACAAACTGACCATCAAACAATCCCATGCTGGTTCTTCAAAACAGGCGCTGGCGATCCTGCAAGGCCTGAAGGCTGACGTGGTGACCTACAACCAGGTGACTGACGTGCAGATCCTGCACGACAAAGGCAAGCTGATCCCGGCGGACTGGCAGAGCCGTCTGCCGAATAACAGCTCGCCGTTTTACTCCACCATGGCGTTCCTGGTGCGCAAAGGTAACCCGAAAAATATCCACGACTGGAACGATCTGGTGCGTTCTGATGTGAAGCTGATCTTCCCGAATCCGAAAACCTCCGGCAACGCGCGTTATACCTATCTGGCGGCCTGGGGCGCTGCGGCAAAAGCCGACGGCGGCGATAAAGCCAAAACTGAAAAATTCATGACCCAGTTCCTGAAAAACGTCGAAGTCTTTGATACCGGCGGACGCGGCGCGACCACCACCTTTGTGGAGCGCGGTCTCGGCGATGTGCTGATCACCTTTGAATCGGAAGTAAACAACATCCGCAAACAGTATGAAGCGCAGGGCTTTGAAGTCGTGGTGCCGAAGGTGAATATCCTCGCGGAATTCCCGGTCGCCTGGGTGGATAAAAACGTTAAGGCCAATGGCACAGAGAAAGCGGCGAAAGCTTATCTGAACTGGCTGTACAGCCCGCAGGCGCAGACCATCATCACCGATTACTACTACCGCGTGAACAATCCGCAGGTAATGGAAAAACTGCAGGATAAATTCCCGCAGACCGACCTGTTCCGCGTGGAAGATCAGTTCGGCAGCTGGCCTGAAGTGATGAAAACCCACTTCACCACCGGCGGCGAGCTGGACAAACTGCTGGCGGCGGGGCGTAGCTGATGTTTGCCATGTCGACCCGGCGCGTGCTGCCGGGCTTTACCCTGAGTCTTGGCACCAGTTTGCTGTTCGTCTGCCTGATTTTATTACTGCCGTTAAGCGCGCTGGTGATGCAGCTGGCGCAAATGAGCTGGGCGCAGTACTGGGAAGTGATCACTAATCCGCAGGTGGTGGCGGCCTACAAAGTCACGCTGCTGTCGGCTTTTGTGGCGTCTATTTTCAACGGCGTGTTTGGCCTGCTGATGGCGTGGATCCTCACCCGTTACCGTTTTCCGGGGCGTACGCTGCTCGACGCGCTGATGGATTTACCCTTCGCGCTGCCCACGGCGGTGGCGGGCTTAACCCTGGCGTCGCTGTTTTCCGTTAACGGCTTTTACGGCCAGTGGCTGGCGCAGTTCGATATTAAAGTCACCTATACCTGGCTTGGTATCGCGGTGGCGATGGCCTTTACCAGCATCCCCTTTGTGGTGCGTACCGTACAGCCGGTGCTGGAAGAGTTAGGTCCGGAATACGAAGAAGCCGCGCAAACCCTGGGCGCAACCCGCTTACAGAGTTTCCGCAAAGTGGTGATGCCGGAGCTTTCCCCGGCGCTGCTGGCGGGCGTGGCGCTGTCCTTTACCCGTAGTCTGGGGGAGTTTGGCGCGGTGATTTTTATCGCCGGTAACATCGCGTGGAAAACGGAAGTGACATCGCTGATGATTTTCGTGCGCCTCCAGGAGTTTGATTATCCGGCGGCGAGCGCCATTGCCTCGGTGATCCTCGCGGCATCCTTACTGCTGCTGTTTTCCATCAATACCCTGCAAAGTCGCTTTGGCCGGCGTGTGGTAGGTCACTAATGGCGGACGTTACCCAATTGAAACGCTTTGACGCGCCCCGTATTAACTGGGGCAAATGGTTTTTAATTGGCACCGGGATGCTCCTTTCTGCGTTCATCCTGCTGGTGCCGATGATCTATATCTTCGTGCAGGCCTTCAGCAAAGGGCTGATGCCGGTGCTGCAAAACCTTGCCGATCCGGACATGCTGCACGCCATCTGGCTGACGGTAATGATTGCGCTGATCACCGTGCCGGTGAACCTGGTGTTCGGCATTCTGCTGGCCTGGCTGGTGACGCGCTTTGATTTTCCGGGCCGTCAGCTGCTGCTGACGCTACTGGATATTCCGTTCGCCGTCTCGCCGGTGGTCGCCGGTTTAGTCTATTTGCTGTTTTACGGCTCCAATGGGCCCCTCGGCGGCTGGCTGGACGCGCATGATATGCAGATCATGTTTGCCTGGCCCGGCATGGTGCTGGTGACCATCTTTGTGACTTGTCCTTTTGTGGTGCGCGAGCTGGTGCCGGTGATGTTAAGCCAGGGCAGCCATGAAGATGAGGCCGCCATTTTGCTCGGCGCGTCCGGCTGGCAGATGTTCCGCCGCGTCACCTTACCCAATATCCGCTGGGCGCTGCTCTATGGCGTGGTGCTGACCAATGCCCGTGCCATCGGCGAGTTTGGCGCAGTGTCGGTGGTGTCCGGCTCGATCCGCGGTGAAACCTTGTCGCTGCCGTTACAGATAGAATTGCTGGAGCAGGATTACAACACGGTAGGCTCCTTTACCGCCGCCGCCCTGCTGACGTTAATGGCTATTTTGACCCTGTTTTTAAAGAGTGGGTTGCAGTGGCGTTTGCACAATCAGGAAAAACGCGCGCAACAGGAGGAACATCATGAGCATTGAGATCGCCAACATTAAGAAGTCATTCGGACGCACCCAGGTGCTCAATGACATCTCGCTGGATATTCCTTCCGGACAAATGGTAGCGCTGCTGGGGCCGTCCGGCTCCGGGAAAACCACGTTGCTGCGTATTATTGCCGGGCTGGAGCACCAGTCCAGCGGTCGCATCCGTTTTCAGGGCACCGACGTCAGCCGTCTGCATGCCCGCGATCGTAAAGTTGGCTTCGTGTTCCAGCATTACGCGCTGTTCCGCCATATGACGGTATTCGACAACATCGCCTTTGGCCTGACGGTGCTGCCGCGTCGCGAGCGTCCGGATGCCGCCGCCATCAAAGCGAAAGTGACCAAATTACTGGAGATGGTGCAGCTGGCGCATCTCGCCGATCGTTACCCGGCCCAGCTATCCGGCGGGCAGAAACAGCGTGTGGCGCTGGCCCGCGCGCTGGCACCGGATCCGCAGATCTTACTGCTCGACGAGCCTTTCGGCGCGCTGGATGCGCAGGTGCGTAAAGAGCTGCGCCGCTGGCTGCGTCAGTTGCATGAAGAACTGAAATTCACCAGCGTGTTCGTCACCCACGATCAGGAAGAGGCAATGGAAGTCGCGGATCGCGTGGTGGTAATGAGTCAGGGCAACATCGAGCAGGTGGATGTGCCGGAGCAGGTGTGGCGCGAACCGGCGACCCGCTTTGTGCTGGAATTCATGGGCGAAGTGAACCGTCTGAAAGGCACGGTACGCGGCGGGCAGTTCCACGTCGGCGCGCACCGCTGGCCGCTGGGTTATACGCCAGCCCATCAGGGGGAAGTGGATCTGTTCCTGCGCCCGTGGGAAGTGGACATCAGCCGTCGTACCAGTCTGGATTCGCCGCTGCCGGTGCAGGTCATCGAAGCCAGTCCGAAAGGGCATTATACGCAGCTGGTGGTGCAGCCGCTGGGCTGGTATGACGAACCTTTAGCCGTAGTGATGCGCGGAGATGATGCGCCGGTGCGCGGCGAACGGCTGTTTGTCGGCCTGCAACACGCGCGTCTGTACCACGGCAATGAGCGAATCGAAAATCACGAAGAACTGCCGCTGGCGGAATCCGCGTGAGGACGTAATGCCCGGTGGCGCTTCGCTTACCGGGCCTACATAATGGCTCCTTACCTGTAGGCCGGGCAAGCGAATGTGCCGCCCGGCAAAAAAACACAACCCTGTCGCTTTTTTATTTCCTCCACACACTCGAAATGCAGGTAAGGTCACACTGACTTTCATTCCACTGCCATTTCCTCATAATGACTTGTCATTCATTATGCGCTCTAATAAAACCCATAAATGGTAATACCTGTTATCAGGAGCGCCAGCATATGGATATTAAATTAAGTCAGGATTTTTTCCTGTCGGACACCCATGCCTTTTGTCTTTTTAAATTAAACAATCAGGCCATGGCAGATATTCACGGGCATGAATTCGATGAGTTGGTAATTGTATGTGGTGGCTGCGGATTTCATGTCATTAACGATCAGGTTGAGTTAATTCACCAGGGTGATTTTTTTTACGTGTCGGCAAATGATGTACATTATTATAATCAGACTAGTCATTTGTCACTTATCAATATACTGCTTCACAAACAGCGTCCGTTTCATTTTATTCATCATGTAGATGATCTGCTGGTAATGGTAAAAAAACACACCGTACCCTTTACGCAGCACTATCAGCCGCTTGGTGAAAATGAACTCCGGCAGGTGATCGCCGAGGCGGCAGCAGTAAGCGCACGACGCGATGACAGCTATGACTGCGCCTATTTTGCGCATACAGAGTCGCGGCTGCTGGGGATCTTCTCCACGCTGTATCAGCGTATCGAACAGTCGGCGCATCGCACTGCTCCGGGCGGCAACGGTGTTCTGTATTTATTGAATTATATCCGCCATAACTACCTGCAACAGATTAACTGGCAGAGCTTGTGCGAAACGGCAGGGCTTTCCCAGCGCACCATGTATCGAGCTTTTCACGATCTGACCGGAGTTACTCCGCAAAAATTCCAGCAAATTTTTCGTTTATTAAAAGCGCAGGAGAAATTGCGTACCACCGATTTGCCAGTGAAAACTATTGCCACGCATTGTGGCTTTATTAATGCCCCGCATTTAACCGAAATGTATAAAAAACACTTTTCACGTACGCCCACACAGGAGCGCCAGTTAAGCCGTTCGGTCAGCGAAACATGATCCTCTAATGGGTGGTCAATAATAAGGAAATGGAGTGAATGTTATGGATAAAAATACACAACCGAATGCCTGGTATGTGGGCGTCGTTTCGGGCATGGCGTCTTATATCGACTCAGCGGCCATTGTTTCTAATGGCACTGCGCTGGTTATTTATCAGAAAGCGATCGGCACCACAGCGACAGAAATTGGCATTTTGTCGGGCATATTAACCTTATGCATCGCACTGGGTGCCTGCGTCGGCGGGCGTCTGGGGGATCGCCTCGGCAGGCGTAACGTCTTTATCACCACCATGGCGATGATCGTGGCCGGTACGCTATTACTGGCGTTTGGCAAACTCTTCCCGCTGTTATTTATCGGCACAGTACTGGTGGGGCTGGCGACCGGGGCCGATCTACCGGTATCGCTCGCCACCATCGCCGAAGCCGCCAGCGATACGAATCGCGGCAAGATCATTGGACTGTCGAATTTGCTGTGGACGCTGGGCATTGGCACCACCATGGCGATCTCCGCCGTGGTGGGCGGCTGGGGGGCGACGGGGGCGCAAATCATGTATCTGCATGTGGGCGTGGTGGCGGCAACGCTGCTGGTGCTGCGCTGGTGGATCCCTGAATCCCCGCTGTGGCTGACGGCACGTGATGAGCGATTACGCGGCGTGAGCACGGTGCGTGCGCAAAAGGTGGCGTTTAAAGATCTGCTGCGCGGCAAATATGCCTGGCCATTTTGCGCGTTGTGTCTGTTTTATTCCTTCACCAATCTGGCGGCAAATACCGGCGGGCAGTTTGGTACCTATGTGGCGGTTAACGTCGTCGGCATCAGCGTGGAGCAAAATTCCTTGTGGAACCTGCTCATCATGCCGGTCGGCATGGTATCGGGACTGCTGTTTATGAAGATGGTGGATACGGCGCACCGGATGCGGGTATTTGTCGCGGGGGCCTGTTTTTTTGCCGGTGGGTTCTTGATGCCGGTGCTGCTGAGCTTTTCGCCGCTGTCGTGGTTCTGCTGTCTGTTGTTTACCGGCATCGGCAGCGGTCTGGCGTTTGAGGGCATCATGAAAGTCTGGTCGCAGGAGTCTTTCCCCACCATGCTGCGTTCCACCGCGCAGGGCGCTATTGTCGGCCTGTCACGCCTCTCCTGCGGCATTCTCGCCTTTGTTACCCCGGTGTTGCTCGATGCCGGGCCTGTTGTGCTCTACACCATTTTATCTTCTATCGTCGCCTCGGGGCTGTTGATCGGCTGGCTGTGCTTCCATGGCCAGCAGCGCAATGAATTCAGCCTTGAGGCCAGCGAATTACAGGACGAATTTAAACACCTTCAGCAATAAGGAGTCAGAATTATGCTGGCAGTAAGCAAGATCACCCTCAATTATGAACCCGGACTGTGCGGCGTGGACGCATTTCCGCTGGTGGGCTGGCAAATTGTCAGCGATCGGCAAAACGTCTATCAACAAAGCTGGCGGCTACAGTGCAGTACGGACACCGCGTTTTCACAGCTTCACTATGACAGCGGTGTGGTTACGGATAACGCGTCGGCGAATATCACGCTGCCGGACATCCCGCTATTGCCTTCGACGCGCTATTTCCTGCGCGTGTGTATCAGCGATAACGATGGCGAACAGAGCCGCTGGAGCGAGGCCGCAGAATTCGTCACTGGTATGCTAAATGCCCCCTGGCAGGCGGATTTTATCTCGGCGGAAACGCCGGAAAATCGCCACCAGTCGAACGGCACCTTGCTGCGTCATACCTTCAGGCTGGCAGATAAAGCTATCGCGGTGGCCTTTGTCCACGTCACCGCACTTGGGCTTTACCATCTTTATCTCAATGGCCAACGGGTGGGCAATGATGAACTGGCCCCCGGCTGGACAAGCTATAAGCAGCATTTGCTGTATCAGACCTGGGATGTCACAGCACAACTCCGTCAGGGCAAGAATGCCATTGGCGCGGAAGTAGGCGCAGGCTGGTTTAAAGGGGACATGGGCTTTATGCGGCACCGCAATTTTTACGGTGAGCAAACGGCGCTGCTCTGCCAGCTGGTGGTTCGCTATGACGACGGGACACAGCAGGTGATCGGTTCCAATGACGGCTGGCGCACGGATGCCTCGCCGATCCGCTTTTCCGAACTCTACGATGGCGAAGTGTATGACGCCCGGCTGGTGCAAGATGGCTGGGCGAATACGGAGTTTGACGATCATGGGTGGCGTCCGGCCAGCGTGGTGACTTTTAACCGGCAGGCGCTGACCGCTCAGGGCGCAGGTAAGGTGAAGGCGCAGGAAACGCTGTTGCCTCAGGCTATCATCACCACGCCGCAGGGCGATACGGTGATTGATTTCGGCCAGAATATGAGCGGCTGGGTGGCGTTTTGCGTTAACGGCCAGCGTGGCGACAGGGTGGTATTGCGCCATTTCGAAACGCTGGACGCTCAGGGAAATGTCTATCTGGACAATCTGCGCAGTGCGCAGCAGCGCATCGAATACATCCTTAGCGGCGATGGCGAAGAAACTTACCATCCACACTTCACCTTTCAGGGCTTTCGCTATGTAAAAGTGGAGCAGTATCCGGGCCGGATTGAGGCTGAGAATTTTAAAGCCATTGTGCTGCATTCGGATATGCAGCAAACCGGGCGATTTAGCTGTTCACACGCAGGCCTTAATCAGTTACATCATAATATTTTATGGGGACTGAAGAGCAATTTCGTCGATGTGCCGACGGACTGCCCGCAGCGTGACGAGCGGCTGGGATGGACGGGCGATGCGCAAATCTTCTGCCGCACCGCCAGCTACCTGATGCAAACGCGCAACTTTTTCGCCAAGTGGCTGACCGATCTGAAAATCGACCAGACGCCGGAGGGCGGCGTTCCTCATGTTATCCCGGATATTCTGACCGGACACTGCGAGGCTGACCGTTTTCTGTCTGAAGGGGGAACGCATTCGTCCTCTGCATGGGCCGATGCAGCGGTGGTGATTCCCTGGACGCTGTACCTGATGTACGGCGATACCCGCATACTGGAAACGCAGTATGACAGCATGAAAGCCTGGGTCGATTTTATGCATGCCCATGCTGACAATCACTTGTGGCGCTATAAATTGCAGTTCGGTGACTGGGTGGCGCTGGATGCCGCCGAAGGCAGCTATTTCGGCGCTACGCCGGATGCGCTGATTTGTACCGCCTGGTATGCGTATTCCACCGGGCTTTTCGCCCGCGCGGCGGCAGTGCTGGGTCGCCATGATGATGCGACGAATTACCGGGCGTTATATCAGGCCATTGTGCAGCGCTTTCACAGCGACTTTTTCACCGCTGACGGCGCGATGACCGCCAGAACCCAGACGGCGCATATTCTGGCATTGTATTTCAATCTTGTTCCCGATGCCTGGCGTCAGCGCACGGTAGATACGCTGGTGGAATTGTTGGCGGAACAGGAGGGACATCTGGTAACAGGCTTCGTCGGCACACCCTATTTTTGTCATGCGCTGAGTCAGAACGGGCGGATCAACGAGGCATGGGCTTTGCTGATGAAAGACGATTTCCCGTCATGGCTGTATCAGGTGAACGCCGGGGCGACCACCATCTGGGAGCACTGGGACGGCATCAGACCGGATGGTTCAATGTGGAGTCCTGACATGAACTCCTTTAATCATTATGCCTACGGAGCGGTAGGGGAGTGGTTATATCGTGCGGTGGCGGGTATTGAGGTCGACGAGGCACAGCCCGGCTTTAAGCACGTCATTATTTCCCCGCTGCCGGGCGGTGAGGTGAGTTTTGTTGATGCCGGTTATCAGTCACTGTATGGCGAAATCGCCGTGCACTGGTGTCGTGTTGATGGGCGCATCCGACTAAGCGTGCGTATTCCGGCAAACACTACCGCCACGCTGAAACTCGCCGCCTGCGAGATTATTGTGGCGGGCGGGCTGGCGTTTACGCTACACGGTTCGCAATGGTGTGCAACAACCGGCTCGGGGGCGTATCAGGTGGAATATCTGCCTGCTGACGATAAGGCATAAGGGCTTTTGCCGGGCGGCGCATTCGCTTGCCCGGACTGGGTTGGTTTGCATGCCCGGTAATCGTAGCGCCATCGTGCAACACAGAAACGTCACAGTGAATATAGACCTGACCGGGCGTGGCTGATAAGTTATCGCCATCTTGTTTTTGCCGGGTGGTCCAGGTCTGGGTTATGCATGTAAGCCCGGTAAGCGAAGCGCCACCGGGCTTTTTATTGGACAGCGTTTGTGAATACATTAGAAGACACTATCGGCAATACGCCGCTGGTGAAACTCCAGCGCATGACTCCGGATAACGGCAGTGAAATCTGGGTCAAGCTGGAGGGCAATAACCCGGCGGGATCGGTAAAAGATCGCGCGGCTTTATCGATGATCGTTCAGGCGGAAAAGCGCGGTGAAATTAAACCCGGCGATGTGCTGATCGAGGCCACCAGCGGGAATACCGGCATTGCGCTGGCGATGATCGCCGCGATGAAAGGCTACCGCATGAAATTGCTGATGCCGGACAACATGAGCCAGGAGCGCAGGGCGGCAATGCGCGCCTATGGCGCTGAACTGGTGCTGGTCAGCAAAGAGCAGGGTATGGAAGGCGCACGCGATCTGGCGGCTGAGATGGCGCAGCGCGGCGAAGGCAAGCTGCTGGATCAGTTCAATAATCCTGATAACCCTTACGCACACTACACCACCACCGGGCCGGAAATCTGGCAGCAAACCGGCGGGCGGATCACTCACTTTGTCTCCAGCATGGGTACCACCGGCACCATCACCGGCGTATCCCGTTTTCTGCGCGAGCAGGAAAAAGCGGTGACCATTGTCGGCCTGCAACCGGAAGAGGGCAGCAGCATTCCCGGCATCCGTCGCTGGCCCGCTGAATATATGCCGGGGATCTTTAATGCCGCGCTGGTGGACGAGGTACTGGATATTCATCAGCGTGAAGCGGAGAATACCATGCGCGAGCTGGCCACCCGGGAAGGCATCTTCTGCGGCGTCAGTTCAGGCGGCGCGGTCGCCGGGGCGTTACGCGTGGCAAAGGCCACGCCGGGCGCGGTCGTGGTGGCCATTATCTGCGATCGCGGCGATCGTTATCTCTCCACCGGCGTGTTTGGTGAAGAGAGTTATTCTCAGGGTTCAGGCATCTAAAGGAGGCAACAATGAACATGGTGTTGTTCAACGATAAAACCAGAGCGTTACAGGCGGATATTGTCGCCGTGCAGTCGCAGGTAGTTTACGGCAGCGTCGGTAACAGCATTGGCGTGCCGACCATCAAACGTCACCATCTCAATGTGATCGCCGTTCCGACGGTGCTGCTCAGTAATACCCCGCATTACGATACCTTCTACGGCGGCGTGATCCCCGACGAGTGGTTCAGCGGTTATTTACAGGCGTTGCAGGAGCGGGATGCGCTGCGCCAGGTACGCGCGGTGACCACCGGTTATATGGGCAATGCGTCGCAGATTGCTATTCTGGCGCGCTGGCTGACGGCGCTGAAGGCGCAGCATCCTGATCTGCTGATCCTGGTGGACCCGGTTATTGGCGACATCGACAGCGGTATTTACGTCAAGCCGGAGCTGCCGGACGCCTATCGCCAGCATCTGCTGCCGCTGGCGCAGGGGCTGACGCCGAACGTTTTCGAACTGGAAGTGCTGACCGGCAAACCGTGCCGCGATCATGACAGCGCCATTGCCGCCGCCAAAGGGCTGCTCTCTGATTCTCTGAAATGGATTGTTATCACCAGTGCGCCGGGCGTTGCCGACAGCGACGACATGCACGTGGTGCTGGTCACGGCAGACAGTGTGGAAGTGATCACCCATCCGCGCGTGGCGACAGATTTAAAAGGCACCGGCGATCTGTTCTGCGCCGAACTGACCAGCGGCATCGTAAAAGGCTTAAGCCTGAGCGACGCGGTGAAAAAGGCGGGTACGCGGGTTTTTGAGGTGATGCGTTATACGCTGGATACCGGCCGTGATGAACTGCTGCTGCCGCCAGACCGGACCTGAACGCAAAGCGACAGGCAAAAAAAAGGCACCCTGACGGTGCCTTTTTTATGTGCGGCAAGAATTACTTCTTGATGCGGATAACCGGGGTTTCGCCCACGGTCACGCTACCGGACAGTTTGATCAGCTCTTTGATTTCGTCCATGTTGGAGATAACAACCGGCGTCAGGGTAGACTTGGCTTTCTCTTCCAGCAGTGCCAGATCGAACTCGATGACCGGGTCGCCAACTTTAACGCGCTGGCCTTCTTCGGCGATACGTTTGAAACCTTCGCCTTTCAGTTCAACGGTATCAATACCGAAGTGAACGAACAGCTCAATGCCGCTATCGGATTCGATAGAGAAGGCATGGTTGGTTTCAAAGATTTTGCCGATGGTACCGTCAACCGGTGCCACCATTTTGTTGCCGGTTGGTTTGATAGCGATGCCATCACCAACGATTTTTTCAGCAAACACTACATCCGGCACATCTTCAATATTGACGATCTCGCCAGACAGCGGAGCGATAATCTCAATGGTTCCGGTATCTTTCTTATCGTCAGAAACCAGAGATTTCAGTTTATCGAACAAACCCATGATCTTCTCCTAAGCAGTAATTTGGGCCGCATCTCGTGGATTAGCAGATTGTTTTTTCTTCAATGAACTTGTTAACCAGCGTCATTAACTCGTCCGTTGTCGGTTGAGCAAGAGCCTGCTCTGCTAATACCTTCGCATCTTCGAAGTTCGTGTTACGGATAATCTTCTTAATGCGCGGGATAGAAATGGCACTCATACTGAATTCATCCAGACCCATCCCCAGCAACAGAAGTGTAGCACGTTCATCGCCTGCTAGCTCACCACACATGCCAGTCCATTTGCCTTCAGCATGAGAAGCATCAATGACTTGCTTGATAAGCGTCAGCACGGACGGTGACATCGGCTGGTAAAGATGTGAAATCATATCATTACCACGGTCAACTGCCAGCGTATACTGCGTTAAATCATTGGTACCGATGCTAAAGAAATCAACTTCTTTCGCCAGGTGACGGGCAATGGTCGCTGCGGCAGGGGTTTCCACCATCACGCCCACTTCAATGCTCTCGTCAAAGGCTTTACCTTCGTCACGCAGTTCCTGTTTGTAGATCTCGATCTCTTTTTTCAGCGTACGTACTTCTTCTACAGAGATGATCATCGGGAACATGATGCGCAGTTTGCCGAAGGCGGAGGCGCGCAGGATGGCGCGAACCTGATCGCGGAGGATCTCTTTACGATCCATGGCGATACGTACCGCACGCCAGCCCAGGAACGGGTTTTCTTCTTTCGGGAAGTTCATGTACGGCAGCTCTTTATCGCCGCCAATGTCCATGGTACGGACGATAACCGCTTGCGAGCCACAGGCTTCCGCAACCGCTTTATACGCCGCAAACTGCTCTTCTTCGCTTGGCAGAGAGTCGCGATCCATGAACAGGAATTCGGTACGGTACAGGCCAACGCCTTCCGCGCCGTTGCGCTCAGCACCGTCTACATCACGGACAGTACCAATGTTGGCGCACACTTCAACCTGATGGCCGTCAAGCGTAATTGCCGGCAGATCTTTCAGCTTCGCCAGTTCAGCTTTTTCGCTGGCAACCTGTTCCTGCACGGCACGCAGTTTTTCGATCTCTTCGTTGGTCGGATTGACGTAAACCAGATTGTTTACGGCATCCAGAATCAGATAGTCGTCGTTTTTCACCTGCGAGGTGACGCTACCGGTGCCCACAATCGCTGGCAGCTCAAGAGAACGCGCCATGATAGAAGTGTGGGAGGTACGGCCGCCAACGTCGGTGATAAAGCCCAGCACCTTCTTCAGGTTCAGCTGTGCGGTTTCGGACGGAGTCAGATCGGCAGCGACCAGGATGACTTCATCCTGAATTGCGCTGAGATCGATAATCGCCAGGCCAAGGATATTGCGCAGCAGACGTTTACCGATGTCACGCACGTCAGCGGCGCGCTCTTTCAGGTATTCGTCATCCAGTTCTTCAAGAGCGGTGGCCTGACCTTCGATAATTTCGTGCGCGGCTGCATCAGCAGTGACGTGCTTATCTTTAATCAGGGCTATGATTTCCTGCTCAAGCTCCTCATCCTCGAGCAGCATAATGTGCCCTTCGAAGATGGCTTCTTTTTCTTCACCGAAAGTTTCGCCAGCTTTAGTCTTAATGGCTTCCAGTTGCGCTGATGCCTTGGCACGACCGCTCAGAAAACGTTCAACTTCCTGATCAACCTTGTCGGCAGAAATTTTTTTCCGGTCGATGACGATCTCGTCTTCTTTCAGCAGCAATGCTTTGCCGAAAGCGATACCCGGGGATGCTAAAATGCCTGAAATCATAACCCTACCTTACTTGTGACTGATTTTTAAAAGAACCCGTGAACTTACTCGAGTTCAGCCATCAGTTTAACCAGATGCTCAACGGCTTTCTGCTCGTCTTCGCCTTCTGCGGACAGCGTAACCACAGTACCCTGAGTCAGACCCAGAGTTTGCAGTTTGAACAGGCTTTTAGCACTGGCGCTTTTGCCATTGGAGGTCACAGTGATCTCAGAGGAGAAGCCTTTTGCTTCTTTAACAAACTGAGCAGCAGGGCGGGTATGCAGACCGTTCGGAGCGGTAATGGTAACTTCTTGCTGGAACATTGTATTTCCCCAACTTATAGGTTTAGTGTTGTGGAACTAAAGTCTAGCCTGGCGGCTTAACTTTAGCCTGTATTGTTAGCGCCGAGAGTAACGGGACGCGATACAGAAGCGTGTTGACGCAAATCCGGGCCGGAAACTTCTGGCCGTTAAGGTTTCGTCCGTCATTAATCATTATGCCGCGAAAGCGAGACCTGAACCAAATGATTAAATCGATTCAGCTGGCACAAAGTCACAATTCGATTAATTTCGCGCTTCGAAATAAATGTGGTGCTTAAATACCAGACCTGCAGGGGCGAAGCAATGCTGTGCGAGCGGAAACTTTGACGTGCGCCACAAAAAAGCACCCTGACAGGTGCTTTTTTGCGCGATTTTACTGTGCGGACATTACTGTTGCAGTTCTTTTTCAGTGAAGAGATCGGCAAACAGCGCAGTGCTCAAATAACGCTCACCTGAAGAGGGAAGAATAACGACAATATTCTTGTTGGTAAAGGTTTCGTCTTCCTGCAATTTCAATGCTGCCGCAACGGCGGCTCCGGAAGAGATGCCTGCCAGAATACCTTCTTCTTCCATCAGACGTCGCGCGGTGTCGATGGCTTCTTCGTTAGTGATGGTGACCACTTTGTCGATCAGCTTCAGATCCAGGTTGCCAGGAATAAAGCCTGCGCCGATACCCTGGATTTTATGCGGGCCTGGCTTCAGCTCTTCGCCCGCCAGCGCCTGCTTGATCACCGGGGAGTCGGTCGGTTCAACCGCCACGGTGATGAGATCCGTTTTGCCTTTGGTATTTTTAATATAACGACTCACGCCGGTCAGCGTACCGCCGGTGCCCACGCCTGCGATAAATACATCAACCTGTCCGTCGGTATCTTCCCAGATTTCCGGGCCGGTGGTTTTTTCGTGGATTTCCGGGTTCGCCGGGTTGCTGAACTGCTGAAGCAGCAGGTATTTGGATGGATCGCTGGCGACAATTTCTTCCGCCTTCTGGATCGCGCCTTTCATGCCTTTCGCGCCTTCGGTGAGCACCAGGTTCGCGCCCAGCGCTTTTAGCAGTTTGCGGCGTTCAATGCTCATGGTTTCCGGCATGGTCAGCGTCAGCTTGTAACCGCGCGCGGCAGCCACATAGGCCAGCGCGATACCGGTGTTGCCGCTGGTCGGTTCAACCAGTTCAACGCCCTGTTTCAGCACACCACGTTTTTCGGCATCCCAAATCATATTGGCACCGATACGGCATTTCACGCTGAAGCTCGGGTTGCGGGATTCAACCTTCGCCAGGATGCGTCCATTGCCGATGCGGTTCAGTCGAACCAGCGGCGTATGACCGATAGTCAACGAGTTGTCTTCAAAAATCTTACTCATAGCCCGTCCTTAACTGTATGAATTTGGGAACGTCATCAGCATACGCGGTTAAGAATGATGCGGAAGTAAGGATTTCGCATATCTATATGCTGATGAGAAATAATGACAACAAGTATGGAATAAGAAGAGGAATAATCCACTCACTTCCACATCGCATGTTTTGGCCGATAACAGTCAACCCACATCGCCGTTGCGCCGCATACCGCCACCGGCATGATGACCAGGTTAAGGAACGGGATCAGCGTAAACAGGCTGGTCAATGCGCCAAACTGCATATTTGTGACCTTTTGCTGGCGTAACGCCTCGCGCATGGTTTTAAAGGGCACTTTATGATTATCAAAGGGATAATCGCAGTACTGGATCGCCAGCATCCAGGCGCTGAACAGGAACCACAGCACGGGGGCGACCGTCTGACCAATGCCTGGGATAAAATAGAGCAGTAGCAGCACCAGGGCCCGCGGCAGATACCAGGCCAGCTTCTGCCATTCGCGCTTCATAATGCGCGGAATGTCTTTCATGATGGCACCGATGCCGGTATCCGGCGGCGTTGCGCCGGTCAGACGCGCTTCCAGCTGTTCCGCCAGCAGGCCGTTAAAGGGGGCGGCAATCCAGTTGGCGAGGGTTGAGAAGAAATAGCCGAACACCAGCACCACCGAAATGACCACCAGAGGCCACAGTAAATAGCTCAGCCACTGGAGCCAGTCGGGTACGTGGGACATAAGTTGCGGGATCCAGCTGTCGAGCTGTAAAAAGAGCCATAAAAACGCGGCGCCCATGAGCAGAATATTGATCAGCAGCGGCATGATCACAAAGCGGCGAATGCCGGGGAGGGTGATGAGCTTCCAGCCCTGAGAAAAGTACCAGACGCCGCTACGAGGCGCGGTTGCAGATGATAAACCCATATCAGGCCAGACTCCTTTATTAACAGCCAGGGAAAGTGCACGGCTATATTAGCGGTTTACGCGCCGCTGGCTAGTTCGGAAATGTTCGAAAAAACAGCAAAAAGCACGATTTTGTTCATCTTTATGCAGTGAAAGCCATGTGTGCACTTGCACTTGCGGGAATCGGCAAATACTCTTAGTGAGTAAATGTTTGCCGTGGTGGCAAGGTGTTAGAACAACAGAGAATATAATGATGCAGGATTTGCGTCTGATATTAATCATTGTTGGCGCGATCGCCATAATCGCTCTGCTGGTACATGGGTTCTGGACCAGCCGGAAAGAGCGCTCTTCTATGTTCCGCGATCGCCCATTAAAACGCATGAAGTCGCGTCGCGATGATGAACCTTTTGAGGATGACATCGACGAAGACGCCGACGATGGCGTAGGTGAAGTTCGGGTTCACCGGGTTAACCCTGCACCGGGAACAGCCCCTGAGCAGGATGCCCCGCGTTCGCCTCAGCACCAGTATCAGCCGCCTTATGCGTCGGCACAGCCTCGCCCGACGGCACCCGTGCCGCCGCGTGACAGCGCGCCGGTGGCTTATGAGGAGCCGCCGCGTCAGCCGGTACAGCAGCCGCAGCAGCCTGTTAATCAACAGCCAGTGCATCAGCAACCGGCTCAGCCGCAACCCGTACATCAACAGCCAGTTCATCCGCAACCGGCTCAACAACAGCCTGTTCACCAGCAGCCTGTCACGCATCAACCGCAGCCTGCGCCGCACGTCGAGCCGCAGTACAGCGCGCCGCAGCAGCCAGAACCCGCTCCAGCGCCCGTCGTTGAAGAGCCCGTTACCGCGCCTGAACCGCCGAAGCGTAAAGAAACGGTGATTGTGATGAGCGTGGCCGCGCATCAGGGCACTGAGCTGAACGGCGACGTGCTGCTTAACAGCATTCAACAGGCCGGCTTTATGTTTGGCGACATGAATATTTTCCATCGCCATCTCAGCCCGGACGGCAGCGGCCCGGCCCTGTTTAGCCTGGCAAACATGGTCAATCCCGGCACCTTCGATCCGGAAATGACCGGCAACTTCACTACCCCTGGCGTTACTATCTTTATGCAGGTGCCGTCTTACGGCGATGAGTTGCAAAACTTCAAGCTTATGCTGCAATCTGCTCAGTACATTGCTGATGAAGTCGGCGGCATGGTGTTAGACGATCAGCGCCGTATGATGACGCCGCAAAAGCTGCGTGAGTATCAGGCCCGCATTCGCGAAGTTAAAGAGGCAAACGCATAAACTGCGTATGGCTGTTCTAACCCCTTCCTGAACCCCCGCCTGTCGGGGGTTTTTATTATTGATGGTGTGTTATGGAATCAATCGAACAACAACTCACAGAACTGCGAACCACGCTTCGCCATCATGAATACCTGTATCACGTGATGGACGCGCCGGAAGTGCCCGATGCCGAATACGATCGGCTGTTGCGTGAACTGCGTGAACTGGAAGCGCAGCATCCCGACCTGATCACCCCCGACTCGCCAACCCAGCGCGTGGGCGCCGCACCTTTAAGCGCCTTTACCCAGATCCGCCACGAAGTGCCGATGCTGTCGCTGGATAACGTCTTTGATGAAGAGAGCTTTCTGGCTTTTAACAAACGCGTACAGGATCGACTGAAAAGCACCGACGCGCTGAGCTATTGCTGCGAGCTGAAGCTGGACGGCCTTGCGGTGAGTATTCTTTATGAGAACGGTGTGCTGATCCGCGCTGCCACGCGCGGCGACGGCACGACCGGTGAAGACATCACCACCAACGTGCGCACCATCCGCGCCATTCCTCTGAAGCTGCACGGTGACAATATTCCGGCGCGCCTCGAAGTGCGCGGCGAAGTGTTCCTCCCGCAGGCGGGATTTGAGAAGATCAACGAGGAAGCCCGGCGCACCGGCGGTAAAATTTTTGCCAACCCGCGTAACGCCGCCGCGGGCTCGCTGCGCCAGCTTGATCCGCGCATTACTGCCAAACGCCCGTTAACCTTCTTCTGCTACGGCGTCGGTATTCTGGAAGGCGGCGAACTGCCGCGCAGCCATCTTGAACGGTTACAGCAGTTCAAACGCTGGGGACTGCCGGTCAGCGACCGTATCCGCATTTGCGACACGCCGCAGGCGGTGCTGGATTTTTATCACAAGGTCGAAGAAGACCGCCCGCAGCTGGGTTTCGATATTGACGGCGTGGTGATCAAGGTGGACTCGCTGGATCTCCAGGAGCAGCTGGGCTTTGTCGCCCGTGCGCCGCGCTGGGCGGTGGCCTTTAAATTCCCCGCTCAGGAGCAGATGACCTGGGTGCGCGATGTTGAATTCCAGGTGGGGCGTACCGGTGCCATCACGCCGGTGGCGCGTCTGGAGCCGGTGCATGTCGCGGGCGTGCTGGTCAGTAACGCCACGCTGCATAACGCCGATGAAATTGCCCGTCTGGGGCTGAAAATCGGCGATAAAGTGGTGATCCGCCGCGCCGGGGATGTCATCCCGCAGGTGGTGAACGTCATTGAGTCGGAGCGTCCGGCGAATATCCGCGAAGTAGAATTCCCGACCCATTGCCCGGTCTGCGGCTCGGATGTGGAGCGCGTAGAAGGCGAAGCGGTAACCCGCTGTACCGGCGGCCTGATCTGCGGCGCGCAGCGTAAAGAATCTCTTAAGCACTTTGTCTCGCGCCGTGCCATGGATGTCGACGGCATGGGCGATAAAATTATCGACCAGCTGGTGGAGAAAGAGTACGTCCATACGCCAGCCGACCTGTTCAGGCTCACCGCCGGGAAACTCACCGGGCTGGATCGCATGGGGCCGAAATCCGCGCAGAATATCGTTAACGCGCTGGAAAAATCGAAAGAGACCACTTTTGCCCGTTTCCTGTACGCGCTGGGCATTCGTGAAGTGGGTGAAGCCACCGCCGCCGGGCTGGCAGCCTATTTCGGCACGCTGGACGCGCTGATCGCCGCCTCCATCGACGAACTGCAAAAAGTGCCGGACGTCGGCATTGTGGTCGCCACCCATGTGCGTCACTTCCTGGATGAAGAGAGCAACAGGGACGTTATCCGCCAGCTGGTGGAAGAAGTGGGGATCCACTGGGCTGCGCCTGTGGTGGTCAACGCCGAAGAAATCGACAGCCCGTTCGCCGGTAAAACCATCGTGCTGACCGGCAGCCTGAGCCAGATGTCACGTGATGATGCCAAAGCGGCGCTGCTGGCGCTGGGAGCGAAAGTCGCGGGCAGCGTATCGAAGAAAACCGATCTGGTGATCGCCGGCGAAGCCGCCGGATCGAAGCTGGCGAAGGCGCAGGAGCTGGGGATCGAGGTGATCGACGAGGCGGAGATGATCCGTTTATTAGGTGCGTGAAATGGACAAGGCGCAGCTGATTGAAATCGCCAATACCGAAATGCCCTTTGGGAAATACAAAGGGCGCAGGCTGATTGATTTACCGGAAGAGTATTTGCTGTGGTTTGCCCGTAAGGATGAATTCCCCGCCGGGCATCTTGGTCAGCTGATGGCATTCACCCTGCTGATAAAAACTGAGGGGCTGACGCAGCTGGTGCAGCCCCTGCGACGTCCTTAACCCTGCGTGGCGTCGGAGGCGGTAGCCTCCTGCGCCTGCAACACCTCTGTCTGATGCTTATAGCGTCGCGCCATCACCGCACAGACCATCAGCTGGATTTGGTGGAAAATCATTAGCGGTAACACCATCATGCCGACCGCCGACGCGGGAAAGAGAATGTTCGCCATCGGAATACCGTTGGCGAGACTTTTCTTCGAGCCGCAGAAAACAATAGTGATCTCATCAGCCTTGTTAAACCCGAAGCGGCGGGCGGCAAAAATATTGATGCCGATGATAATCGCCAGCAGCACAATGCTGACGACGACAATAAACAGCAGCGAGCCTGCGCCCACTTTATGCCAGATGCCGTTGACGACCGCCTCGCTGAAGGCTGAATAGACCACCAGCAGGATCGACGTCTGGTCCGTTTTCGAAATCCATTTTTTATGCTTGGTCACAAAGCCTGCGGTCCACGGACGCGACAGGTGGCCCAGCACGAACGGCAGCAGCAGTTGCAGCATAATTTTTCCTACCTGCTCAAGGCTGCCTTCCGCGCCGTGCATATTCATCACCAGGCCCACCAGCAGCGGCGACAGGAAAATCCCCAGCAGACTCGACGCTGACGCCGAACAGACGGCCGCGGCCACGTTACCCCCGGCAAGGGAAGTAAAGGCAATGGCGGACTGCACGGTAGCGGGCAGAATGCACAGATACAGAAAACCGGTGTACAGCTCCGGGCTGACGTTAACCGGCGCCCACCAGGCAAACAGGACGCCCAGCACCGGGAACACCACAAAGGTGCTGCACATCACCCACAGATGCAGCCGCCAGTGGCTGCCGCCGGCGATGATGGCTTCGCGGGAGAGTTTTGCGCCATGCATAAAGAACAGCAAGGCGATGGCGGCGGTGGTCAGTCCCTCAAAAAAGGGCACAAAGCCACCGCGCGCCGGGAAGAACGACGCCAGTAATACCACCGCCACCAGTGTTAAGGTGAAGGGATCGAGAATGCGGAAAATTTTCATAAACACTCCTGAAGTCAGTATCGTTATTCTGCGTTTTTCTCTCTGCGAAATAAAAGTCATTTCTGTCATTCATTTATGAAACAGATAGGTTAAGGATCCGATACGTGCAATTCAGAAGAGTAAAAAAGGCAGGGCGGGGGAAAGGCCCGGCGGATCGCCGGCGCCTTGCGTAACCGTGAGGTTAAATATAGATATCGATATTGTGCTCGTCGGACGGCGTGTTGACACCTTCGACTTTAGCCAGCTGCTTCTCTTCTTGTTTCTTTTCCGCTTCTTTAGCCTGCTGATTTTGCAACTGCGCGATTTGTGCCTGCAACATCTGTATTTGCGACTGGAGCTGCTCCTGCTGCTTGCGCTTCTCTTCGGTCGTACCTGAGCCGTTGGCTACTTCTTTAAGCTGGGCAGTCAGTTTGGTAACTTGCTGCGTCAGACGGCTGATCTGGGCTGCGATGTCATTTCCTGCGCTGGACGAGCCTGAACTGCCGCCGGTTTGCATTGACGGGGTGGTCGTCGAGATGGTCGTCATCATGAACTCCTTGTTTGCCATAAAATTGTTTTATCGGCATTTTTCAGCAGAGCTTGAGACTCGCACTCTTTACCATTGCCAGCGTAAATAATTCTGAGGACATTTTGCTGACCCCCGCCATTGATACAGAGGCGCTATCAATAGGCACCGAAAAGTGTATTGGTCAGGAAAGCCGCTGACTCGTTATAAAGCCAGAGTACCCGCGGAACCCTCTCCGCATGGCAATACATAACGATTAAGGACGCGCCATGACCTCTTCGCATTTTTCAGATCATCCTTTTACCTGTGCTGACATCATCCGCGCACGCAAACCCAACTTCACCCCGCGCGTGGCCTTTATTTTAGGTTCCGGGCTGGGCGCGCTGGCAGATCAGATCCAGGATGCGGTAGCCATCTCTTATAAAGACTTACCGGGCTTCCCGGTCAGCACCGTCCACGGTCACGCGGGAGAGCTGGTGCTCGGTACGCTGGCGGGCGTGCCGGTCGTCTGTATGAAAGGGCGGGGGCACTATTATGAAGGCCGCGGCATAACGGTAATGACCGATGCGGTGCGCACTTTCGATCTGCTGGGCTGTGAACTGCTGTTCTGTACCAATGCTGCCGGATCGCTGCGTCCGGAAGTCGGGCCGGGCAGCCTGGTCGCCCTGTCAGATCACATCAACACTATGCCGGGATCGCCGCTGTGCGGGCCGAACGATGACCGCTTCGGCGAGCGGTTTTTCTCCCTGGCGAACGCCTATGACGCGGATTACCGTGCGCTGCTGCACACCGTGGCGCAGGAAGCGGGTTTCCCGCTCAGCGAAGGGGTGTTCGTCTCTTACTCCGGTCCGAACTTCGAAACGGCGGCGGAGATCCGTATGATGCAGATTATCGGCGGCGATGTGGTGGGCATGTCCGTGGTGCCGGAAGTCATTTCCGCCCGCCATTGCGGAATGAAAGTGGTGGCGGTGTCGGCCATCACCAACCTGGCGGAAGGGCTGGGGGAGGTGAAGCTTTCTCATGCGCAGACTCTCGCGGCGGCGGAGCTGTCCCGCCAGAACTTCATCGACCTGATTTGCGGTTTCCTGCGCAAGCTGGCCTGATAATCACACCTACCGCTCCGCTGGCCGGGGCGGTTTGTCCTTCTGCGACAAGGAAAAGACCATGGGGATCACGGTTCGCTTAAAAATCATGTCGTTTTTGCAGTACTTCATCTGGGGAAGCTGGCTGGTGACCCTCGGTTCGTACATGATCAATACCCTGCATTTTACCGGCGCAAATGTGGGGATGGTCTACAGCTCGAAAGGGCTGGCGGCCATTATCATGCCGGGCATTATGGGGATCATCGCCGATAAATGGCTGCGGGCGGAGCGGGCTTACCTGCTGTGCCATCTGGTGTGCGCCGGGGCGATGTTTTACGCCGCCAGCGTCAGTACGCCGGATCTGATGTTCTGGGTGATGCTGGTCAACGCAATGGCCTTTATGCCGACCATTGCGCTGTCGAACAGTATTTCATACTCGTGCCTGGCGCAGGCAGGGCTGGATACGGTCAGCCATTTTCCGCCGATCCGCGTTTACGGCACCGTGGGCTTTATCATCGCCATGTGGGCGGTCAGCCTGATGGATCTGGAGCTGAGCAGCGCCCAGCTCTATATCGCCTCCGCTTCATCGCTGTGCCTTGCGGCCTACTCCTTAACGCTGCCCAGAATCCCGACGGTGGCGAAAAAAGTGTCGCAGTCGTGGAGCAGTAAGCTCGGCCTCGATGCTTTTGTGTTGTTCAAAAATCCCCGTATGGCGGTGTTTTTTCTCTTTGCCATGCTGCTGGGCGCGGTGCTGCAAATCACTAACGTGTTTGGCAATCCCTTCCTGCATGACTTTGCCCGCCAGCCGGAGTTTGCCGACAGCCTGGTGGTAAGATACCCGTCGATTTTGCTGTCTGTATCGCAAATGGCGGAGATCGGTTTTATTCTCACCATCCCGTTTTTCCTGCGGCGTTACGGCATAAAAACGGTGATGCTGATGAGCATGGTGGCGTGGATGCTGCGCTTTGGGCTGTTCGCCTTTGGCGATCCGTCGCCGTTCGGCTGCATGCTGCTGCTGATGTCGATGATTGTTTACGGCTGCGCTTTTGATTTCTTCAATATTTCCGGTTCGGTGTTTGTTGAGCAGGAGGTCAGTTCAGAGATCCGCGCCAGCGCGCAGGGCCTGTTTATGACCATGGTCAACGGCGTCGGCGCGTATGTCGGCTCTATCCTGAGCGGGCTGGCGGTGGATTATTTTTCCGTTGATGGCGTGAAGGACTGGCAGACCATCTGGCTGGTGTTTGCCGGATATGCCCTGGCGCTGGCGGTGATCTTTTATTTCGCCTTTAACTATAAACATCAACCTGATAAGCGCGCAGATGTGGTACGTTCAGAGGTTTAATGATCCTCGCAGGCGTGCGAATCTGATGGAACCGCTGTACAAAATCGACCTGAAACTGCTGCGCTATTTTCTGGCTGTGGCAGAAGAACTGCACTTCGGGCGGGCTGCGGCCCGCCTTAACATGTCGCAGCCGCCCCTGAGTTTTCACATCAAAGACCTGGAAAACCAGCTGGGGACGCAGCTGTTTGTCCGCCATTCCCGCAGCGTGGTGTTAACCCATGCGGGAAAGATTTTGCTGGAGGAGTCGCGCTGTCTGCTGAGTAACGTCAACCAGGCGCTGGCGCGGGTGGAGCAGATCGGGCGAGGCGAGGCAGGGCGCATTGAGCTGGGCGTGGTGGGCACGGCGCTGTGGGGCGGCATGCGTAACGTCCTGTATCGCTTTCTGAAGGACAATCCGGACGTCGAGGTGCGGTTTCGCGAGAAATCACCCGGAAGGCAGCAGACGCTGCTGGAGCGGCGGGAGCTGGATGCCGGCATCTGGCGGATGGCGCAGGATCTGCCCGCCGGTTTGACCCGCCAGCGGGTGCAGCAGGCGGTGTTTCTGGTGGCGATGCCGGATGAGCATCCGCTGACGGCCCGCTCATCCATTCCGCTGTCGCTATTGCGCGATGAACATTTTGTCACGCTGCCGTCGGTGCATTCTGACTGGGCGTTCCTGCAACGGGTCTGCCAGCGGGCGGGATTTTCGCCGGTGATTGTGCGCGAAGCGGTGGAGCCGCAAACGGTGCTGGCGATGATCAGCATGGGGATGGGCATCACCCTGATGGCGGACAGCTACGCGCAAATGCAGTGGCCCGGCGTGGCATTTCGTCCGCTCGAAGAGCGGATCCCCGCGGATTTGTATGTGGTGTATGAGGAAAAACAGGTGACGCCGGTGTTAGCGGGTTTGCTGGCGGCGCTGACGCAACAAGCGTAACTCATGCCCGGCGGCGCAGGCTTGCCGGGCCTACGCCAGAATTGCAGGCCAGGTAAGCGCAGCGTGAGGATTGTAGGCCGGGTAAGCGCAGCGCCACCCGGCAAAAAACGCATAGCAAAAAGGCGCCTTTAGGGCGCCTTTCCACATTGGTGGGTCGTGCAGGATGACTCGCTTCGCTCGCCCTTCGGGCCGTCGCCGCAGGCGGCTCCGTTGTCTCGCTTCGCTCGACCCGAACCTGCGGCAGGTTCTCATCCTGCATTTCACGCATAGCAAAAAGGCGCCTTTAGGGCGCCTTTCCACATTGGTGGGTCGTGCAGGATTCGAACCTGCGACCAATTGATTAAAAGTCAACTGCTCTACCAACTGAGCTAACGACCCGAAATGGTGGGTGATGACGGGCTCGAACCGCCGACCCCCTCCGTGTAAAGGAGATGCTCTACCAACTGAGCTAATCACCCATTTCGGTACTGCTGTTGATAAGGTGAGATATGGTGGGTGATGACGGGCTCGAACCGCCGACCCCCTCCGTGTAAAGGAGATGCTCTACCAACTGAGCTAATCACCCCACGTCTCAAGTCTTATCTGCACTGCGGGTCTACGTTTAAGTAGATGGTGGGTGATGACGGGCTCGAACCGCCGACCCCCTCCGTGTAAAGGAGATGCTCTACCAACTGAGCTAATCACCCCCGCTGTGTGGAGTCGCATTATAGGGAGAGTTGAAAATGAGTCAACGCCTTTTCTAAAGATTTTGTTTGTTCGTCGTAAAATTAAACAACGTGGCGACAAAGCCTGCATTCGCGCATGATTTCTCAACAAAAAACGGATTTGCCATGCCCATGGCGGTAACAACATTGAGGAATCAGCCTGGAGTGATAGAATATTGCCCACTCGATTTTCCAGGACTTGCCGGTTATCGGCATCTTTATCAACGTAAGGCCAATTCATGAAAATTAAAACTCGCTTCGCGCCAAGCCCCACTGGCTATCTGCATGTTGGTGGTGCGCGTACCGCGCTCTATTCCTGGCTTTTTGCACGTCATCACGACGGTGAGTTTGTGCTGCGTATTGAAGACACCGATCTTGAGCGCTCTACGCCGGAGGCTATCGAAGCCATCATGGACGGCATGAACTGGCTGAGCCTGGAGTGGGATGAAGGCCCGTATTTCCAGACTAAACGTTTTGATCGCTACAACGCGGTGATCGACGACATGTTGAAAGTTGGCACGGCGTATAAATGCTACTGCTCTAAAGAGCGCCTGGATGCGCTGCGTGAAGAACAGATGGCGAAGGGCGAAAAGCCGCGCTACGACGGTCGCTGCCGTCACGGTCATGAGCAACACGCTGACGACGAACCCTGCGTTGTGCGTTTTGCTAACCCGCAGGAAGGTTCGGTGATTTTTGACGATCAGATCCGCGGCCCGATTGAATTCAGCAACCAGGAGCTGGACGATCTGATTATCCGCCGTACCGACGGTTCCCCGACCTATAACTTCTGTGTGGTGGTGGACGACTGGGATATGGAGATCACCCACGTGATCCGCGGCGAAGACCATATCAATAACACCCCGCGCCAGATCAACATCCTGAAAGCGCTGAATGCGCCTGTGCCGGTGTATGCGCACGTATCGATGATCAACGGCGACGATGGCAAAAAACTGTCCAAACGTCACGGCGCGGTCAGCGTCATGCAGTATCGCGATGACGGCTATCTGCCGGAAGCGCTGCTCAACTATCTGGTGCGCCTCGGCTGGTCCAGCGGCGATCAGGAAATTTTCTCCCGTGAAGAGATGATCAAGCTGTTTTCACTCGGCGCGGTCAGCAAATCTGCCAGTGCGTTCAACACCGAAAAACTGCAGTGGCTGAACCACCATTACATCAACACCCTGCCGCCGGAATACGTTGCCACCCATCTGCAATGGCATATCGAGCAGCAGAACATCGACACCCGCAACGGCCCGCAGCTGGCGGATCTGGTGAAACTGCTGGGCGAGCGTTGCAAAACCCTGAAAGAGATGGCGGAGAGCTGCCACTACTTCTACCAGGACTTCGAGGAGCTGGATGCGGATGCGGCGAAAAAACACCTGCGTCCGGTAGCGCGTCAACCGCTGGAAGTGGTGCGCGACAAGCTGGCAGCCATTACCGACTGGACGGCGGAAAATGTGCATCACGCTATTCAGGCTACCGCAGACGAGCTGGAAGTGGGGATGGGCAAAGTGGGGATGCCGCTGCGTGTGGCGGTGACGGGCGCAGGCCAGTCTCCGGCGCTGGACGTTACCGTGCATGCCATCGGTAAAACCCGCAGCGTTGAGCGCATCAATAAAGCGCTGGAATATATTGCCGCACGCGAAAGCCAGCAGTAATTCTTTCAGGTCAGCATAAAAACGAACGGCAGGTTTATCCTGCCGTTTTTTTATTTTCCTGCGGCGTCCCTGTCATGGATGTCGAGGCGGCTCAGCATGTACTGCAATCCTTCCCTCTTCAACAGACGATCCAGTTGCGTTTCTTCGGAAGACGTCATTGTTTGTAAAACGCTGACGATCTGACGCAGTGCTGGCGATATATTGCCATAAGGGGCAGGGGCTTCAGCCAGTAAACGACCAGCTGCAAGATGACGAAATTTTGGCAGCTTCATAATAAAAGCCCGCACCTTATTATCGATAAGGATTTGCCTTCCTCGTCCACCTTTTACGCCGGGGATCTTTTCGGTGTGCCAGCCGTATCTGCGGATCCAGCGATTCACCGTCTGTTTTGTCATGCCAACATAATCAGCCAGCTCTTCAGTGGTTAATCTATCAGGTATTTTCATCATGTTAGTTCTGGTCGCGCAGACCGAGCCGTTGTAATAAGCCGCTGATGCCCTCGCGTAGCAGCAAGGAAGTCAGCTGTTTTTGTTCTGCCGGGGTCATTTCCTTCGCCAGCGTCATTAAAAGCGCTTCCAGCGAGGGCTCAAGGCCGTATGCCTCGTCACCGGTACTGTCATCGATCGCGCGGCGCGCATTGCGTATAAATTCGCGCACCTGCTCATTGATATGCACCAGACGGGCTTTTCCACCCTGAACGCCTGGTTTTGGCGAGGTAACCCAGCCTTCTTTACGCACCCATTTATTGATGGTCTGGCGACTGTATCCCGTGAGCCTGGCGAGCTCATCCGGCGTCATCCGTTCCTTGATCATGCAATTTCCTGACGAGATGTGGGGGTTAGTGGTTCATCTTATAGCACCCTTTAACAGGAAAGTGTGACGGGTTTAACTAACGTCTGCGAGCAGGCTCGCAATGTCATTCATTTGACTGCTTTTTCAGCGATTGAGCGGCGCTTTCTGATTTTGCCGTTGACACCTCGCGGCGGAATTCATATTATGCCGCCCGTCAACACGACACGCTTTACGCATTGGGGCTATAGCTCAGCTGGGAGAGCGCTTGCATGGCATGCAAGAGGTCAGCGGTTCGATCCCGCTTAGCTCCACCAAATTCTGATCCCAACAGATTTGGTGCGTAAACAACATTGTGGGGCTATAGCTCAGCTGGGAGAGCGCTTGCATGGCATGCAAGAGGTCAGCGGTTCGATCCCGCTTAGCTCCACCAAAATTTGAACCCTCGCCTGTGGCGGGGGTTTTTTTATGTCTGTTGCAAATACCGCTTCCTGTTATGTCAGTTTTCTTCTGTTTATCCTGGATAATTCCTGCGAACCTCTGTTTATTGTATTGCCGCGCTAATATCCCGCGCTTAGCTTGCCTGATATTGAGAATGAACTTATTATTCCGGCTCGGATTAACGCGGTTGGTGAGATTAAATCAGTAAACATAATGAAAATTAATATTTATAAACACGCAACACTATTTATACTTGCATTCATTATTTGTCTCGCGGCCGTTACAACTTCCCGAATTCTTTCACCAACAGCGCTGGTCCAGGCGGGGGATGCTTTTCTGGCCTGGTTACCCTTGAGCGCGATGCTGTCCATTATTCTGCTCTTTGGGCGACGCAGTATATTGCCGATCGTCGTGGCCTTCGCGTTAATAAATTACTGGCTGATGGATCTCTCCTTACGTGAGGCCGTGTTACTGCTCTTTTGCCAGATCGCGCCGGTACTGCTGGCCTGCGCCCTGGTGCGCTGGCGGCTGGGCAGCCGCTGGCGTTACGCCTTTCCTGATAAATACATGGGCGTCCGGATATTCTGGTTAGGATTTTTCGCGCCCGCCGGTATTAAACTCTCAATGTATTTAGCGAATGAATGGTTCGATTATCCGGTTTCCCTTTCCAACTTCTCGGATCCCACGTCGGTTATTTATAATATTATTGATTTGCAAAGTCTTATCTGCGCCGTGCTAATTTTCACCCCCTTGTTTTATTATCCGCTACGCATGCTGGTGAACCCGCACTATGCCCGTACTTTCTGGCGTCGCAGTATTATTCCGATTTTTTCTTTGCGTAAACGTATTTTTACTGTTAGCTGGTTGTTGGCTTTAAGTTTTATTCTGATCGTTCTTTGTAGTCCCATCGAAGCGAAATATATCGCCGGTTACCTGGTGCCAATCGTATTCATCCTGTTTATGGTCGCCGTGCGGGAATTCACGCCGCCGCTGATCGCGTTAAGCTGGGGGATCGCCGCGTGGTTCCTGGTGGCCTACAATCGCAATTTTCTGCATGGCGTCGGCACAGACTATTCGCTGGCTTTTGTGCTGTCGGTGCTCATCGCGGTGACAATCTGTATTCTCTATACGGCGCATATTTATCACCGTAGCGAGTGGCTCAGGCGGGTATGGAAATCCCAGGCGCTTACCGATCCGCTGACCGGCCTGCCCAATCTGCGCGCCCTGGAGCAGCATCTGGAACAGCATCCCCACGTGGTCGTGTGCTGTCTGCATTTGCAAAACCTGGAATTTTTAAGCCGTCACTACGGCATGATGATGCGCGTGCACTGTAAGCGCAGCATTGCCCGCGACCTGCAACCGCTGATGCTGGCGCATGAGAAGCTGTTCCGCCTGCCGGGAAGCGAGTTATTACTGGTGCTGGACGGGCAGGAGCCAGAAGCGCGTTTGCAGCATATGGTGGATTATCTCAACAGCCGGAAAATCTTCTGGCACAACACGCCGATTGAGATTGAATTTGGCGCGTCCTGGGGCGTTATCGAAGGCGCGGGCGAAAACCTGCACCATACGCTGGGACAGCTTAGCTGGCTTTCCGGTCAGGCCAGCACGACACAGCGCGTACTGGCGCTGACGCAAAGTATCGACAGAGTCACCGACCAGACTACCGGGCAGGTGCTGATGTTGAACAGCGTGAAGCGCGCGCTGGAAGAGGGGGGACTGGTGCTCTACGCCCAGCCGGTCCGGAGGGCGGATGGCAGCGGCTACCACGAGATTTTAACCCGTCTGCAATGCGACGGCGAAATCGTTACCCCGGATCGTTTTATCCCGGTGATCAGCCGTTTTAATCTCAGTCCGCGCTTTGACATGCTGGTGGTCGAAACCCTGTTACGCTGGCTGCAAGCGCATCCGGCCCCCTGCGACGAGGCGCGTTTTTCCGTCAACCTGATGCCCATGACGCTGATGCAAAAGGCGTCGGCGACAGAACTTATCGCGCTCTTTACGCGTTACGGCGTGTCGCCGCAGTGCGTGATTATCGAGATCACCGAAGAGCAGGCCTTTTCCCATGCCGAAGCCACTTTGCATAACATTCAGCAACTGCGTGATTTCGGCTTTAAAATCGCCATTGATGATTTTGGAACCGGCTATGCCAATTTTGAGCGCTTAAAACGTCTGCATGCGGATATTATTAAAATTGACGGCACCTTCGTAAAAGACATCGAGCGTGACCCGTTAGATGCGATGATCGTGCAGGCGATTTGCACGCTGGCGAAAGCGAAATCGCTGACGGTGGTGGCAGAATTTGTGGAAACGCAGGCGCAGCGTGAGCTGCTTCTGGAGCTGGGCGTGGAATATTTGCAGGGATATTTACTGGGTAAACCGCAGCCTTTAGGCGACTAAATAAAAAAACCGGGACAAGCCCGGTTTTTATTAACACCGCAGAATTACAGTACCAGCGCGGCGATTGATGCAGACAGGATGCTCACCAGCGTCGAGCCGTAGACCAGTTTCAGGCCAAAGCGAGAGACTACGTTACCCTGTTCTTCATTCAGACCTTTAATCGCACCGGCAATGATACCGATGGACGAGAAGTTTGCGAAGGAAACGAGGAACACAGACAGAATGCCTTCTGCGCGCGGGGAGAGGGTGCCGGCAATTTTTTGCAGATCCATCATCGCCACGAATTCGTTAGATACCAGCTTGGTGGCCATAATACTGCCCACCTGCAGGGCTTCATGAGACGGCACACCCATCACCCAGGCGACCGGGTAGAAGATGTAGCCCAGAATACCCTGGAAAGAGATACCAAACACGGTCGCAAACAGGGCGTTCAGCGCAGAGATCAGCGCGATAAAACCAATCAGCATCGCCGCCACGATAATCGCCACTTTGAAGCCCGCCAGAATGTACTCACCCAGCATTTCAAAGAAGCTCTGGCCTTCGTGCAGGTTGGCCATTTGCAGATTCTCTTCGCTCTCATCAACACGGTACGGGTTGATAAGCGACAGCACGATAAAGGTGCTGAACATGTTCAGAACCAGCGCGGCGACAACGTATTTCGGCTGCAGCATGGTCATATACGCGCCCACGATGGACATGGACACGGTAGACATCGCCGTGGCCGCCATGGTGTACATGCGGTTACGGGACATATTGCCGAGGATGTCTTTGTAGGCGATGAAGTTTTCTGACTGCCCCAGAATCAGCGAGCTGACGGCGTTAAAGGATTCCAGTTTGCCCATACCGTTCACTTTTGACAGCACGGTACCAATGGCACGGATCACAATCGGCAGCACACGAATGTGTTGCAGGATACCGATCAGCGCAGAAATGAAGACGATAGGGCACAGCACTTTCAGGAAGAAGAATGCCAGGCCTTCATCATTCATTTTGCCGAAGACGAAGTTTGTCCCTTCATTGGCGAATCCGAGCAGTTTTTCAAACATTTCGGAGAAGCCTCTTACAAAGCCCAGACCGACATCGGAGTTCAGGAAGAACCAGGCCAGTAAAACTTCAATAACAAGAAGTTGAATAACAAAGCGAATGCGAATTTTTTTGCGGTCGCTGCTTAACAACAAGGCAAGCAAGGCCACAACGGCAAGCGCCAGAACAAAGTGAAGAACGCGGGACATATTTGCTCCAAATATGAGGCAGGTTTAATTTCCGTGCACATTCTATGCAACAAGCGTAAAGAAAACGAGATCAAAAACACACTATAGTAACTACCTGTGACGAATCTCAAAAATAGTGATCAAACATACATTTCTGTTATGTTACGTAAAGATGAGAAAAGGCTAATATTGCTGCTAAGCTTTTAACAAATTGATGAGGCAAATGTTAAGAGCGCCTTTCCACCTGCAAAATTCCTTCCGGCTATCGCTCCGGGCTATCAGAACAATCAGTTTAACCAAATCAGGTGATCTTGATAATCATTCTCACTTTGTTAGCATGAAACATAGCAAAGGCTATATCAGGGGCATAAATGAACGACAGTCGCGTTGAGAGTAACAGTGGTCGTGCGGCGCGCAAGCTTAGGTTCGCATTAATGGGACCTGCGTTCGTTGCCGCTATCGGTTATATCGATCCAGGCAACTTTGCCACCAATATTCAGGCGGGAGCCAGTTTTGGCTACCAGCTGCTGTGGGTAGTGGTCTGGGCGAACCTGATGGCGATGCTCATTCAGATCCTGTCTGCCAAACTGGGCATTGCCACCGGTAAAAACTTGGCCGAACAAATCCGCGACCATTATCCGCGCCCGCTGGTGTGGTTTTACTGGGTGCAGGCGGAGATCATCGCCATGGCGACGGATCTGGCGGAATTTATCGGCGCGGCCATCGGCTTTAAATTACTGCTCGGCGTATCGCTGCTGCAGGGCGCGGTGCTGACGGGCATCGCCACTTTCCTGATCCTGATGCTGCAAAAACGCGGCCAAAAACCGCTGGAAAAAGTGATCGGCGGCCTGCTGCTGTTTGTGGCGGCGGCCTATATCGTCGAGCTGTTTTTCTCGCAACCAAAACTGGCGGCGTTAGGTAAAGGGATGCTGATCCCCAGTCTGCCGACTACCGAGGCTGTGTTTCTCGCGGCGGGCGTGCTGGGCGCGACCATTATGCCGCACGTGATCTATTTGCACTCCTCGTTGACGCAGCATCTGCATGGCGGATCGCGCAAAGAGCGCTATTCGGCCACCAAATGGGATGTGGCGATCGCCATGACCATCGCCGGTTTTGTTAATCTGGCGATGATGGCGACCGCGGCGGCAGCGTTCCATTTCAGCGGCCACACCGGCGTGGCCGATCTCGATGAAGCCTATCTGACGCTGGAGCCGCTTCTGAGCCACGCGGCGGCCACCATTTTTGGCCTTAGCCTTGTGGCGGCAGGGCTGTCATCCACCGTCGTCGGCACGCTGGCGGGACAGGTAGTGATGCAGGGCTTTATCCGCTTCCATATTCCGTTATGGGTGCGCCGTACCGTGACTATGCTGCCGTCGTTTATTGTGATTTTGATGGGGCTGGATCCGACGCGCATTCTGGTGATGAGCCAGGTGTTGTTAAGCTTCGGTATTGCGCTGGCGCTGGTGCCGCTGCTGGTCTTTACCAGCGACAGCAAACTGATGGGCGAGCTGGTCAATACGACGCTGGTGAAACGCATCGGCTGGCTGATCGTGTTGCTGGTGGTGGTGCTGAATATGTGGCTGCTGGTGGGAACAGTAATAGGTCTTTAATTCGTGATTAAAAAGCCCGGCAATGCCGGGCTTTTTTTGTATTAATGATGATGGCCATGACCATGCCCGTGACGACCGCGTCCACCGTGGTCATCGCGATCGCGCCAGCCTTCACGATAACCGCGCTCGTAGGCTTTACGTTTGTCCCAGCCGCGGTGATAGCCGCGATCGTGTGGACGCCAGCGGTTTTCACGCCATTGATAGTGATTATGCCAGTAATCACGGTCGCGCCAGTGGCCGCCGTCCCAGTAGTTACCGTAATTATCACGATCGCCAATTTGTAATTTTATTGAGGGCAGCAGGGTGATTTCGCCGGCATTTGCCACCAGCGGGGCAGAAGCCATTAAAACAGCTGCCAGTATCAGTGACCTGAACATACTTATCTCCTTCACGATCGGGGCCGAAACGGCCTGTTAATGCAATATTACGGGGCTGTAAAGCCCCGGTGCATTGGTTTAACTCTTAAATCATGAAGGGCAGCATTATTTGCTAAAAGTGCTGTTATTCCGGGCTGTTCAGTATCTGGTCGATGGCGGTACATTCATCCGCGCTGAAGTGGCGATTTGCCAGCATGCCGACCGCATCGTCGATCTGCGCCACTTTACTTGCGCCAATCAGCACGGACGTTACTTTATCGTCACGCAGCACCCAGGCCAGTGCCATCTGCGACAGCTTCTGGCCGCGTTGCTGCGCCAGATCGTTTAACTGACGTACCTTGTGCAGTTTTTCCTCGGTAAGCTGATCGGGGTTGAGGAAACGGCTACCGCTGGCAGCGCGGGAATCCGCAGGAATGCCCTGTAAATAGCGGTCGGTCAGCTGTCCACCCGCCAGCGGCGAGAAAGCAATGCTGCCGACGCCTTTCTCCGCCAGCACATCCAGCAATTCATCTTCCACCCAGCGCTCAAACATCGAATATTTTGGCTGATGGATCAGGCAGGGTGTGCCGAGATCGTTAAGAATATCAATTGCCTGCCGCGCCATATCCGCCGGGTAGTTCGACAGGCCCACGTACAGCGCCTTGCCCTGGCGCACGATGTGATCCAGCGCGCGCATGGTCTCTTTCAGCGGCGTTTCCGGATCCGGGCGATGGTGATAGAAGATGTCCACATACTCAAGGCCCATGCGTTTCAGGCTCTGATCGAGGCTGGCGATGAGATATTTACGCGAACCCCAGTCGCCGTAAGGACCCTCCCACATGGTGTAGCCTGCCTTCGTGGAGATGATCAGCTCATCGCGCCACGGGCTAAAATCTTCCTGCAGGATACGGCCAAAGTGCCGCTCAGCGGAGCCCGGCGGCGGCCCGTAGTTGTTGGCGAGATCGAAATGAGTGATGCCGAGATCAAAAGCCCGGCGCAGCAGCTGGCGGCTGGTTTCCACTAGGGTGGCGTCCCCGAAGTTATGCCACAGCCCCAGCGACACCGCCGGTAGCTTTAAACCGCTCTCGCCACAGCGGCGGAACTCCATCTTTTTATAGCGCTCAGGATCGGCCTGATAAACCATGCAATAATCCTCAATTGGCAGACGTAACATCAGTGTATACGTTTACACCAGCTTTGAGACTTTGCTGAAACGGTAAAGTTATTCTGTGATGAAGCTCAATAATATACAGGCACTCGTGCTATGGTCATTGTTGTTAAAGCGCCTTGAATTTACAGTGTGCCAAAGAATTTTTCTGACTTCAGCGGAGCAGTAAAAAGAATGACAAAGTATGCATTAGTAGGTGACGTGGGCGGCACTAACGCACGCCTGGCGTTGTGTAATGTCGACAGCGGCGAGATTTCCCGCGCCAAAACCTATTCCGGGCTGGATTATCCCACGCTGGAAGCCGTTGTCCGCGTCTATCTGGACGAGACGGGCGCAGAGGTTGAGGATGGTTGCATCGCCATTGCCTGCCCGATCACCGGTGACTGGGTGGCGATGACCAACCACACCTGGGAATTCTCCATCGCGGAAATGAAGAAAAATCTCGGCTTTGCGCATCTGGAAATTATTAACGATTTTACCGCCGTATCCATGGCGATCCCGATGCTGAAAAATGAGCATCTGACGCAGTTCGGCGGCGGCGAGCCGGTGGAAGGCAAACCGATTGCCGTGTATGGCGCGGGCACCGGCCTTGGCGTAGCGCACCTGGTGCACGTCGATAAGCGCTGGGTCAGTCTGCCGGGCGAAGGCGGTCACGTGGATTTTGCGCCGAACAGCGAAGAAGAGGGGATTATCCTTGAAGAGCTGCGCAGTGAAATCGGCCACGTTTCGGCTGAGCGCGTGCTCTCTGGTCCGGGGCTGGTGAATCTGTACCGCGCGATTGTGAAATCCGACGGACGTCTGCCGGAAAACCTGCAGCCGAAAGATATTACCGAGCGCGCGCTGGAAGACAGCTGCATCGACTGCCGCCGCGCACTGTCGCTGTTCTGCGTGATCATGGGACGTTTCGGCGGTAACCTGGCGCTGACGCTGGGCACCTTCGGCGGCGTGTATATCGCCGGGGGCATTGTGCCGCGCTTCCTCGACTTCTTTACCGCCTCCGGTTTCCGTGGCGGTTTTGAAGACAAAGGCCGCTTCAAATCCTACGTGCAGGATATTCCGGTCTACCTGATCGTGCACGACAACCCGGGCCTGCTTGGCGCGGGCGCGCATTTACGTCAGACGCTGGGCTATTACCTGTAAGGGTTACAGGTGCATTAACTGCCTGAACTCTTTGACTTTGCTGCGACTGACCGGGACCTGAAAATCAAGATCCCGCAGTCGCAGAATATAGGTGTTGTTAAACCAGGGTTCGATTTCGCGGATCTTGTCCAGATTTACGCAGTATGAGCGATGACAGCGAAAGAAATGCGCTGCCGGTAGTTTGCTGCAAAACTCCGTGATGTTCATTGGCATCACAAATTCATCGCGCCGGGTATACACGAACGTCATCTTCTCATGCGCTTCCGCATAATAAATATCGTGAATACTGGTAACGATGATGCGCTCATCTTTAATCAGGTTAATGGTATCGTTTTCACGCACCGCCGGGCTGCCGGAACCTGCGCCAGTCTGCTGCTGCCATGCGGTCTCCAGCTTTTGCAGCATATTGATGATGCGTGATTCCTGATAAGGTTTCAGAATGTAGTCAAAAGCTTCCAGCTCGAAGGCCTCCACTGCATGTTCTTTCCACGCGGTAATAAATACGATAAAGGGTTTATGGGCAAACTGGCTGATATTCTGCGCCAGTAAAACGCCGTCCAGCGACGGGATATTAATATCCAGAAACAGCGCGTCCACTTTGTTGTGCTGCAAAAACTTCAGCACGTCCAGGCCGTCGTCAAAGGTGCCGACGATCTCCATCTGGCTGTGTTCTTTGATGAGCCAGCTCAGCTCCTGCTGCGCCAGGATCTCATCTTCAACAATGATGACTTTCATGGTGACTCTCCTGATTATTGCAACAGCGTGACCGGCGCGGGCAGGGGCGCGCGATCGTGCGGCACGTAGAAGGCGATTTCCGTTCCCGGCTCCAGGCGGCGAATATGCAGCCCTTCGCCGTACAGCAGTTTTACGCGGTGATGCACATTGAGTAAGCCGATTTTATTGCCGGGCATCTCATTGGCCTCGACCCGCTCAATGACCTGCGGATCGATACCGTTGCCGGTATCGCGGACGGCGATACGCACCCTGTTACCGCACTCTGCCACGCTGATGGTGACCACGCCTTTTCCTTTACAGGGCTGAATGCCGTGCACGATGGCGTTTTCCACCAGCGGCTGGATCAGCAGGCTTGGGATCACACAGTTAACTTCCTCATCGATGTCATAAATCACCGTCAGTTTGTCGCCGAAGCGCGCCTGCTCAATGGCGATGTAATCCTTGATTTGATACAGCTCTTTCTTAATATCAATTTGCTCATCGTCTTTCAGTTCAATGTTATAGCGCAGGTAGCGCGATAAATTGTAAATCAGCTGCCGGGCGGTATCCGGATTAAGGCGAATGGAGGACGAAATGGCGTTCAGGGCGTTAAACAGAAAATGCGGATTAATTTTGCTTTGCAGGGCTCGCAGTTCCGCTTTATTGGCCATCTCCCGCAACTGCTCGGCGCGGGACACTTCCAGCTGCGTGGAAATGATTTGCGACAGGCCGATCGCCATCTCCTGCAACGACGAAGTAATTTGATGCGCATGGCAGTAGTAGATTTTTAACGTGCCGGTGACCACGCCTTTTTCCCATAGCGGGATCACCAGCATGGAGTGGATTTCCGGCGTGCGATGCGCCTCATCATTGTTTTTAATGATGATTTTACCGGAGTTGATCGCTTCAAAGGTGGTAGGGCTGATAATGTCATCGCTGTCCCGGTAGTTGTTTTCTCCGATACCGACGTAGGCCAGCACATGATCGACATTGGTAATGGCGACGGCATCGGCATGAATATCGCGGCGGATAATATCGCAGACCTGACGCAGGGATTCCGTATTCACATGGCGGAACAGCGGCAGCGTTTTGTTGGCAATATCCAGCGCCAGCTTGGCCTGCCGTGCAGCGCTGGCTTCCTGCTCGCCTTCGACACTCTGCACCAGCAGCACAATAAAGCCGATACATACGGTACCGAGGATCATCGGTATACCGATTTTCGACACGATATCCAGCCCCAGCGCGGTTGTAGGCGCCCAGAGCACCACCAGGATCATGGTCAGGGTTTCGCACAGCATCCCGGCGATAATGCCGATGCGCCAGTGGTGCGCTTTCGGCGTTTTGAGGTTGATCCAGCCCGCCAGACAACCGGCAATAATACTGGTGATAAAACAGGGAATGGCCGTCACGCCGCCAATGTCGATCAGATAGCGATGAATACCTGCAATGATGCCGGTAATAATCCCCACCCAGGGGCCGAACAGGATCCCGCCGGACATCACCGCAATAATACGGACGTTGACCAGCGACCCCTCCACCGGCACGCCGGACCAGGTGCTGAACAGCGCAAACATGGAAAAGATCGCCGTTACGGCCAGCAGCTCTTTAGGCGAGTGGGCGGTTTTATGCAGCAGTTCGCGAAACAGGCGCATGCGGATCAGGAAGAACAGACAAATCAGCATTAACGCCGCCCGATCAAAGACCGCCAGCAGCATGTTAAATATTTCGTGCACGGAAAACTCGTGTGAATAGCGTGGAAAAGAGATGATAAAAAATCTGACGCCGGATGACCAGTTAACTTCCGCAAAGGGTTAAGAGGAAAAACCCTGTTTTCAAAAGGGGATTGTGACGGACGGGCAGTCAGCGAATGGCCCGCCGTGAAAAACGTCAATGGTGGGTAATGCTCTTTTTATCATCATGTTAACTTGCTGTTTTATTTGTGGCTTATATCGCGCAGCTTGTCTGGTCAGACGAAAAATACCTTCCGCTTTTTCGTGGCTGATAAATTATTTTCCGTTGCCCCTCGACAGCGGGAATTTGTTCAGGCTATTTTCTAAACATGCCACGCAGTGGCAGCGTCGCTCGGACGGTCCGGGCGCTAACGTTACATCGAGGAATCTATGGCTGACTCCAGTCCAGTACGTCGCTTTACGCGCATCGAACGTCTTCCCCCTTATGTTTTTAACATTACCGCTGAACTGAAAATGGCCGCGCGTCGCCGCGGTGAAGATATTATTGATTTCAGTATGGGCAACCCTGACGGCGCCACGCCGCCGCACATTGTCGAAAAGCTCTGCACCGTGGCGCAGCGCCCGGATACGCACGGCTATTCCACATCACGTGGTATTCCACGCCTGCGCCGGGCCATTTCGCGCTGGTATCAGGAGCGCTATCAGGTGGATATCGATCCGGAAACGGAAGCTATTGTCACCATCGGCTCGAAAGAGGGACTGGCGCACCTGATGCTGGCCACGCTCGATCATGGCGATACCGTGCTGGTGCCGAATCCCAGCTACCCGATCCATATTTATGGCGCGGTGATCGCCGGGGCGCAGGTACGTTCCGTGCCGCTGGTGGAAGGCGTGGACTTCTTCAATGAACTGGAGCGCGCCATTCGTGAAAGCTACCCGAAGCCGAAAATGATGATCCTCGGTTTCCCGTCGAACCCGACGGCGCAGTGCGTTGAGCTGGAGTTCTTCGAGAAAGTGGTGGCGCTGGCGAAGCGTTATGATGTGCTGGTAGTGCACGATCTGGCTTACGCCGACATCGTCTATGACGGCTGGAAAGCACCGTCCATTATGGAGGTGCCGGGCGCGCGCGATGTGGCGGTAGAATTCTTTACCCTGTCGAAAAGCTACAATATGGCCGGCTGGCGTATTGGTTTTATGGTGGGGAATCAGGAACTGGTTAGCGCGCTGGCGCGGATTAAAAGCTACCACGATTACGGCACCTTTACGCCGTTACAGGTGGCCGCGATTGCCGCGCTGGAAGGCGATCAGCAGTGCGTGAAGGACATTGCCGCCCAGTACAAACGCCGTCGCGATGTGCTGGTCAAAGGGCTGCACGAAGCGGGCTGGATGGTGGAAATGCCGAAAGCGTCAATGTACGTGTGGGCGAAAATCCCGGAACAGTACGCGGCCATGGGATCGCTGGAGTTTGCCAAGAAACTGCTGAACGAGGCGAAGGTGTGCGTGTCACCAGGGATCGGCTTCGGCGATTATGGCGATACCCATGTGCGCTTTGCGCTGATCGAGAACCGCGATCGTATCCGTCAAGCCGTGCGGGGCATCAAAGCCATGTTCCGCGCTGATGGATTGCTCCCTACCACCGCCAGACCGCTCACCGAAGACGCGGAATAAACAAAAACAGGAGCCAGCGGCTCCTGTTTTTCGTATGAACGTTGCTCAGATCATCAGGGCGAAAGTACCGGCCCATACAATGACCATTACCGAAATGCCCATAAAGAAATATTTCACTTTTCATCGCTCCGCACACACATCGTATGCATTCATGAACAAGACAGGACTGATTATAGAGAGATGACGCCAGGCCAGAATCAAAATGAGAATTATCTCGTTTAGGGTGGTGGCGGCACCTCAGAATTCAGGTGTGATTCACACCAGACGGCGCTAATGTACGCTTAATAAATCCGGGAAACAAGTGGCATTTTCTTAAATACTTTCCGTCACTTAGCTTGTGTCGGGGAACGGCGACACTTTAATTTCCTGGGGTAATAAATTGAGCTTGAGCGACGCTTTTTACCTTAATGAAAACTCCCTTTTTCCTGCTTGATTTATAAGGTTAAATTGTGAGCTACGTCTCGGTTTTAACGACTTTACGATAGTGTGCTGCAAGGCATAAGTGACAAAAAAGTGACACCACCTTTTGTGCTATCGCCCACAAAACAAAAATCCTTCCTGATGCGTTCCCCGGTGTCGCCACCTTTCACGGCATGATAACAACTGGTTTTCAGCGCAGTAAAAGGAACGTCCGATGCGTAAAGACGATTTACTCACCTTTTTAATCAACCAGACTGATTTCTTTGATCCGCACGACGTCAGCGAGATTTTCACTGCCCGTCATCTGGCGCAGCGTTTCGGGTTACAGCGTAATACCGCCAGCCACTACCTCAATCAACTGGTGACACAGGGCGTCCTGATAAAAATTAATACCCGCCCGGTGTACTTTCTGCATAAGGCCAGCTTCGAGCAGCAATTTTTTCCGCTTTCCCGTACAGAGTTTGCCAGCCTTGACGAATTGCTGGCGGAAAACGACGGCGAGCGCGTGCAACAGGATCACTTCTCCTTGCTGATCGGTCACGAAGGTTCGCTAAAAAAGCCGATAGAACAATTAAAGACCGCGTTGTTTTATCCGGATGGCGGCCTGCCACTGCTGATCACCGGCGACAGCGGCACCGGCAAAAGTTATCTGGCGAACCTGATGCATGATTACGCCATTACAAAGGGGCTAATCGATGCCGACGCCCCCTTTGTCACCCTGAACTGCGCTCAGTATGCCAATAATCCGGAGCTGCTCGCCGGCAATTTGTTTGGTTATGTTAAAGGCGCTTTTACCGGCGCGACCAGTGATAAACCCGGGGCTTTTGAAGCCGCGGATGGCGGGATTTTGTTTCTGGATGAAGTACACCGGCTGCATGCGGAAGGGCAGGAGAAACTCTTTACCTGGCTCGATCGCGGGGAAATTTATCGGCTGGGAGAAACCGCCAGCGGGCGTCGTGTTGCCGTGCGGCTGATCTTCGCCACCACCGAAGACATTCACAGTACCTTCCTCACCACTTTTATCCGGCGTATCCCCATTCAGGTGGTGCTGCCGGATCTGGAAAGCCGTAGTCGAAAAGAGAAGGAAGCGCTGATCCTGCAATTCTTCTGGCGTGAGAGCAAAAAGGTGGGGCTGGCGTTGCGTATCAGCCCGCGCCTGCTGTCCGTGCTGACGCATTATGTCTTTCGCGGCAACGTTGGCGAGCTGAAAAACGTCGTCAAATACGTGGTGGCCTCGGCTTTTGCCCGGCAGGGCGGCGGGCAGCCGCTGCATGTGACAATCCATGATTTACCGGAGCCGGTGATGGCCCAGTTGCCCGCGCTCAGCGACGCGACACCCGGGCAGGGCGAAGAAATACTGCTGGATGAGCATACCAGTCTGCCATGGCTGCTCCAGACGCAAAATGCCGGGCGGGTGCTCATCCACGATGCACAGCTCAGCGTGCTGACGCTGTTTGAAAAATACCGAACGGCACCGCATTCATGGGATGACATTGAGCAGCGCATGGGTCATGAAATCGAAAATCTTTTCGATCGGCTGATCTTTGATAACCAGGACAAAACCAGTTCGCAGATGCTGATGCTGGTGACCAGTCAGGTAAGGGAGGAATTTTACCGGCTGGAAAAAAGTTACAACATCCAGTACAACGGCAACGGCATCTATGCCATCGGGCATTATCTGGTTCATCGGTCGACCAGTGAACCGTCGCGGCTGAACGTCGAAATGTGTAAACAGCTCGATCGTTTTTTAGAGCAGAAATACCCGTTGCTGTACCTGTTTTGCGAAGAGGTGCTGGCGTCGGTGGCCCGCAGACTGGATCTGCGTATTCAGGCCATGGATCGTATTTTGTTACTGCTCTGGCTGAACAAAACCGGCGTGCAGAGCAGTCACCTGGTCACCAAAGCGGTTATTCTCGCCCACGGTTACGCCACCGCCAGCAGCATTGCGAATGTGGCCAACCGGCTACTGAAACAAACCGTCTATGAATCCTTTGACATGCCGCTTGACGTCACGCCGGAGGCCATCGCCCAGCAGGTGACGCAGTACGTGGAGCGTAACGCGCTGGCGAGTAGTCTGGTGATCCTGGTGGATATGGGATCGCTCAATGACATCCACCACTATTTCAGCCGACAGGTGACGATGCCGGTGGTGATCATCAATAACGTCTCCACGCGTATGGCGCTGTACGTGGGCGAGCGCATTTTACAGGGCGACTATCTGGAAACCATCGCCGCAGATATTGCCGCCGATGTACCGGTAGAGCATAAAATTATCTGGCCGGAACTGAACAAGCCAAAGGCGATCGTTACCACCTGCGCAACGGGGATTGGCGCCGCCAGCAATTTATGCAGCCTGCTGAAAGCGAGTATTCCGCACGAACTGGGCATAGAAGTGGTGGCGTATGAGTACGACACCCTGGCAGAAAACAAACTGCGCGAGCCCATCTTTTCACGTTTTGATGTGCTGGCGCTGGTCGGCACCCTCGATCCCGGAATTCCCGATGTGCCCTGGATTTCGCTGGATACGTTGATCTCCGGTCAGGGTAAGGAAACACTGATGACGCTGTTCGGCGCGCTTATCAGCCCCGCGGATGTCATACAGATTAACGAACGCATCGTGAAAAACTTCTCTCTGCGCCGGGTGATCGAATCGGTGACCATTCTTGATACCAGCAAGGTGATAAATCAGGTCGAGCAATTTCTGACGCGCTATCAGCATCTGACGGCGATGGCCGTGGCGAACGACCGTAAAGTCGCGCTTTATATTCATGTGAGTTGCCTGATTGAACGTCTGATCCGTCAGGCGGCGATCCACAACTACGCCGGGCACCGCGCGCAGTGTCAACGCCAGCACCTTCCGGCGTTGCGCGAAGCCTTTAGTGTCATTGAGTCGAGCTATAGTGTCCAAATCCCTGAAGCGGAGCTTTTTTATATTCACGATCTTTTGCATCTGCAAACGGAATTTCTTCAGTACGATCAAGAGTTTTGACGTTTTCCTGCTCCTGACATTTTCACCTGATCGCCGTGCCACTATTTCTGGCACGGCGGTTGCAATATCTGTATTAACAGGTGGAATTTATTTTCGAGGTCAGGATGAAACGACACTATATTTTTGCCAGCCATGGCACTTTTGCTCACGGTATTCTCAATTCGGTGGAGCTGATCCTCGGCAGGCAAAATAATATCCATACGCTCTGCGCTTATATTAACGAAGGGGATGACCTGACCGAACAGGTTGAGCAACTTATTAGTGCTTTTCCCGCCGAAGATGAACTGGTGGTGATCACCGATATTTTCGCCGGTAGTGTTAACAACGAATTTATCCGCTTTATTAAACGTCCCGGTTTTCATCTTATTGCCGGGCTTAACCTGCCGCTGATTATCGAAATGCTCATCGCCCCTCAGGACGAGGCGCTGCCATCCCTTATTACCGATTCCCTGACTAACGCCCGGCAAAGTATTCAGTACTGCAACCAGACTCTTGATGCTGCGCTGGTGGCGGATAAAGATTTCTAAGCGAGGATCTAAAAATGATAACACTCCTGCGGGTTGACCACCGTTTACTCCACGGCCAGGTGGCGTTTTCCTGGACGCAATATATTGGCGCGGACTGCATTCTGATCGCCAACGATGCGGTTATGCATGACGAACTGCGCAAGACCACCATCAAGCTGGCTAAACCGCCAGCCGTTAAGCTGGTTATGAAAAATATTAATGATGCGATTGCCGCTATTAAAAGCGGCGTTACCGATAAATATAAATTATTTATCGTCGTGGAGTCCGTCGAAGATGCCTGGCGTCTGGCCTGCGCAGTACCGGAAATTAAAAGTATCAATCTTGGCGGTATTAAAGCCAAAGAAGGGAGCCAGAATATTTCAAAAGCAATAAACGTCCTGCCAGAGGAGGTGACAATGCTCAATGAACTGGTTAAAGCGGGTACGGAAGTGGAAATCCGGCAGGTGCCTAATGACAGAAAACTGTTATTCACTGACTGTCTTTGAATGACGAGGGACGCACTATGTTAGAAGCATTATTACTGGGACTGGTGGCTTTTATTGCCCAGTCGGAATATGCCTTAGGCACTTCCTTAATTTCCCGCCCGATTGTCACCGGTTTACTGACAGGACTGGTTTTAGGTGATGTGCAAACCGGCGTCATAATGGGCGCAACGCTGGAGCTGGCGTTTATCGGTTCGTTCTCGGTAGGGGCATCCATTCCACCGGATGTGGTCACAGGCGGGATCCTTGGCGTGGCCTTTGCCATCACCTCCGGCGCCGGCACCGAAACCGCGTTGCTGCTCGGTTTGCCTATCGCCACGCTGACGCTGGTGTTGAAAAATATCTATCTCGGGCTGTTTATTCCCACCCTTAACCAGAAGGCGGACGCTTACGCCGATCGGGCTGATACGCGCGGCATTGAGCGGATGCACCTGATCGCCGGGTTTGGTCTTTCGCTGATGCTGGCCACCGTGGTGACCGTCTCCTTTATGGTTGGCAGCGGAGCGGTGAAAAGCCTGCTGGATGCCATTCCGGAGTTCATCAAACACGGGCTGAGCGTTGCCACCGGCATTATTCCGGCGCTGGGCTTCGCCATGCTGGCGCGCCTGCTGATCAACAAAAAGGTCGCCCCGTATTTCTTCCTCGGATTTGTGCTGATGGCCTATCTGAAGATCCCGGTGACCGGCATTGCCATTCTCGGGGCCATTACGGCCGTGGTGATGGTAAACGTGATGCAATTTAATTCCCCCCGTCCGACGGCGGCGCAAGGAGTCCAGAATGACGATGAAGACGATTTCTGAGGAAACTCAGGTGGCCGACGACGCCACAAACACCATTACCCGTAAAGAGTTGCGCAGCGTGTTCTGGCGATCGTTCCAGATGGAGTTCTCCTGGAACTATGAGCGGCAAATGAACCTGGCCTTTGTCTATGCCATGATCCCGGTACTGAAAAAGCTCTACCCCCGCAAAGAGGATCTGGCCGGCGCGCTCAAACGGCATCTGGTGTTCTTTAACACCACGCCGCATATCGTCACGCTGATCCTCGGCATTACCGCCGCGATGGAGGAGAAAAACAGCAGTTCAAAGGGCATGGACGCGGCGTCCGTCGACAGCGTAAAAGCCTCGCTAATGGGGCCGCTCGCCGGGCTCGGGGATTCATTCTTCTGGGGAACGTTACGCCTTATCGCTACCGGTATCGGCACCAGCCTGGCGCTGAAGGGCAGTATTCTCGGGCCAATCCTTTTTCTGCTGGTATTTAACGTTCCCCATCTGGCGGCGCGCTACCTGTTTACCCGCTGGGGCTATGTGCTGGGTACCGGCGTGCTGCAACGCATCCAGAAGAGCGGCATGATGGAAAGCCTCACCTACGGCGCTTCCATCATCGGTCTGATGGTGGTGGGCGCGATGACTGCCTCAATGATCAATATCACTATCCCGGTGACCTTCGGCACGGGCGAGGCGAAAACCCATGTGCAGGACATCATCAACGACATTATGCCCGCGCTGTTGCCGCTGTTGAGCTTCGGGATCGTTTACTGGCTGCTGGGCCGCAAGGTTAAACCGCTCGCCATTCTGGGTGGTATGGCCGTGGTCGGCATAGCGGGATCGTGGATTGGGTTATTCTGAGGAGAAAATGATGTCAACCATGCTGGATTATATAGACCAGGAGTCAGAGACGCTCACGCGCATAATACAGGAATATCCTGAGAAGCTCGCGCCATTAGTGACCTGGCTGGCTTCACGGCCAGTGAATAAGATCATGATCCTCGCAACAGGATCATCATGGAATGCTGCGCTGTGCGCCCGCTATTATTTCGAAACCCATTTCGGCATTCTGGTAGATATTAAAGAGCCATATAATTTCACCCATTATGAACGAATTGATCCGGCAACGGATTTAGTTATTGCGGTGTCCCAGAGCGGGAAAAGCGCCTCGACGCTGGATGCCATGAAAAAAGTGCAGGCGCGTGATATTCCGGTATTTTGTCTGACTTCGAGTCCGCAGAGTCCGGCTGCGGTGCAGGCGGACGGCATACTCGATATTAATACCGGCATTGAAAGCGTCGGTTTTGTGACGCGCGGCTTTAGCGCCACTGTGCTTAATCTTTTGCTTATCGCGCTGCTGGTGGCTGAACACCGGGGGCTAATCGAAGAGGATGAACGCGCGGCAACCCTGGCGAGCCTCAAAGACGCGGCGCAGGCAATCCCGGACGTCATTGAAAAAACCAACGCTTTCTTTGACCGCCACCGGTCACACTTTATTCAGGCGTCGCGCTTTGTGGCGACGGGCTACGGCGCGCTGACTGGCGTGGCGAAAGAATTTGAAACCAAGTTCACGGAAACCGTGCGCCTGCCGTCCAGTGGTTTTGAACTGGAAGCCTATATGCACGGCCCGTATCTGGAGGCCAGCGCCAGTCATACGCTGTTTTTTATTGAGGACAGTGTCCATACGCGTACCCGCGCCCTACGGGATTATATGCAGCCCGCCGTGGATGCCGTATTTACCGTCACACTGACGGAAGAAAATAATGATCCCCATACGCTGGCGCTGAATTATCCCTTAAACCATCATTTCGCGCCGTTGTTATTAATTGTGCCATTTCAGCTTCTCGCCTTTCATATTTCCACGGCGAAAGGCATCGATTTAAGCGTGCGTATTTTCGACGATTTCGACAAGGTGCTTAAAAGCAAAATTTAATTCCTTATCAGGAGAATAGCTATGTTAGGTTTTAATCAGGACGAGTACCTGACCAGTGCTCGTGACATCATTGCTGCGCGCAAAATTGCTGAGCAGGTTGCAGGAAATATTCATCAGGCGGGTTTTAGTAATATTTTTTTCGCCTCGGTAGGGGGCTCGCTGGCACCCATGATGGCAATGCAGGAATTTGCCAAAGAGGTGACCGCGTTGCCGGTTTATACCGAACAGGCGGCGGAATTACTCTGTAAGGGAAATAAAAAGCTCACCAAAAAATCTGTCGTTATTACGCTGTCCAAATCGGGCGATACCAAAGAATCGGTCGCTATTGCGCAGTGGTGTAAAGCGCAGGGCATCCGCGTGGTGGCCATCACCAAAAACGCCGATTCACCGCTTGCCGCTGCGGCCACCTGGCATATTCCGATGCAGCATAAAAACGGCGTGGAATATGAGTACATGCTGCTGTACTGGCTGTTCTTCCGGCTGGTGGCGCTTAACGGCGAATTTGACGGCTATGACCGTTTTGCCAGCCAGCTGGAGTTGTTGCCGGAAAACCTGCTGCAGGCCAAACGCCAGTTTAACGACCGCGCCGATGAGATTGCCAGTCGTTACCATACCGCAGATTACATGATGTGGATCGGCGGCGCAGAGATGTGGGGCGAAGTCTATCTGTTCTCAATGTGTATTCTCGAAGAGATGCAGTGGAAACGCACCAAGTCCGTCAGTTCAGCGGAGTTTTTCCACGGCACGCTGGAGCTGCTGGAAAAAGACGTCCCGCTGTTTCTGGTGAAAGGGGAAGGGAAGTGCCGACCGCTTGACGATCGTATTGAGGCTTTTGCCCGTAAAATTACCGATAACCTGGTGGTCATCGATCCGCGCGAGTATACCCTCACCGGCATCGACGATGAATTCCGCTGGATCATGGCCCCCTGCGTGGCCTCGACCCTGCTTGTGGATCGGCTGGCCGCTCACTTCGAGCACTACACCGGACACAGTCTGGATATTCGCCGCTATTACCGGCAGTTTGAATATTGATGAAAGTGAAAAAGGTATAATCGCTGAGAGAATGGATTATGGGGATATTTCAGACAGAGTTCTGGTGTCCCCTGCATACATCTAATTCGCATGGCAGGGGATTGATGAGAAAGGAAAAAATCAGGATGGAATTTATTTTTACCCGCGATTTTACCCATCGAGGCGGCTCAGGAGCTTCTGCTTGAACTCGCAGTGCTCGCTATATAACCACCGCGCCCGGCCGTGAATGAGTTTGCTTTTTGGAAGGGTGCCGTCTTTGATGCGGTCATAGATGAAGGTCTTTCCGAAGCCAGTATCTGCCATGATGAATTTCAGATCAACAAGCGAGTCGGGTTGCAGGTTATGTTGCATGGGGTTTACCTCCGGACTGGAAATCGAACTGAGAAAAAAGAAGCCCACCGAAGTGGGCAATGACAAAAAGGGGATGCTTTCGCACCCAATAGCCAGCTCATAACTGGCTATCAGTTGCGTCATGATGTTGGTGGCTCAGGCAATGGCATCCAGTGAGTTGGGAAAACTTCACCACAGCTTGCGGCAAAGAATGGAGGGCCTGGTATGTAAGGCAACTGGTACAGTGCTGCTTCATATCCGTAGTCTTCACCATAGGTAATGACGTCTTGTCCAACCTCTGGCTTTAGTTGATTAACATCAATCCATTCCATAATCTCTCCTAAGCCACCCGCATAGCGCGCAGCTGTTTAATGTGATGTGCTCTTTCTATTTCTTCTTCGATCCGCGCCGCTTCAAACTTATTTATGGGCTCGAAATCGTGCTGAAAGCGGTCCATGCTGGCGATGCAAGTTCGACCGTTTCGGATGTAGTGGATGACTTCGTGGGTAGAGCGGATGAATTTGCATGGAGCGCCGTGTAAATCGGCGTACCACGTGTTAGGCAGGATTATCCTGAACATTGGCTGACTCCTGCATTTTCAGGAAAACTATCATTGCCGCGCGGAGTGGGTTTTTATCTTCTGTGGTGAATTTGCTCACCACGCCAAATGCAGTTGGCCAGGCCTGCGGCAGCGTGTGTCGATAGGGAACTACGGCAATGTTATGCTCAGAGACAATAGGCCAAGCGTCTGCCGGGTTGTTGCAGGGGTTATAGGTATGCCAGTTTGCACCATCACCCCAATGAACGGACATGCCAATATGGGGAAGCTGGGAAATTGAATCGTAATCAAGGCAAAGCTCGGCCACCTTCATGTTAATTTCAAAATCTGACATCTTGCTGTAGTCCATCACGGCCTCCCTAACTTGAATGTCGCTGCCCATGGTGTGCCATTCGGTGAGCAGTAGAAATAGAGTGGGTGCCATCTTCCAAATGAGCGGAAAGGAAGGCGAAAGCAAACATAACCCCATCGCTTAGTCCTGATGTTTACTGCCCAGTGCATTGCGTTTTCGCCGTATAAGGTGACCGGGCCGATATTAATATGCCCACCCATGAAGTTTTCCCACCAGGATAGCGATTTGTACTTCTTGCGGTTCAACACCGCGTTCTTAAGCCATGCCATCACAACCCCCTGTGCTTATTCTTCATCTCGATTAACCGCTGGCAGTCACTGCACGTCTTACATCCCGGCACAGCAACCCGGCGCGGCTCTGGTATGTCCTCTCCGCACGATTCACAATGCTTTGCTGTACTGCGTTACGGTTGATGCGGTGAGCGGCAATGGCCATGTCAATGCGTTGCTGCGTCAGTTCGTTGGCGGCGTCTATGATTTCGGCGGTCATAATCCGATATCCTTACCCAGCCTCTCGCTGAATTGCTGAATGTGGTCACGCAGCTCGGTCAGCGTCTGCGATTCAGATTCCAAAATCTCCTTGTGCATTAACTCGCGTACAAGGTGCTCGAATTTGTTGAAATAACCCAGGCGCGAAAGCACTTCCTGACCGGCTGATTTACCTTCCTTGGCAATCTTTTTCTCATTCAAAATAAGGTCATGCGACGAGCCCGTGACGACGTATTTGTCGCCTAATTCAATGCGTAGTGATTTGCTCATGTTTAATCTTTCTCCGGATCAAAGTTGTGCCAGTTATTCCGCTCTAAATTCCACCACAGCCGCTTATCGACAACTTCCTGTATGCTGCGTCCGGTAACCTCCGCTATCTCTGCGTTGTTATGACACCAGAACAGCGCGATTTCTTCAGGTGTCCATTCAGGCATGATTGAACCTCCAGATGCTCTGGAAAGAGCGTTGCGTTTACAGCGCACAGAGTGAATGGTGCGACCGGTGGCAGTGGCGATTTGCTGGTCTGTGAAGCGACCGAAAAGGAAAAGTTCGGGCTCCGTCCATGGTCTGCCGGTCATCCGTGATGGTAGCGGGGCGTCTATCCGTGACGCCTGCCTTGAAATAGCCGCCGGTGAGCGCTCAAGTTTTTCTGCGATAACAGAGATGGGCATGGTTTGGCATACGTCATGGAGGAATAGCTTCTCCCATGACTGCCAGTGAGTACCTTGCATTGGTCACCCCGGATTTATTTGATGATGAGAGACGGCTTGCCAAATTTAAGTTGAGCGCCAGCGACGGTCTTGCCAGCTTTCAGTTGGTGTTTAATCGCCAGCTTGTCGGCTTTTATAATGGTGTCGAACTCGACATACTCAGGTGGAAGGGCGCTTGCGTCAGTGATTTCCACGCATTCTGACGGCGCGCGGAGAGTTACCTGATGAAGTCCGGCGCGGATTTTTTTCTTGCCGATAGTCTCAAGCGAAGATGCGATGTAAGACTGAATGTTTTCAACCTTGTTCTGGATGACGGCAGCTCTTTCATTGAGTGTTCTTGCCTCTTCCTTGAGGCGTTCGGCATAGCTGAATTCGTTCTTGCAAATTGCCAGCAGCTGCTCAATCTTATCCGTAAGCTCACCTTCCATTCCTTCCAGTGTGTCGGCTATGGCGTCTGGTTCGAAGTCTGAATCCATCAGCTTCGCGTAGTCGTTGGCGATTTCATAAAGCTTACTCACTGGTCACCTCCAGCTTTGCTTTGCATTCTGCGTAGATGGCCTGTACGTTCTGCTGCAACTTCATGCCAGCGGTGCGCTTGTATGCGTCAGCAAAAATGCGCTTAAGGTCATCCATGTTTTCGGCCTGTGCCATCTCATCGCAAAGTGCCTGGACTTTATCCATGATTTCCTGCTGGCGCTTACGCTCATCTTCTCGAATTTCATCTTCTGACTTGTGAGCCATAACCGGCTCCTGATAAATCCCTTCATCCTCATTGATGACGTGAATAGCGTTATCCAGGCGCTCTGCGCGCGGCCAGTATTTGCTGGCTCGCTTAACGATGGTCTTCCTTGCCATCTCTTCCCAGAAGTTCTTCCATGGGCCATTTTTGGCTTTGCTGGTCGCTTCCGTTGCTTTGATTTCTGCCAGGCTCATTTCTTCCGTGAGGTAATCGCCATCGGCTGTTTTAACTGTGCAGTAACCACCAACAACCGATCCGCGCTCACCGAAGGCGTTGTACTTGTGTGTTGGCGCTGTATCGAGTCCATTCGATTCGTATGTGTCGTTGGAGTAGACCAGCTTGCACTGTCCCCACTTGATTGACCCGGTGGCCTGTGCGAGATGCAGCAAGCCCATGTAGGAGATGTCGAGGCATACCATCCCATCTCGCGGGACGAGGTACGCCAGTTTGCTTGCCGGGTTGAGCGTGATGCCGATTGCCGCCACGTTGATGATGGCGTTCTGTGCACTGATGGGATTGTTGATTGCCGTCTTTGCCAGAAAGTCATTTTTCTGGAACAACTGAATGGCAAACTGGCTTTCCTTAGCCCACGTCACTGACTGGTCAGATGCCGCCCCAACAAAAAGCGGCTCCTGCTGCTTTACGAATTCGATTATGTTGAAGCTCATGATGGCTCCTGTGATTTAACTAAAAAGGGCAAGGCTCTTGCTGCTGCCATTCTTTCTCTGCTCTGGCGTAAGCACAGGCCGAAATGAATTCGTTGTAAGCTTCCTCTGCTTTGTCGCCCATAAGGGAAAACAGCGCCTCGCGGGGAAGAGTGAAGCAAGCCATCCGTGCTGCTTCTTTCGGGAACAGTTCGATAAGCTCCTGCGCCCGTTTATCAATCCACTGGTCACGCTGGATATGGCGCTGATGCGTATGCTCACGCTGCGCCTCGATGAGGTCGAGTACGTGATATGCAGCCATTGCTGACTCCTGAATTTGGTTGTGCGCTTCCCGTCTGCGTAGTGCCGGACAGGGAGTTATGAATGGGGGGGTTACTTGCCGAGGGCTTTAGCGATTGCGTTGCGAGCGATTGTTATCGCGTGGTCTGGACCGTAATCTTCATCATCTGCAATACGGATAAGCAACTGTTGCAGCGCTTCCAGCAATTCAGGGGCAGCGGCGATTAAGTTTTGGTTAGCCGCCTGAACCTCCACTTCCTGGTCGAACTCAATCCACGCGACCGGCAAGCACATCCCGAATGACTGGTCATCATCTTTACTGACAGGGCCAACCGCGCGGCTTGTTTTTTCTGCCACCCAAGGCCCCGGCGTTCCTTTGAATTCTTCCATCACACCCTCACTTCAAACGAATTACGATTAACCCGCATACCCAGCGCTTTACGCTGAGCCTCATTAGCCTGCTCCAGCATGTCCGGATCATCCAAATAGCGAGCAATGGCCTTCTTGCTTAATGCGGCGCGGAGATTTTTGGTATCGACGATCGACTGCTCAACGATGTGACCGAAGCCAGCGATAAGCATCTGGTCACGATTGAGCGTGGCAGTGTTGCGTGGCGCTCCAATTTCAGTGAGCAGCCACGTGTAGCCGCCAGCCATTTTCGATACGTGGTAAAGCTTGCCGTTGTGGGTGACTGTCATGAGGACTCCTGCTTATCTTTTAAGTCAGCGCGAAGATGTATTTCTTTGCCGTCAGGGGCAGGGAAGATAAGCACATCGTCACGAGCAACCATTAAGTGTGCAACTGCAAATAAAGCGTCATCGGTTACATCGAACTTTTCGCCGGTGAACTGGCGGACACCCGGAGCTAATTTGCTTTCTTTAGAGCGGCCAGCAAAAATGCGTTTAGTCCGACCTGAAAAACCTACCGTAATTGGATTGCTCATAATCTCTCCTGCCCTTAAGCCGGGCCGCTGAACGTTGATAAACCCACTGCGCGTTAACCGAGGCGGTGGATAGCCGCCCATGCATGTCTTTGCTCTCTCGTAAAAGAGCAGGGAGATGCAATAAAAAACCCGCCGGAGCGGGTTACACATCAGTCTTTTTCAAATACGCGTCTCTCAACTTCCGGCAGCGCTCTAAATGCTCCTCAGCCTTACGGATATCAACATCAAGTTTTGATGTTACCCAGGCCTCTTGGGCGCTATGAAAATCTGTGAAGAAGCGAGAAGAGGAGCGGAGTGTTTGTGAATAAGACCAGTCGAAACTATCTGTTTTCCCTATTACCTGCTTGGCGGTAACCTTCTCAGCAATGAGCTTGCTGATAGTGGGGTACTCACAATTCACACTGACGGCATAAAATACCTGCCCAACCTCCAAGTCCTTTATTTGTACTTCCATCGCTTTACCCTCTTAACTAATAAAAATGCCGCCATCAGGCAGCCGGTATAAACATTTCCAAAACTTTCAGCGCCGCTCTGGGCCGGTCATTGCATAGCGACCGGATTACCTCGCGTAGCTCTCTGATCTTCATCCCGCGCCGCTGAGCCTCAGCAGAAAGCAGCTCTTCATCGATAAGACCGTAAAGCCGGCATGCTTCTTTTCTGGCTTGTTCGTTCAGGAATTTTGCATCCTGAAACTCCTTTTTCTTGCGCTTGCCCTCTGAGGCAAGGTGATCATCCAGTTCCTTATGGAAATTACCCCGCTTATCCAGCGGTACGTTTAACATCCCGTGGTCGAGCGCCATCACCATCACCTCAAATAAGTGGAGTAGATTTGCCGCCATCCCCTCGTAAAGAGATGCTGGTAAATCTGTAAACCCCCGACTATGCCGGGGGAGTACATGCCACGCTTTCTATGAAAGCCGGGCCGGATCAGATAATTTAATTAGTCTCGATGTAGAAGCTCTGCCTTCGCATATGCTCTCCTTTGTTGCCGGTTGATGAGGTTGAATTCTTAACGGGCGGTAACCTGCTTGCTTGTACGATGACCAGCTGCGTACATCGCAACTTCTGGCAAACACGCAGATCCGGTCGAACAGTTGTCACGCAGACTGCCGAGCGAAGTGGCTCTGTCTACGCGGCTCATATCCTGCTTTCTTACCTGAGACGCGTTCTGAGCAGCCTCAGCGCGTCGTTTAGCCATCAGCTCGCCACGTTTCAGATAACGCCGTGTAACGCTGTTGGATGCGATTAAATTGGTCATATGTCCTCCAGTGTTTTCATTCATGCGCCCGATTACAGGCGCAGGGTGAATCCACTTAGTGCTTGAAGTTGCCGCTGTACTCAGGCATCGCATGCATGACCTTAATTTCAAAATCCCACGCCTTTAACAGGCTGATACGCTGGCCCTGCAATTCCATGCTATCCAGATAACGGATGGCTGGATTCTCAAGTTGGTGATTAACTCGAGCTATTTGATTTTGAATGGTAATAACTTTCTGGCGCTGCTCTGCGTATGTCATCATCTCTCCCTCATTCTTTGGCGACTCAGGTCTGATAATTACCACTGCATTTTCTGAAATGGTGTAAACACATCCGGTCTATTTGCACTGGGGCATACGAGAGAAGCACCTGCCTGTTTACTGCCTTCTCTGGTACATACGATGCTCTGCATGCGGTTCGTGTTCCGTTGCCAACTCACCCGGCCTTACTCGCCCTCCTGGGCTACTGTGTGTGGTTAATCATTTTCTCTCCCACAAGGGCGGGAGAAGTAACCCCATCGATGTTAAATAAGCAGCCTGACTTCCTGTCTGGCGCGGCTTAACTTCCTGTGCCGCAGTCGATGTTTCGTTTCGATGGACTGATAATAGCAATGAGTATTATCTATAGCAATACGTATTGATATAATTCAATAGCAAAAGGTGTTATGTAGTTGATACCTATAGTGATTTATTTTCAGATTTTTTTGCAGGTGTGATACGCGTGGTAGTTTTTAGTAGAGAGGTGGTAGGGTTCTGCCTGGGGATCTGATACTGCGGGCACAAAAAACCCGGCGCAGTGGCCGGGTCTGATCATTTAAATCTAAGCTGCTTTGGCCTATCAAAGTCCGGAGATATCGATATTGTAAATCGCCATCCAAGCCTCAGCAGGATAGGAATTCAAAGGCACTGATTGATAGTGTGGAGTCAGAATTTCCACTGGAAGCTTGTGATAACTACAGTAGTTTGCCAGCATCTGCCAGCTATACTTCCCGGGGATTACACTCTTAACATGTGCAATCGTGGCATGTCTAAAGCCTTCGCCTTTACTATGAACGTATTTGTTATGCTGCATGACGTGATTTCCGTATGCGCCGCGTACAGATTTAAACTGATCGTCTTTCTTTTCCAGCATCATCTGGGCGCGTTCCGTCGCTTCTGCTTGGTCGGCAAGTTGGCGGAGTGCATCAGCATAGGTTTGCGGAACCATGTTATATCCGCCTGTTTTGCGGATGGATGGCAGCACCTCGGATGTAACCCACTTTTTGAAGTGTTTAGCCTCTGCCTTCTGCGACCCCATTACTGCATTATATAACCCAGACTCATTAATAAGTGTCTGATTTGTATAGTTTCGCCCATTTTGCAGGGTATGTTTTCTTTTCTCATCATCATCCAGCCTCTCGGTCATGTTGCTGGTCTCTGCATATCCAAGAATGTCGGCTACATCTTTAGCAACAAACCATACCTCTGAGTCTTCGTCGGTTATTGTTCTGACGGCATTACCGTTAAAATCAAATTCATTTAGCGCCATAGCTTTACTCATTGGTTCACCTTTTATTTTCGATTAAATTTATTTGCGAACTTAAACCAGACGCAGCTCCGTACCTAACCGAATCGCTTATAAGCAATGGTCTGCTTGATCAGAACTTTAGCCATGATATGGAACCGCTCCATGTCGCCATCCTCGATGTACCATTCCTTATAACGCTCATTATCAGACAGGACTAGCAGCTTGTCTTTATGCATCTGAAGGCGTTTAACGTGCAGGGTATTGCCGAAGACGAACACGTAGATGCCGTCACCGTCGAAACCTCTTACGCTGACGTTAACGAAGATTTCATCACCTGGGTCGATAGTGCCTTCCATGCTGTCGCCGCGAACGGTGATCACCTTTACAGATGCCGCTGGGATGGAGCCAAATAAGGCGCGGCCTTTCTCAGGGGTGTACTCAATGGCTCTGATTGTCTCTATGAAGTCGTTGGATAACATCGTTCCCGGCCCCGCACTTGCCTGAACATCAAGAACGTCGACTCTATAAGTACTCGAGTCTGCTTTGCTTGATTTATCTATTAACCGTTCTGAACCATCTTGCATTGGCCCCTCTCCAGTTGAAAGCCATTCAACCCTTACACCCAGCGCATTAGCGATCTCGACAATCTTCGTTGAACCACGGGCGTTACCACTCGTTAGTCGCCATATCGTAGGTTGTGCGACGCCAGAAGCTTTAGCTAAAGCTCCTTGTGTCATTCCGGAATCATTCATCGCCTTTGTGAGGCGGTCTGCAAGAGTTTCATTTTTCATAGGATTCAATTTATACGCAAGAGTATTGATGGTCAAAACACGTTTTGCTATTGCCATAATCAATACTCATTGCTATTATCTTCATACACCAATACGCAAAGGAATTGGATATGACAAACAAAGTTATCCAGCGAGCTGTGAACATCGCTGGCAGCCAAAAGAAATTGGCTGACCTGTGTGGTGTGGCACAGCCGACGGTATGGCGCTGGCTACATGGAGGCGGTATTGACGCTCGGTACGTTATGCCAATCGTCAATGCAACCGGCGGTAAAGTTAAAGCCGCTGAGATTCGCCCAGACCTAGCTGGTCTTCTGCAAGCAAGCTAATACACCGCTCTTTAACATCCCTGCTCATCCTCTCCGCCCATGTGGAGATAACAACTACGCATCACAGGATGCGCATTAACTAATTCAACTTAAAGGAAGTATCACAAATGGACCGATCAACAACACGCAACAAGTGCGAGGCACGTCGAATTGAAAGCTGGCTCTTAAATCAGATGGCGGTACGCGGCGTCACAAACATCGCTAAAGCGTTAGGCATGGATAAGTCGAGCATCACCCGCTGGAAAGAAACCATGGTTCCCAAAATGGCGCTGCTACTGGCAGAGCTGGAATACGGAGTGGTCGATGAAGATGTTGCGAGGGTATCGAAGCAGGTTGCTTTGCATCTCGAAGAACAGATTTTTGCCCACCTGAAAAATGAAAAGACCCCAAAGAACGGCGAATTCTTTGAGGCCTGATAACACACTGCGTTACGCCAAGTAACAGGAGACATTATGACAAAGCACTGTAAGAAACTCCAGGAAAAAGAGGAGCGTCGCTATCCCGATGCACCTGAAGGTCTTGTCGTTACCGCCTCAAAGAACAAAGCGTTCGCTGAACGGTTGATTGGCGTAATTCGTCTGGCAATGGTCACTTCGGGGGTGAATCGTGGGCGTCGTTAAGTTAGCAGACTACCGGCAAGCAGAAAGCCGCGTAAACAAGCAGGAGGCAGCCGGTATGGGCTTTGTCTCTATACATCGCCAGTTTATGGACAGCCGACTCTACAAAGACTCTCAGGCAGTGCATTTGTGGGTTCACCTTATCCTCAAAGCAAACCACGAAGAGGCAGTAGTTAACACGGATGTTGGAGAAATCACCGTAGGTCGTGGACAGATGATCACCGGTCGACCAACTCTGGTAAGCGAAACCTTCATTCCGGACAACAAAGTTAAAAGTCTTCTACGCAGTTTCGAGGCGAAAGGGATGATCACCATCACCTCAATGCAGAAGAAATTCAGCCTGATTACTATCGTGAAATATGACGATTTTCAGTCACAAAATTGTCCAACGAATGTCCAACGTTTGTCCAACGCAAACACCAGTGAAAATGCGCCTCGCAGCGAGGTTTGTCCAACGAATGTCCAACGTTTGTCCATAAACAATAATATAACTAATAACTCTCTTACTAACGTAAGAGAGAGTGCATCTTCCTCAGAAACTCAAGAGCAGAAAAAACCATCCATCTCATGCCAGGACGTGATCGACGCTTATCACCGTATCCTGCCTGAGTGCCCTAGCATTCGAGCGGTTAACGACAAGCGCAAAAGCCTGATTAAAACCTTCTGGGTCAAAGCAGGAAAGATTACCCGCCAGCTGGATAGAGAGCCTTTCAGCATGAAGGCGTGGGAAGACTACCTGACATACATCTCAATCAACTGCCGGTGGATGCTGGGAACTCGCCCTGATGCCAAGACCGGTAAGACGTGGCGTTGCAAAAACCTCGAATACTTTCTGAGTGATGAGGTGTATCTCAAGGTTCGTGAGGGCAACAGCGATGACGTCTGAATACTTAACGATCCCACAAAGCCTTGAGGCAGAGCAAAGCGTTCTTGGCGGCCTGATGCTGGACGACGACAGCAGCGAGCGAGTTCAGCAGGTGCTGGCAATCCTCAAGCCTGAATCGTTCTACAGCCGTGCCCACCAGGTGATTTACAGCGAAATGCGAGCGATGTACCGCGACCAGAAGCCTGTAGACCTGCTAACCCTGTTCGACGCTCTGGAAAACAAATCTCTCACTGAATCGGTTGGTGGCTTTGCTTATCTCGCTGAGCTTTCCAAGAACACGCCCAGCGCTGCAAACATCGTCGCCTATGCCTACCGCGTCAGGGAGACGGCAATGGAGCGCTACGGCATCCAGCGCTTAACGGAAGCTACCGAACTGCTTTACGCCCGTAACGGCATGAGCGCTACCGAGAAGTACGAAGCGGTACAAGCCATTTTCACGCAGATGACCGACCACGCGAAGAACGGCAGTCGCCGCGGCGCGCGTCCAGTGATGGAAGTCATGGAAGACTGGCTGGTCGAGCTGGAAGGGCGATTTGACCCTAAACAGCGTTCCCGCGGGATGTCTACCGGCATTCAGTCACTGGACGACATGCTCCAGCCGAAAGGACTGGTGCGCGGATCGCTTCTGGTTATCGGCGCGCGTCCGAAGATGGGTAAGACCACGCTTTACAGCCAACTGGCGATCAACTGCGCGATGTACGAAGGACTGCCGGCCATTCTGTTTAGTCTTGAAATGCCGGATAAGCAAATATTCGAGCGAATGATAGGACAGATGTCAGGCTGCAATACGGACATTTTCTACCGCGGAGCTGACGACAAGGATGAATTCTCCCTTGCCAACACCCGGGCATTGCAGATGGCAGAAAGCGGCAACCTGTTTATCGACGACACGCCCGGGGCGTCACTGTCTCACATCATCGCTGAAGCGCGCCGTATCAAGCGTGAGAAGGGGAAGGTAGGCATGGTGCTTGTTGACTACCTCACGTTGATGACCGCTGAGAAAGCAGACCGTAACGACCTTGCGTATGGGCTGATCACCAAGGGCCTCAAGAACCTCGCCAAAGAGCTGGACTGCGTTGTGGTACTGCTTACCCAGCTTAACCGTGACCTTGAGAAGCGCCCGAACAAGCGACCACTCCCGAGCGATTCACGCGATACCGGCCAGATTGAACAGGACTGCGACTACTGGGTCGGTATCTACCGAGAAGGCGCTTACGACGAGAACGCCAACCAGAGCGAAACCGAACTGCTACTGCGCCTCAACAGGCACGGTCAATCCGGTGTCGTCTACTGCGAGCAGCGTAATGGCGCGATTTACGACACCAATCAGGCAGAAGCCCGGGCGCGTGTCACTGAACGAGACAGCAAACCAAGCAAGAAAGGTGGCTTCTGATGAAAGAGCTACGTAATACCCGCGAAGTTATCGAACAAGAGTACCTAAACTCAATCCTTGACTACCGAGACGGAAATCTATTCTGGAAGAAAAACGGCGGGCCAAAAGGGAAAAATAACAGGCTTGCAGGTAGTGACAATGGCAGAGGTTATTTGCAGGTAAAAATCCGCGGCAGGTTAACCATGGCTCACCGCATTGTATGGATCATGCATAACGGTGACATACCTGAAGGATTCCAGATAGATCACATAAACCATGTAAGAAACGACAATAGGATTTCCAATCTGCGTCTTGTTACCGGCTCAGAAAACAACAGAAATACGTCCCTCAGGAAAGATAACTCATCTGGCCGAATAGGTGTTTATTGGCGCAAAGACGCTGGCAAATGGTCGGCAAAGATCAGGGTCGATGACAGGCTAATTAATATCGGAACCTACAGAGAAAAAAGTGACGCCATTGCCGCTAGAGAGTTGGCGGAAATTAAATATGGTTTTCATGAGAATCATGGAGTAGAGCGTAAATGAACAATAGCGCATTGAACACCCGCGAAGTAATTGAAAAGCATTACCCCGAATTCCCCGAAACCATCCTCCACGCCGAACTATGCCGCGCAATGGCCCGTATCGAAGGCCGCAGCATCAAACAGGCACTGAAAGCATACGCACAGGCTCGCATTCCGAAGATAGAGAGCAAGCCTCTGCGTGGCGCACTGGAGCAGATGGCATCGAGCATGTTCCCGGAAACAGAAATCGCCCGTATCCGCTCCTGCGTAGGCCGCATGGAGTCAGCACTGGTCAAAACATTTGGAGTGAAAAGAGCATGAGCATTAAAAACCTAATCGACAGCATCAAAAACGAAGGTCTTCTTCGCTCAATGAAGAAATTAGATGAGCTTTATGAGCTTGCTATCAATAACGAGCAGCGGGTGGCCGGGATTCAGGCAGAGCGCGATCAGCTGGCTGCTGAGAATGCGAGCATGGATGATTTCGTTGACGCGATGCTGGCGATCTCATGGGATGGCGGATCTGCGGATGGCTCTGAGATTGAGTTTCATGCCCTCAAGCATGGACTTATTCGAGAGGAGATCTACAGCAAGGATGAGCACGAAAATATGGTATCTGACCCTGGTAACTTTGAAGACGGGGACCTGGTTTATTGTCGCGTAGAAACTCCCGCTACGGAGCGCTTCCTCGCCGAGCAGCGTGCGCAGGGGGTGGAGATGTTTGCTGATCTGACCGACAAGGTAAGCACGGAAGAGGACTTCTACGACAACGATGAATCATCTTCCACTCTCAAATATGTAGCCAAGCAGGCAAGACTCTACGCCGCCCAGCTGCGCAACGAGGTGAAGGTATGAGCACAGGCATTGAACTCATGCAGCACGCTCTGGGAATTAGCGAGCGTAACCGTACGCCATACCGCAATTATTTCCTCGCTGGTGAGGGCCATACCGATAACGAGAAGTGGAAAGAGCTTGTTTCTGATGGCTTCGCCACTTCCCGGCCTGCGCCTGATTTCGCTGGCGGCGGAACTCTCTATCACGTCACCGAAAATGGCGAGGCGGCGGCAATCTCTGCTCTACCAGAACCAAAGAAACGAACTCGTTACGATGAATATCTGCACTCTGAAGTTTGTGAGTCCTTTGGGGAGTGGCTTGGCATAGAGCTGCCTTTTTATGAGGATCGCGAAATAGGCCGCTACAAATGGGAATACCGCATGGTTCGCCGCTCGCGCGCTTACTGGGATTCTTATTACGATGTTTGCGGCGACTGGAAGCCAACAAAGAAAGCGGCAAAGTCCAGCTACAAAGAAGCGCTGCGCAAATCAAAGGAGCGTGCTGCATGAGTAACATCAACGAACTGACGGCGAAGCTGAAAGCGGCGGCCATTTGTGAGCAACCTCACACATTCATGGCGGTTAAGCCCGGAGAGATTCTGGCGCTGACAGAGGCGCTGGAAGCCGCAGAGAAGCGCATAGCCGAGCTTGAGCAATTATTAAAAGCCTCAGAGAACAACGAGATGGACGCCCGATGTCATGTCGCCGAGCTTGAGGCCAGAACGCTCACCGTGAAGCTGCCTGGGGCATGGTGTGACTGGATACATGAAGCGGATACTATCGCCGCAATTAAAGCTGCCAGCGCCGGCGCAGGCATCAAATTGCAGATCGAGGGGGAGTGATTATGTCCAATACAACCGTAAAGCTGTTTTCTTCAAATACAGCCTGTGCGCTGTTAGTGGGTGAGGAATAAGCCATGACACAACTGAGCAAAGAAAGGCTGGAAAAAATAGCAGACGGTAGTTCACCGTCACATCAGGAATACGTGGAAATGGCACGCAGACTGCTGGCTGCCGAAGCGCAGGAGCCGGTGGCGTATGTAATGCGTGAAGACCTGAAAGATAGCGCCATTATCTCTACGCCTGCATATTTATCTCGGGACGACGCGGAAGAAAAAACTATAGGTGAAATTGTCCCGCTTTACGCCGCCCCGCCGCCCGTCGCGGTGCCGGATGTTGTGTTGCATATGGGGCCGGCTATTGCCGTGTTTGAAGCGCTCAAAGGCGAGCTGGTATCAGAGCATGTGCTTAAACCTGAGCTTGGTGCAATGGGCGCAATAAACGTGCAGATATGGACATCAAAAACAGGCGGTAATTTCCGGTATGAAACAATGAATGGTGGCTGCTCACTATTTATCAAGCCAGCCGTGACGTCCTGTGTAGCAATGCCTGATGAAACCCGCCTTCTTCAGTCAGAGGTGACAATCTGGAGGGACCGATGGGCAGCGCTGCGTGAGCTATTCATTGAAGTCGCAGATGCGCTTGGATGTGACGTGAAAGATAACGATGCGATGATTGAAAAAATCAAAAGTATGAGTCGCGGTGCGGTCCCTCGTGAAGTTACAAATATCCCGTCAGTTGAGCCTAATTGGTCAGACGCCTCTGGTCGTGAGCCGTCGATATGGGCTTATGGGTGGAATGAATGCCGAGCAAACATTCTTGTAGGTACGCCTCAGTGGATTCCGTGCAGCGAGCGGATGCCGGAGGAAAATAACAGAGACATCTGGCTTTTCGACGGGAAATACGTTCGGCATGGCTACATTTATGATGGCCACACATTTATAGACTGGGATGAAGGATATGTTGAGTTAACCGAGGTTACCCACTGGATGCCAATGACCGTGCCAACCGCACCACAGGAGCCAACCAAATGACCTCAATTCTCTACGCAGTGGCAGTAATCGCTGTTGCCGGTCTGGCATGGAAAAACGGGAAGGTGGTGTGATGCGGGTAATGAAGTTGCTTCTCAAAATAGCCTTTATCGTTTTAGCGGCTATACCTGTCACGCTTGTTATCGTAGGGCTGAATGTTCCAGCCTGGGCGATATTCTCGGGGCATGTATGCATGTTTTTGGCCGGTGTTTCTTTTGCCAGTAGCAGGAAAATGGGGTGATCAATGACTAACCCCATCCTCATCATCATCTCCGCCATTTTGGCGGCTGATGCTATCAGAACGCTAATGTAACAAGCCCCGATAATGGTGCTTTTTGTTGCGTGACGTTTTGATAATTATCTGTAGATAGGCGATAATATAGATACGGATAGCCTGAACAACTATCCGTATCCACTGCGCTTTGTTGGGGACGACAAAGTGCGAAACAAAAAGAGTACATCACATCAAATTTCACAGATGCTGCAAAGCACCTGCGATTTTCTGCATTCTGCGGTTTCCGTTATGGAGGTCGCATGAACTTCCCGAAAGATGGCATCCGCCTGCACATCACAAACTTTGACGCCATAGGCCAGCAACTGAAGCCGATGCTGGAGTCCGGAGACTGCTACCGCCTGGTGATTAAGCCATGGCGCGAAACTCGCAGCCTGTCTCAAAATTCTATGGCACACGCGTGGTTTGGCGTCATCAGCGAATATCTCATGAAACGAGGTAAGTCATTCGCTACGCCCGAATGGGTGAAGGACGCACTGAAACATACCTATCTCGGCTATGAAACCACAGAGCGCGTTGACGTGGTTACTGGCGAAGTTACATCTGTTCAGTCACTGCGCCATACCTCAAAGCTGGAAACCGGCGAGATGCATATCTTCCTGTGCAAGGTCGAAGCATGGGCGATGAACATCGGCTGCCACCTCCCGATCCCTGATAGCAGCGAGTTCCAGCAGCTGCGCGATAAGCAGGAGGCATGATGACACCTCTCGCTAAAGTCATGGAGCGCGGAATCTTCCGCGTACCTGCTCGCCGTAAGCGCAAGCCGGCCATCAATCCTGTCGACATCCCAACATTCAATTATTCCGCCCATCTCTATGACGTGCGCTGGTTACGTCTGCGCGCAAGGAAGGTGAACAATGGCTGATTTACGCAAAGCTGCTCGCGGTCGTGAGTGCCAGGTAAGAATCCCAGGGGTATGTAACGGCAATGCTGAGACATCAGTGTTGGCACATATCCGCCTGGCTGGATTGTGCGGTACCGGAATTAAGCCGCCTGACCTGATCGCCACCATCGCATGCAGCAGCTGTCACGATGAGATTGACCGCCGCACACGCATGGTCGATGCGGAATATGCAAAAGAGTGCGCACTGGAAGGCATGGCTCGCACACAGGTTATCTGGCTGAAAGAGGCTCTAATCAAAGCATGAATACTTTCAACATCACCTTACCCTGGCCGCCGAGCAACAACCGCTACTATCGCCACAATCGCGGGCGTACTCACATCAGCGCAGATGGTATCGCATACCGCAGTGCAGTAGCTCAGATCGTCAAGGACGGACTTCTCGACATCAATACCACGTCGCCGCTGCGTGTTCGGGTGGAGTGCCACATGCCTGATCGCCGCCGCCGTGACCTGGACAACCTGCAAAAGGCAGCATTCGACGCGCTGACTAAAGCCGGGTTCTGGGCTGACGATTCGCAGGTAGTCGATTACCGCGTCGTGAAGATGCCTCAATGCACCGGCGGCAAGCTGGAACTGACTATTACGGAACTGGAGGGCGCAGCGTGACCAGACAGCAGATAGAGCAGTACGAGCTTGAAAGCATCCTCCGCGCCGGATTCAGCTTCCCGAGTCGTGGTGGAGACGACACAGCACAGCAGATCATCCGCAACAGTGAGCGCCGCAAGGCAAAGACGAAACAGAAGCAGGAGATGCCAGCATGAGCACAACCGCAGAGTTAATCGCAGCCGATCTGAAAGAGTACAGCGCTCGCAGACAGCGTTACTGGCAGTCCTCATCTCTCAGCACGCGCGAAAAAATAAAGCATCGCTGCAAGTTAAAAAGCTACCGCCGCGACAGAGTGCTTTTCAAGCTGATGGACATCAACATGAAGGCGGCGATCAGCATGGCTGGAATACAAAATAAACGGGAAGAAGGGGACGCAGCATGAAACTGGAACTTACTACCGATCAGTACCGTTGGATTGATGGCTGGCTCCAGTTGTGGGGCGCATGGGTGCAGACAGGACGCATCGATAAATCCATGATCAACATGATTGCTAAATTCATGGCTACCGTTGAGCCTCAGCAAACCAGCCGCCCGGTATGCAGCGACGATGACGGCATGCTGATGAGCCAGGTTATCGGGACTCACCTGAAGGCCATCGACGAAAACGCCTACAAAATGCTGCTGGCATATTACGTATTCCAGTCCAGTGAAATCCGGATCGCCACATGGCAACACGCTATCGCCTGTCCGCGCCTCATGAAGACGCGCGGAGGCAACCAGTACAAGAAGCCGAGCATCTCCACTGTGCGCCGTGAAGTTAAGGACGTGCTCAATGCAGCGCTGTTCTGCCTGTACCAACCGATGCAAAATGCGTTCATCGTTCGCGATAATGCGAAGAAAATCTCAAAAAATGTTGCTAACGAGCTTGCTTTTTAATGAACAAATGAGCAGAATAAATCGTATATGTTGCCGTTGTTGTGTGTGACATGACATTTTGAATGAATAGAGCCACTGGTTAACGACGGTGGCTTTTTTATTTGCCTGTAGCTAGGCGGTAAAGCACCCAACCCATAATTGGATGATCGCTGGTTCGAATCCAGCCGGGCGAACAAAACCCCAGCCAGAGTATCTTCGGCCACAGAGCCGACATTGCACGACCCTCATCTTGCCAGCCTAGCGCTGGCTTTTTTATTCGCGCCCATCCAAACAGCCAACTACTTACCCTTTGCCGCATTGGGTGAGGCGCATTCCCATGACTCGCACAGCTCCCACATAAATTGTGAGGAGAGAGATATGTCCAATATGAGCAAATTAGCTTCTGGCGCTGCCTATGGCGCATCAGCCGGGACGGTAGCTAATGGCGTACTGACCCGGCTAAGCCCTGATGAATGGAGTGCCATTGGCGTAATTGCCGGTATTGTTGTGGCGCTCCTTACTTTTGGTATCAACTGGTATTACAAACGCAAAACCACACTGGCGCAGATAGAGGCTTATCAACGCTGGCCTAATTCATCTGCCTTTAAGGAGGAGTGATGCCTTTCTCAACTCCTTTGCGAAGAAAACTGATCGGGGCGGCTGGAGCGGGTGCGCTTGCAATAGCAACCATTTTCCTTGGCGGCAGGGATGGCGTGGAAGGTCGGAAGTATGAGGCCTATAAAGATGTCGCCGGGGTATGGACAGTCTGTGATGGGCATACAGGCAGAGACATTGTGATCGGGAAGAAATACACAGATCGGGAATGTGACGCTCTGCTCTGGAAAGACCTTCAGCCAGCCAAGAAGCAAGTAGACAGGCTGGTTAAGGTGCCTCTGAACGAATACCAGAGAGCGGCCCTTTACAGCTTCGTCTTCAACGTAGGTACTGATGCCTTTTCCAAATCAACTCTGCTCCGCAAGCTGAACAAAGGCGATCAGGCTGGAGCATGTGAAGAAATGCGGCGCTGGGTTTATGCAGGCGGAATGAAGTGGAAAGGATTGCAGAACCGCCGCGAAATGGAGCGCAGCATGTGCCTGGCGGAGAGCAGCAATGACCTTTGACTGGAAACCTGTGCTTTTACTCGTAGCGCTGATGGTATTGGGCGGACTTGCGTATTGGTTCTATGGCATCGCTGAAGAACAACGCCAGCGCGCCGACACAGCCGAGCGGAATCTGAAGCTGGCGAACGACACGATAACCGACATGCAAACCCGTCAGCGTGATGTCGCTGCACTCGATGCCAAATACACCGGAGAACTGCAGGATGCAAAAGCCACTATCGATCAGCTTGAGCGCGATGTTGCTACTGGCAAGCGTCGGCTGCAGCTCAACGCCAAATGTTCCACGAACGGAGCGACCAGCACCCCCGGCATGGATGATGGCACAGGCCCCCGACTTACTGACTCCGCTGAACGGGATTATTTCACCCTCAGAGAGCGAATTGCCACAATCACCAAGCAACTGACCGGCCTGCAGGAATACGTTCGAACGCAGTGCCTGAAATAACTGGAGCCAACAATGGCAGAGATTACAGCATTGACAGAATTACAGCAGATGAACCTCGACATCCTACGCCTGGTGCAGAGCGATACCGCGGCAGCGGAAAAGGCGATCACCTTCGTTAACGGCAGCAAGCTGAACTTCGAACTGTTTAAAGACCAGCTTGTTCTGGCGCAGGGTGAAGGCACTGCATTAGCCCGGGCAGAGAAGGCGATCCGAGAAGCTAAAGAAGCACTCGACCTGTTCACTGCCGGAGTCTGATATGACTACAGTCGCATGGGATGGAAAGACACTGGCATCTGACACCCAGGCATCATCTGGCGATGTCGTTTGCTCTGTGTACGAGCAGAAGATTTACACCGCGCCTGATTCCGGCTGGGAGATTTACGGCGACAAGATTCTGGCTATTGGCTGCTCTGGCGATTGCGGCGCAGAGATGGAGTTACAGGACCTGCTCGCGCACAACCTGACCTACAACTCTGAGTTCCTGCCGACATTTGCATTCCATGCGATCGCAATCGTCGGTAATGGCCGCGCTTACATCGTGGCAAAAGACAAAGGCGATACCCGAGCTAGCATCTCGCTGCAGGTGACTCCGTATGCCATCGGTAGTGGTGGGCTAATTGCTCGTACCGCTATGCATTGCGGCAAAGATGCCAAAGAAGCGGTACAGGTCGCTATCGATCTCGACTGCTATTCCGGTGGTCGTATTGATTCATTCGCGACCGACCAATCAACTCATCCTGCATTCATCGTTGTGGAGAAATGACATGCCACTTAAAAAAGGCCGCAGCAAAAAGGTAATCGGTCAGAACATCGCAACCGAAATCAAAGCAGGTAAGCCAAAGGATCAGGCTATCGCCATCGCTATGGATAAGGCTGGAAAGAAGAAACCATCACCAACAAATGATCCATCAAAGCCTGACGGTATTCGTGGCAAGAAAAAACCAAAGAAAGGGGCTAAGTAATGGCAATCACTCAAATGCAGACAGTAACAGCAGGCTCCATTGCTGCTCTAATCCCTGTGGTTAAATCTCACATCACTGCATCGCGCTTCCCAAATGGTGGGCTGATCGGCGTTCATGCCACTCCTACCAAAACCGAATACTTCCAGGTGGTAGCGGTCGGCGGCACAACTGCGACGGATTACGACATCGTGGTGAGCCAGGATCGCGCCGACTTCACCAATAAGTGCAACGCGAAGATTGCTGCAGGCTTCCTGCCTTTGGGTGACATGAGCGTCATTCAGATGGGGCCAGGTCGAACCTGCGAATACGCACAAGCATTCACTAAGGCGTAATGAACTATGGCGGCTGAGAAAGGTAAAGCCGGTCGCCCTTCGGATTACATGCCGGAGGTGGCTGATGACATTTGTGCGCTGCTTGCCTCTGGTGAAAGCTTGGTCAAGGTTTGTAAGCGCCCGGGCATGCCAGACAAGTCCACGGTATTCCGCTGGATTGCAGAGCATGAGGAATTTCGCGACAAGTACGCGAAGGCAACAGAGGCGAGAGCGGATGCCATTTTCGAAGAGATATTCGACATCGCTGATGACGTCATCCCTGATTCTGCCGAGGTTGCAAAGGCAAGGCTGCGAGTCGATACCCGGAAATGGGCGCTGGCTCGAATGAATCCCCGCAAGTATGGCGACAAGGTCACCAATGAACTGGTCGGCAAAGACGGCGGCGCCATCCAGATTGAAACCTCACCAATGAGTACGCTATTCGGCAAATGACTACGATAAACCCTATCTTCCAACCGTTCATCGAGGCGCATCGCTATAAAGTCGCCAAGGGCGGTCGAGGTAGCGGTAAGTCGTGGGCCATTGCCCGGCTCCTCGTTGAAGCGGCAAGGCGCCAGCCAGTACGCATCCTGTGTGCTCGTGAACTGCAGAACAGTATCAGTGATTCGGTGATCCGCTTGCTTGAGGACACCATTGAACGTGAAGGATATGCGGCAGAGTTCGAAATCCAGCGCTCGATGGTCAGGCATCTGGGTACCGGCGCAGAGTTCATGTTCTACGGCATCAAGAATAACCCCACGAAGATTAAATCCCTTGAGGGGATCGACATCTGCTGGGTGGAAGAGGCCGAGGCGGTAACGAAAGAGTCGTGGGATATCCTGATCCCGACCATCCGAAAGCCTAACTCTGAAATCTGGGTCAGCTTCAACCCGAAGAACATCCTGGACGACACCTATCAACGTTTCGTCGTCGACCATCCAGATGATATCTGCTTGCTGACAGTGAACTACACCGACAATCCGCACTTTCCCGAAGTTCTCCGCCTGGAGATGGAGGAGTGCAAGCGGCGCAACCCTACTCTGTATCGTCATATCTGGCTCGGTGAGCCGGTAAGCGCAAGCGATATGGCAATCATCAAGCGTGAATGGCTGGAAGCGGCCACAGACGCGCACAAGAAGCTTGGTTGGAAAGCGAGAGGGGCTGTCGTTGCTTCTCACGACCCGTCAGACACCGGCCCGGATGCTAAAGGTTATGCCATGCGTCATGGTTCAGTGGTCAAGCGCATTGCTGAACCACCTGAGCAGGTCGATGTTAACGATGGGGCTGATTGGGCGACCGGTTTAGCAATCAACGATGGTGCCGATCACTTCCTATGGGATGGTGACGGGCTCGGCGCTGGCCTCCGTCGGCAGATTACCGACTCGTTCTCCGGGAAGAAAATCACTGCCACCATGTTCAAGGGTAGCGAATCCCCGTTCGATGAGGATGCGCCGTATCAATCAGGGGCGTGGGCTGATGAAGTGGTACAGGGCGACAACATCCGCACCATAGGCGACGTGTTCCGCAATAAGCGCGCGCAGTTCTATTACACCCTGGCTGACAGGCTTTATCTCACTTATCGCGCCGTCGTGCATGGTGAATACGCTGACCCTGACGGCATGCTGAGCTTCGACAAGGAAGCTATCGGCGAGAAGATTCTGGAGAAGGCATTCGCTGAACTCACGCAGATCCAACGCAAATTTAACGGTAACGGAAAGCTTGAGCTCATGACCAAAGTCGACATGAAGCAGAAGCTCGGCATCCCGTCACCTAACCTGGCCGACTCCCTGATGATGTGCATGCATTGTCCGGCGATGGCACCAGAAGAAACGGAAATCTACGTTCCCTCATCCTCCGGTTGGTAAACATGGCAGAGACATTAGAGAAAAAACATGAGCGCGTCATGCTCAGGTTCGACCGCGCCTATTCGCCACAGCAGGACGTGCGCGAGAAGTGTGTCGAAGCCACTCGCTTTGCCCGCGTTCCCGGTGGGCAGTGGGAAGGTGCGACGGCAGCGGGAACCAAACTTGATGACCAGTTCGAGAAGTACCCGAAGTTTGAGATCAACAAGGTAGCCACTGAGCTTAACCGCATCATCTCCGAGTACCGGAATAACCGTATCACCGTCAAGTTCCGCCCGGGTGACCGTGAGGCCAGCGAAGAGTTAGCCAATAAGCTGAATGGCCTGTTCCGCGCTGACTACGAGGAAACGGACGGCGGCGAGGCTTGCGACAACGCCTTTGACGATGCAGCAACCGGTGGCTTTGGCTGCTTCCGCTTAACTTCGATGCTGGTCAACGAATACGACCCGATGGATGAGCGTCAGCGCATCGCTATCGAGCCTGTTTACGACCCGTCACGCTCAGTATGGTTCGACCCTGACGCGAAGAAGTACGACAAATCAGATGCTCTCTGGGCGTTCTGCATGTACTCGCTTTCGCCTGAGAAGTACGAAGCAGAGTACGGCAAGACTCCGCCGTCATCACTCGATACCACCACGATTACCAGCTGGGAGTATGACTGGTTCGAGCCGGAAGTCGTCTACATCGCTAAATACTACGAGGTCCGCAAGGAGTCCGTAGACGTCATCAGTTATCAGCAGCCGATTACCGGTGAGATAGCCACTTACGACAGCGACCAGATCGAAGATATCGAAGATGAACTGGCTGATGCTGGATTCATTGAGGTGGCCCGCCGGTCGGTTAAGCGTCGTCGCGTTTATGTATCAGTGGTTGATGGCGAGAACTTCCTTGAGAAGCCACGCCGAATCCCTGGCGAGCACATCCCGCTGATCCCAGTTTATGGGAAACGCTGGTTCATCGACGATATCGAACGTGTCGAGGGGCACATTGCCAAAGCGATGGACCCACAGCGCCTGTATAACCTGCAGGTGTCAATGCTGGCTGATACTGCCTCGCAAGACCCTGGGCAGATCCCCATTGTTGGAATGGAGCAGATCCGCGGACTTGAGAAGCATTGGGAAGCCCGCAACAAGAAGCGCCCTGCATTCCTGCCATTGCGTGAGGTGAAGGACAAGGCAGGCAACATCATTTCCGGCGCCACGCCGGCAGGATACACACAGCCAGCAGTGATGAATCAGGCGCTTGCTGCGTTACTGCAGCAGACCAGTGCTGACATCCAAGAGGTGACCGGCGGCAGTCAGGCGATGCAGCAGATGCCGAGCAATATCTCTCAGGAGACAGTCAGCAACCTGATGAACCGCTCGGACATGGCGTCATTCATCTACCTGGACAACATGGCTAAGAGCCTGAAGCGTGCAGGTGAAGTGTGGTTGTCGATGGCTCGTGAGGTTTACGGCTCTGATCGGGAGGTCAGGGTGGTTAACGCCGACGGCACTGATGATATCGCGCTGATGAATGCGCAGGTAGTAGACCGGCAAACGGGTAATGTTGTCGCGCTGAATGACCTATCCACTGGCCGTTACGATGTCACTGTTGATGTTGGCCCAAGTTATACCGCCCGGCGTGACGCCACGGTTTCTGCACTGACGCAGGTTCTGCAAAGCATGCTGCCCGGCGACCCAATGCGCCCGGTTATTCAGGGAATCATTCTTGATAACCTGGACGGCGAGGGGATGGACGACTTCAAAGAGTTCAACCGCAAGCAGCTGCTTACGACCGGCGCGGTTAAGCCTCGCAATCAGAAAGAGCAGCAGATTGTTCAGCAGGCTCAGATGGCGGCGCAGAACCAGCCAGATCCGAACATGGTTCTTGCTCAGGCTCAGATGGTTGCAGCGCAGGCCGAAGCGCAGAAAGCTCAGAACGAAACCGCGCAGGTTCAGATCAAGGCGTTCTCCGCTCAGCAAGACGCTCAGCTCAGCCAGGCGCAGGTTGTTAAGACGCTTGTCGATGCCAAGGCCACTGATGCCAAGTCAGTGCAGGATGCTCTGAAGGTGATTAATGACTGGTACCAGCAGCAGCAACAAAACTCCCGCGATAATGCAGATCTGATTCTGCGTCACACCCAAACAGCATCACAGTCACCGGCAGACTCACTGCCGAGTTAATCAGGAGTAATCAATGGAAGGCGAACTGATCATCGACGGTCAGGTTATTGGCCTGTCTGAAAAACAGGAATCAACCGAAGAGGTAACCACTGAACAGCAGCAGTCTGAGGAGAAAGGCCAGGCATCTGCAGAAGAAGTGGAAACCGATGGTGAGCAGACCGAAGAGCAGACGGATGAATACTCCCTGCGTGTCGGCGATGAAGAAATCCCGCTGACTGAAGAGGATGACGATCATGTTGATGGTCAACCTGCTCCTCAGTGGGTGAAAGACCTTCGCAAGAACAACCGCGAAAAAGATAAAGAGTTACGGGAACTGCGCCGCCAGCTTGAGCAGGTTCAATCCAGGCCGGCAGAGCAGCAACCACAGCAACAAGCAGACGTTATTCCTCCAAAGCCGACTCTCGAGTCGTGTGAATACGATGAAGAAGCGTATGAGGCAGCACTGACTGACTGGCATGAGAAGAAGGGCCGTGCCGAGCAGAGCAAGCAGCAGCAACAGCGTCAGCAGCAGGAATATCAGCAGCGTTTCCAGCAGCGGGTTGAAGCCCATAAGCAGCGCGCCGCCAAACTCCCGGTGAAAGATTACCAGGAGATGGAGGAGATCGTGCGTGCCGAGGTGCCTGACCTGCACAAGGAAATCCTGATCCACTGCGCTGATGAAGGCTCCGAGCTTATCGCCTACGGGTTGGGCAAGAGCCAGCAATTACGCCAGCGTGTAGCCGCTGAGACAGACCCAATTCGCGCAGCATTCCTCTTAGGCCAAATCAGCAAGCAAGTAAGCCTTGCACCGAAGCCAAAGAAAGCCATCAAACCAGAGCCGGAAGTTCGCGGTGGCGGCGCTGATGCGAAACAAGACGACTTCAACAAATTCTGCCCCGGCGCAATCATCGAATAGGAAAAGCTAAATGGATACCACTAACAAACTCGACAGCAACGTCAGTCAAATCGTCCTCAAGAAATTCCTGCCGGGCTTCATGTCTGACTTGGTGCTGGCAAAAACCGTAGACCGTCAGTTGCTGGCAGGTGAAATCAACTCCAGTACCGGCGACAGCGTAAGCTTCAAACGTCCGCATCAGTTCGCTTCAAAGCGCACTCCAACCGGTGACATCTCAGGTCAGGCTAAAAATAACCTGATCTCAGGCAAAGCAACCGGCAAAGTTGGCAACTACATCACCGTTGCAGTGGAATACGGCCAGCTGGAAGAAGCTATCAAGCTGAACCAGTTGGACGAAATTCTGGCCCCGGTTCGCGAACGAATTGTGACTGACTTGGAAACAGAGTTGGCGCAATTCATGATGAACAATGGCGCGCTTTCACTGGGAACTCCGAACACCCCGATCAACAAATGGTCTGACGTGGCACAAACTGCTTCTTTCCTGAAAGACCTTGGCGTTAAGAAGGGTGAAAACTACGCGGTCATGGACCCGTGGTCTGCGCAGCGTCTGGCAGATGCTCAGTCCGGCCTGCATGGAAGCGATCAGCTCATTCGCTCAGCGTGGGAAGATGCTCAAATCTCAGGGAACTTCGGCGGCATCCGAGCGCTGATGTCCAACGGCCTTGCTTCACGCACTCAGGGCGCATTCGGCGGTACGCTGACTGTATCCACCACGCCAACCGTCACTTATGACGCGGTGAAAGATACCTATCAGTTCAGCCTGACCCTGGCTGGAGCGACAGCATCTGTCACTGGCTTCCTGAAGGCTGGCGATCAGATTAAGTTCACAAGCACCTACTGGCTGCAGCAGCAGACCAAGCAGGTTCTGTATAACGGCTCTGCGCCGATCAGTTTCACCGCGACTGTTCTGGCTGACGCCAACTCAACCGCAGGCGGCGCTGTAACCGTGACGCTGTCCGGCGTGCCGATTTACGACACTACCAACCCTCAGTACAACGCAGTGAGCCGCGCTGTTACCTCCGGTGACGCAGTAACTGTAGTCGGCACCGCAGGCCAGACCATGAAGCCGAACCTGTTCTACAACAAATTCTTCTGCGGTCTGGGCACCATCCCGCTGCCGAAGCTGAACAGCATCGACTCCGCGGTAGCCACTTACGAAGGCTTCTCTATCCGCGTTCACAAGTACGCTGACGGCGACGCCAACGTGCAGAAAATGCGTTTCGACCTGCTGCCAGCTTATGTGTGCTACAACCCGCACATGGGCGGCCAGTTCTTCGGTAATCCGTAATCACAAGGGGCTTCGGCCCCTTTCTTATTTGAGAGGTCAGAATGGATCGTTTAAGCGTTTTCTACTCAGCAAAAAATGAAGCGGGTTATGTCCAGGCTGTGATTGTTGCCGATGACCTGCCAGTCTACGAGGCGTTGGGTTTTGTCACTTCGATTGATGAACTGAAGCCTATCGAAGATAAAGTGCCGGGCGCTGATGAAAAGGCCAGTGGTTCGAAAGCCAGTAAAAAGGCGGCAGATAATGGCGATGACACTGACAAAGGGTGAGATCGTATTGTTCGCCTTGCGTAAATTCGCAGTGGCGTCCAATGCAACACTGACCGATGTTGAACCGCCATCAATGGAGGATGGCGTCTACGACCTCGAGGATATGGCCGAAGAGTGGCTTATTAACCCGGGTGACATTGGCTATCAGTTCTCAGCTGATGACGAAGCGCCATTGCCTGATGATGACGCAGGTATCCCACGCAAATACAAACATGCGGTCGGCTACCAGCTTCTTCTCCGCATGATGTCCGACTACAGCCTTGAACCATCCAGCCAGATGCTCAGCAACGCACAGCGGTCATACGATGCGCTACTGACCGATACTCTCGTCGTGCCTTCAATGCGGCGCCGCGGTGATATGCCGGTGGGGCAGGGCAATAAGTATGACGTGTTCACGGCTGATCGTTATTACCGTGGCGATCTTCCACCAATTGACGGCGACGTGCCAAATCCATAGGTGAGCGAATGCCGATACAGCAATTACCCCTCATGAAGGGTGTCGGTAAGGACTACCGCAACGCCGACTACATCGACTATCTGCCAGTAAATATGCTGGCGACACCCAAAGAGGTGCTCAATTCCAGCGGTTATCTGCGCTCATTCCCCGGCATTGCAAAGCTCTCAGACGTTAATGGAACATCGCGCGGAGCCGATTTTAACACCGCCAAAAATGTCGTCTATCGAGTGATGGGCGGGAAGCTCTATCGTGGCAATGATGAGGTGGGAAGTGTTGAAGGCATGGGCCGAGTGTCCATGGCTCATGGAAGGACGTCCCAGGCGGTTTGTGTGAACGGGAAGATAATCGAGTATCGATATGATGGCACTGTCAAAACCATATCTAACTGGGGTGCTTCTACTGGTCATACGCAGTATGAGCTCGGTGCAGCCAGGGATGTGACACGCCTTAGAGGGCGTTACGCATGGGCTAAAGATGGTACTGACTCATGGTTTATATCTGATCTGCAAGATGAGAGCCATCCTGACCGTAACTCAGCAGAATACCGTGCTGAATCGCAGCCCGATGGAATTATTGGTATCGGTACATGGCGCGACTTTGTTGTTTGCTTCGGGTCCACAACTACCGAGTTCTTCTCACTGACCGGCGCCAGCACGGCAGGAGCAGCGCTTTATGTGGCAAACCCGGCTTATATGGTGCCGAAAGGTATCGCAGGGACATTCTGTAAGTGCGTCTATATGGATGCGTATGCCATTGTCAGCAACCCCGCAACCGGTGCTCCTTCTGTCTACATGGTCGATTCCGGGCGTGCCACTCCTATAGCCACTGCGAGCATTGAGAAAATCATCCGCTCATACACGGCTGATGAGCTGTCTACAGCAGTAATGGAGTCTCTGAGATTCGACTCACATGAACTACTGATCATCCATTTACCAGGCCATGTTTTGGTATATGACGGGTCAGCAAGCCAGAACGGTCCGCAGTGGTGCATTCTGAAATCAGGCCTGAAAGATGGCGTATACCGCGGCATTGACTTCATGTACGAAGGCAACTCGATAACCTGCGGGGATAAGCTTGAAGGGGTCAAAGGAGCGCTAAAATTTGATGTCTCCAGTCAGTACGATGAGCAACAAGAACATCTTCTGTTCACCCCGCTATTCAGGGCAGACAACGGCAGGGGTTTTGACTTTGAACTCGAGTCATCAGGTGGCGTTGCTCAGTACGCTGAAAAGTTATTCTATTCGGCAACTACTGACGGAATAAATTACGGGCAAGAGCAAATGGTTACCTGGAATTCACCATTCCAGTATGACAAGCGACAGATATTGCGCAGAATTGGCCGCATTCGTAAAAGCATTGGTTTCAAAATACGAGTAGTTACCATGGCTCCTGTGACTCTTTCTGGCGCCCAGATAAGGATTGAGTAATGGCGGATAACTCGTTAAACGAACCAGTTATTGTTCGTGCTATTGGACTAAATGCCACTTCAATTCCTGCAACATTTAGCCCGGCATTTGCTCAATATTTATTGTCTCAATCAACTGACTTTACCAATGTGGCTGGCAAGGCAAATGAGGCCGGGCAAGGGGCTTATGAAGCTCAGGAAAAGAATGATGAGCAGGATGTAACTCTTGCAAATCATGAAGGTCGAATAACTGCCAATACCAGTGCAATAAACCTGATTGAGGTCAGAGTAACTACTGCCGAAGGGAAGATCGTAACCCTACGAAGTGACGTTGATTATTTGCTGGATGAAGTTATTGATATCCAGACCAGCATTGTTAGCTTAGACAGCAGGGTTGACTCTACCGAAGCCGCAATCATCACCTTGCAGGGCGATTACGTTTCAAAGACGGCAACGGCGCAACAAAGCCTGGCATCACCATTGAACGTCTCGACATCCTACTCAGTTAACGGGACAAAAGTCATCGGCGCCCGAATCACCGGGTGGACCGCCGGGAGTGGGACGCCTTTGCTTGGCGCCTTCAATGCTAACCAGGCATACACTGCCGGCACCACCTACAGCCAGGCAGAAATAAACGCTGTTATTACAGGCCTGGTTCTGGCGAGGCAGCGAATTCTGGCTCTTGAAACAGCCCTCAGAAATCACGGGTTAATAAATTGATGATCACCTTTAAACCAACACGCAATATAGACCTTATTGAAGCGGTAGGTAATCATCCAGACATCATTGCTGGGAGCAACAATGGCGATGGCTACGAATATCGACCAGAGTGCCGCTATTTCGAGGTCAATGTGCATGGTCAGTTTGGTGGAATTGTTTATTACAACGAAATCCAGCCGCTAACGTTTGATACCCATGCGATGTATTTACCTGAGGCCAGAGGTTTTAGCTTCAATATCGCCATGGAGTTCTGGCGATACCTACTTGCGAATACGGGTTTCGCCTGCGTGATGTCCTATGCAGCTCAGAAATTCCGGCATGGTCAGATGTACTGCGCTTCAATTGGCCTAAAACGTGTTGGAACCATCCGCAAATACTTCAAAGGCGTCGATGACGTTACTTTCTACTCAGCAACCCGCGAAGAAATAGAGTCCTTCCTCCAGAAACATTCCAGGAGTTAACCATGAGCAATATTTTTGCGCTGGGCAGGAAACTGCGCGGTGAGGAACCTTTTTTCCCTGAAAAAGGCGGCAAGGGTGGTGGGGATGGTGGTGCTGCCAAGGCTCAGGCTAAGTCGATCGATAAACAAACTGCGCTGCAACAACAGCAGTGGAATACCATCATGAATAACCTTGCGCCATTTACTCCACTGGCGCAGCAGTATATTTCCCAGCTTCAGAATCTCTCTACCGTGCAAGGGCAGGGGCAAGCTCTTAACAGTTACTATGGCTCAAACCAGTATAAACAAATGGCTGACCAGGCTCGATACCAGTCATTGAATGCAGCTGAAGCGACCGGCGGCCTTGGCTCTACAGCTACCGGCAATCAATTGTCTGCTATCGCTCCTACGCTGGGTCAAAATTGGCTGTCTGGTCAAATGCAGAATGCGCAGAACCTTGCGAACATTGGTCTTGGTGCTTTGCAGGGGCAGGCGAATGCCGGGCAGACCTATGCAAACAATATGGGATCACTGTATCAGCAGCAGGCAAACCTCGCTGCAGCAAACGCCAACAGGCCATCAGGTTTCCAGTCAGCTCTCGGCGGCGGTCTATCTGGCGCGATGGCTGGCGCTCAAATTGGTTCTGCGTTTGGTGGTCCTGGTATCGGCACGGCTATCGGCGGCGGCATTGGGCTTCTTGGCTCTCTGTTCTAAGGGGTAATCATGGCTACATGGCAAGACGCAAATGGCGGATTTCTTGCAGGCATTGGTGGAGTAAACACAAATGCCCCCGCGGTAAATGACTCACTCACAGCATTGAGGCTGATTAGCCAGAATAATGAGCTTCAGCGATCTGGCGCAAACAATACCGGCCTACAGGCACTGCAAGGCATATCCGACATCACATCGCTTTATAAGCAAAACGAACAAGAGGCACGTAAGCAACAGTTTCAGCAGGCTTATGCAAATGCTTATGCGTCAGGAGATCGCGGTGCTCTCCGGCAGCTAGCCACTCAATTCCCTGACCAGATTGATGCTGTGCGTAAGGGTATGGGATTTATTGACGAAGACCAGCGCAACGCAGTGGGCACTCTCGCCGCCGGTGCCAGGCTAGCCTCCTCATCTCCTGAAGCAATGAGCGGTTGGCTGCAAAACAATGCCGCTGAATTACAGCGCGTCGGTCTTGATCCGGCAAGCGTAGCTCAGACTTACCAGCAAAACCCGCAGCAGTTTGGCGAATTCGTTGATCACCTCGGAATGGCCGCGCTCGGACCGGTTGATTACTTCAACGTGCAGGACAAGATTGTTAGTCAGGGCCTCAACAGGGATAAATTATCCGAAACTATCCGCAGCAATCAGGCTGGAGAGGCACTTACCGCCAGAGGTCAGGATATTACTGTGCGGGGGCAGAATATCTCTGCGCAAAATGCCCGTATGTCAGCTAACGGCCCGACATCCGCCATGCAAAACTATGGCGAGTATTCGCGACTACTTAAAACGGACCCGGAAGCCGCTGCCATCTTTGCTCAGGCTGCGGGTATTAACACAGCAGCAGCCAGCAACAGGCAGGTCCAGTTGTCGGACGGCAGAACAGTAACGGTTGGCGGCAAGCTTCATGGTGCCGGTCAGAATGCGTTCTATGAAGGGCGCGATGACAATGGCAATGTCGTTCGTGTGCCTGCCAGCGCTATCGCAGCACCTGCTACATCCGCAGCATCGGCTGGTAACTATGCAATGGCTAAAGACCTTACAGCCATTGAAAATGCCAGCCCCGAGACGCTTGGATTTATGACCGGAGTTACCGGCGGAAATGGGTCTCCGGCGTTCGGCGCGGACGTGCGTAGTCGTATCAGCGGCAAGGATGAGCGTCAGGTCTACAATGCTGCGCAGCGAATCCAGGGGAAGATGCAGAATCAGGGGATCGCTGCTGCGCGTGACATGGGGGCTTCCGGCATCAATACCGTAGCCGAGGCGAAGATGTACTTTCAGGGCATGCCGCAGATCGACTATTCCAGTCCCGAAGCTGTTCAGGAGTCAGTGCGCAATATCCGGCAGTATACCGACCAGTACAATCAGCAGTACAACGTAAATGTAGGTGGTCGTGGTAGCCAGCAGGCAGCTCAGTCAGTGGCGCAACCTGCACGGCAGACACAACAATCAGCAGGATTCTCGTCTTTGTGGGGTGATTAATGGCTAAGGCATGGAAAGACGTTATTGCCTCGCAACAGTATCAGGCTTTACCGCCGGAGCAGAAAGCACGCGCTCAGGAGCAATACTTCAATGAGGTGGTTGCTCCGCAAGCTGGCGATCAGGCTGAACAGGCAAGGCAGGCTTTCTTTGATGCGTATCCACTGCCTGAGGCACAACCGCAGCAGCAAGAGCAGCCACAGCAGCCTGATAATCAGCAGGGAGGATTCATGTCAGACCTTGGCAATGCCGCCGCTGAAACCGGGCGTGGGTTGCTTCAGGCTGGCGTCAACCTCGCGAATATCCCCGCATCAGTAGCCGATGCAGTAACAAGCGCCGGAGCATGGGCTGGTAAAAAGCTTGGCCTTGGTGATGGGACATATCAGCCTGCACCTCGGGTAACGACGCAGGGGCTTGAGCAAAATTTTGGCGTGCAGCCGGGGACTCTCACCCCGCAAACCACGGAGGGCCGCGTATTTGCGGAGGCCTTACCATACCTGACGCCTGTTGGTGCTGAAAGGGCGGTCGCACAGGCCCCATCAATTGCCGGTCGTGTAGTGCAGGGAGCATCGCGCTTACTCGCTGAAAATGCCGTCGGCTCTATGGCTGCCAATAGTGAGAAAAATAATCCTGAGGCGCTCGCTACAGACCTGGCAACTGGTGTGGCTCTGGGCGGTGCAATTAATCAGGCCGGGCGTGCGGTAGGTGCAGCTTACCGCGGCGTGCGTGGCTCCATGTCACCTGAGGCGCGAGAGGCTATCCAGTTTGCCAATTCAGCAGATGTTCCGCTGCATACCTCAGACGTGCTGCAACCTAACTCGCGCGTCGGTCGTATGGCTCAAACCACTGCGGAGAATATCCCATTTGTAGGCACTAGCGGCATGCGCGCAACTCAGCAGGATGCACGAAGCCAGTTAGTTGACGAGTTTGCTTCTCGCTTTGGAGAGTATGACCCGTCGATCGTAATTGGCAGTCTTAAGCAGAAATCATCTGGAATACGCAGGGCGGCAGGAAATCGCTTAGAGCAGACGCAAAACGCAATGGCAGGAGTTAACATCCAGCCAAAAAGGGCCATTCAGCAAATTGATAATGAGATTGCTGATTTGCAAAAGCTAGGAGGAGCTGCTGATAAAGAAACCATCTCAAAACTTAAAGTTTACAGAGATGAGTTGTCCCGCAATGCCGGACCTAACGGGCCAATGGCGATGGATCTGCAGCAGTTAAGTGCGCTGCGCAGCCAATTCAGACAGGATGTGAAAGGTGAACGACAAGCGCTAATTAACAAATCAGAGGCTGCGGTCAATCGAGTCTACAGCGCTATGACTGGCGATATTGACAGTGCCATTGGTCAGAATCTTGGCAGTGATAGCCTGCGTCGGTACAAACAGGCGAATGCTATTTACGCAGACGAGGCCAATAAGCTGAAGAACACCAGGTTGAAAAACGTGATCATGAAGGGGGATTTGACCCCGGAAGTGGTCAACAACATGCTTTTCAGTGGCAAAAAATCAGAGGTGCAAAACCTGTATCGCTCTGTCGGCCAGATTGGCCGAGCTCAGATGCGGAACGGCATTATCGGTAAGGCAATGGAGAAATCAGGTGGATCGCCAGATCAGTTCTTGCGGCAGGTTAACCTGATGTCGAACCAGACCGGTATTGCTTTTAAAGGCCGCGACGCGGCTTACCTGAAGGGGCTTAAAAATTACCTTGAGTCAACCAAGCGAGCAGGTCAGGCCGGTGTTACTACCCCTACAGGGCAGCAAACTATCCCATTCATTCTTGGAATTGGCTCGGTAACAAACCCTGCGCTCGTAGGCGTGGGAGGTGGATATGGGCTGCTTGCGCGGATGTATGAAAGCGAGCCTGTTCGCAACGCACTCCTGCGACTGGCAAACACACAGCGCGGTTCAACCGCATTTGAGAAAGCACTATCTCAGGTAGAGCGGGTAGTAAATTCATTCGCGCAGGGCGCTAAGTCTGAAGCGTTAAGCGAATAAAAGTCTGCCCACTACGACACCAAAGATAAGAAAAGCAAAATTCAATAAGTCTCTGTTCATAAATCCTCCAGCCTTTTAACCAATTATAACCGACCTTAACGCAACGCTGCGCAACTTTACGTTGTGCGGCTTTGCTGCGCCCGGAGCACAGTAAATGTCAGATATTTCAGCAAATGTTGTGGTAACGAATCCTCGCCCGATTTTTACCGATTCGCGTACATTTCGCGCAATCGCAAACGGCAGAATCTTTATCGGTAAAATTGATACTGATCCAACCATCCCCTCAAACCAGATAACTGTTTATATCGAAAATGAGGATGGCAGTCGCGTCCCTGTCCCGCAGCCGCTAATCATTAATGCAGCAGGGAAGATTGTATATAACGGGCAACTAGTAAAGATTGTAACTGTGCAAGGCCACAGCATGGCTATCTACGATGCGTATGGCTCGCAGGTAGATTACATCGCTAATGTCCTTAAATATGACCCTGACCGTTTAGAGCAGCGTCTGGCAGAGCTCGATGGTGAGTCTCTCGTCGGAGGTGGTACATATGACCAAATCAGAGCATCTAATGTAGCAGGAGATCAAATTAAATGCATTGGTAGAGCTTCAAAAATGGATGGAGGAGAGGGGTTATTTTTCCTCGATATAACCGATAAAACCAGTGTAGATAACGGTGGAACTGTGCTTGTTGATGCAGCAGGGCGGCGCTGGAAGAGATCTCATGATGGGATGGCCAATGTGTTATGGTTCGGGCCAGCAAATGATATAGCAGATGGATTCAATAGAGCTTTCTTAACATTTGATTCTGTTTATGTTCCTGCTGGTAAATTCATAGCCAATTCTCCCATTTTTATCGCACGCGATCATTTGGAGGTAAGATGCGATGAGGGAGCTAAGTTATCAGTAAGTGGTGATTTCCCATTTTTCGTGGTGCCAAATCAATTCACAGGCCAGCTTTTTACTGTCGAACATGCAGAATTCACTAGTGAGACAGCGGGGCAAGGAAGAGGAATAGGTAGTGGTGGCGATCTGATATACCTGTCTCACATGCACATTAAGAATTGTAGATTTAATCAAAATCTCAAATATGGAATTCATGGGGACATGATTGGGTGCTATGTCGTAAAATGCCTATTTGGTACGATTGGACCAAGCAAAGGAAACTTCCAGGCCATTAGAAGCTTGGGCAGCATCGGTCAAGCAGAAACGAATATTAATACATTCGTGGCGTGTGAATTCAAAGGTGCGTCAGGTTCTTCTTATGTTGTTCAAATTGACAATGGGATAAAGCAGATATTCGAAAAATGTATTTTTGAGCAGAATGCAAATACTGAAGGTTTAATAAGAATCACAGGGCAGTACTATCCAGAATTCAAAAGCTGCTGGTTTGAGGTAAACAATACCAAATCAATGGTTCAACTTGGTATTCGAGGTGGGATAGATGCGCTGATGCTGGTTATTGATGGATGTTATATAGATTCTAATATTCCATACACAACGTCGGTAATTGACTGGGGTGATACAGTTAATAAAAACGCTCAGATAACAAATAACATATTTTCTCGAGGGACAGGTGTTCTGTTTTCTGATAACAGTTATGCCGTTGTTTCTTATGGAAATTATTCCACAACAACAGGAATATCTTTCACTACCCGTAAAACGCAATTAGCCCAACTAGACGTACTTGACTCTCAAGGGATTAACACCCCACAGATAAAGGTATCAAACAATATTACTGCCACTGCAGGTAACCAAATTAGGGGCGTTTATACTATAGCTTCTACTGGAGTCACTAGCACAACTACAGATATCGCCATACAAGCAGGTTTAGGTGGTGGAATTGCTATAGTAAGAGGTTCTATCGGCACCGGGGTTGCATTCACAAAAATGTATCTCATTGCCATCAAAAGATCTGGTGGATCAGGCAATGATGTGGAGACTATATTGGTATCTACCATACCATCATCCATTACAGGAGATGTCACGTTCGATAATAACAATGGTTTCTTAAGGATGAACAGAGGAACAATAGCTGGAGGCTCAATCAACCTGACAGTTCTTGGGCTATAAAAAGCCGGGCTCGGTGCCCGGCATAGTCTTTCATATTTTTGCTGTTCTACTATTGAAAATAGTTTTAGCCAAAAAGCCTTTGGAAGTTACCTTTTTCTCAAGCAGGTGCCAGCTGAAGTATGAAGCCAAAAAAACAATCACTATAGTTGTAATAACGCCGACTATACGATTTTCATAAACCCCATAAGAATATAATGCTTGTATTACAGGGTAATGGAATATATATACGCCATATGATATGTCGCCTATTGAATCCGGTATTTTAATTTTTTGTGTGTTGAATGCAATAGTATAAACGAAACCTGCACATGCAAATGGTGTAATGATTGTATCAACAATAGGAGTCGTTTCAATTATTAGCGCAATGATAAAAACAGGCAACAGATATGTTTTCATTGCCTCTTTTTTTATTAGAGGAAAGGCTGCTCCAAGCATAAAGTAGATCATGAATGATGGCAGTTGATTTCCTATCGATGTAGGGAGTCTGTATGCCGTGATAAGGATGCACATCAATATGGAAGAAGCAAGAGAGGCCGCAGAAATTGCAAAAACAGTTCTTTTAAAACCCAAATGTTTAGAAATAAATCCGAATATAATAGGAACGCTCAAAAAGAACATTACTTCTATTTTGATAGTCCATAAAGATCCATTAACGGCGCTATTTAAAGGATTGTGCTCAAACAAGCCAGGCAGAGATGGGGCAACAAAATTTGCAAAGGATAAGTTTGCAATTAAATATTTGCCTCCCCCAGACGCAAGATAGGTTACTATGTCTCGATTGTATTCAATGGCACCAAACATAAAGCATGCCATAACACACAGGAAATATAATGGGTAGATTCGAAAGAATCTTGCCTTTGCGTATCTCTTAAGATTGCTGTTATTTAAATAACTTTGAGAAATAAGGAATCCACTAATGACAAAGAAACACTTAACAGCCAATTCTCCAGGGAAAATTGAAAAGTATGCTTGCTCAGTTAGTTTGCCTATATGGTATAACATTACAATAATGGCTAACCCAAGCCGCAGCGCGTTAAAATTATTCTCTCTCATAAGGCCTCCACCATAATAATTCGGCGATCTTACACAAGCATTTATCTGATAACAACTACCAGAAACATCTGATGGACTTACTTCACAGATAAAATATCGGCCATTCCCATCATAACGAGAGATTAGGGTGGGTAACCAGCCAAGACTCACTATTTCCTAGCATTGCGCATGGACAACTTGATCGACAGCCATAACTAGCGATACTGTATATGCATACAGTAATTATCATGGAGGGTAGGCTATGTCACGCAGATCAGATATTGGCTCAGCTTTCGTGGCGGCAATACATAAAAACCCAAAGGGGTATCAGTGTCTTCGAACGGCGGACTTCGTGCGGGAGCTGCGCAATCGCAACTGGCATTACACCCTTGCAGATGCGAACAAGTGGATAGAGCGATACCAAACCGGGTTCGTTGACAAAACGCCTGATTCCAGTGAAAACCGTCTCTGGATGCTTCGCAGCATGGGGTACGTTCAATAATGGGCTTCCCGTCTCCAGCTGCTGATTACATTGAAACAACGATGTGCGCTGACATCATTTGCTACTTAACGGCTAACAGCCTGGTCATTGAGACATCAACCGGCGCGGCTGTGGTCGACAGAGGATTGATAGCGCGGCAGGGCGACGTGCTGCTCGCCAGTCTTGACGGGCGTACCTATTTCGGGAAGTTTATGGGGAAGGCGTTCATCACGCATGATGGTGATGCGATTGAAGGAGAGTGTTTGGATGAATTACAGGTGATCGGCGTCGTCACCCATTTCGTCGTCGATACGTGGAACGGCCTGGATGATGACTGCCCGGTGATATAGGTGGCGTTATGCCACCTTCCCATCGATATAGTCAGCCCACCACTGCATCATTTCCCTGCGCTTGTCGAGGTATTGAGCGTGGTTGTAGATACCGCGGATTGATCCGCTGTTTGCGTGTGCCAGTTGCTTCTCAATGGCGTCTGCCGGCCACTCATGCTCGTTCATGATTGTACTGAACTGATGCCGGAAACCGTGGCCGCTGGCTAGCCCTTCGTATCCTATCTGGCGGATAACCAGCAGGACAGCTGCGTCGCTCAGCGGTTTCTTCTTGTCGTTGCGTCCCGGGAAAACAAAGTCTGATACTGGCTCGGTCACCGGGCGGATAGATTGAAGCAGATCTACCACCTGCTCTGACATCGGTACGATGTGAACGCGGCGTCCTTTCATTACCTCTGCGTCAATTGTGATAGTCCTTGTTTCAAAATCGACGTTCGCCCATTGCATAGAACGAAGCTCTTTCGTCCTGAGCGCTGTGTACTGCAAAACCTGCGTTGCAACCTTAGTTACGATGCTTCCGGAGAATCCTGCAAGCGCCTTGTTGAATGCGGGTATCTGGTCGGACGGAAGGAAAGGGTAGTTCTTTTTGCGGTATCCCTTCATCGCGTCAGCAAGGTCTGGCGCCGGGTTATATTTAGCCCTGCCGGTCACTATCGCGTACCGGAAAACCTCACCACACCGCCTCCTGGCTTTATTTGCTCTCTCCATAGCCCCGCGGTCTTCGAACGTGCGGATCACCGACAGTATCTGCATCGGCTCAATTTCATTGATTTCCAGCCCGCCAATCTGCGGCAGAATGTCATCCTTAAACATTCTCGCAAGCTCATCCGCATACCCCACAGACCATACCTGTTTTTTGTGCTCGTACCATTCCTGATATATAGCACCGAACGTATTATCTTTGACCGAAAGCTTTTTGGCCTTAACCGGGTCAATTCCTGTTGAGACATCCTTCCTAGCTATCCACGCTTTATCTCTGGCTTCCTGCAATGACATCAGCGGGTATTTGCCGACAGTTAGCACCTTTTCCTTGTCATCGATTTTATATCGCAGCTGCCAGACCTTTTTGCCTGACACCGGGACATAGAGGTACAGGCCGTTGCCATCCAGCAGACGGTAAGGTTTATCTTTCGGCTTTGCCGCGTCGATCTGCTTAATGGTCAGCATGGGTAAAATTCCGGTGGGTAAAATTATTTACTCGTTTTTTACCCGCCAATACATGCGGCTGTCAACGGTCTAATGCGAGCTATGGCGAACGGTTGTTTTATGGGGAGCTTGCTGTGACTGGAGTTTGGCGAACTACGGCGGAAGGCGGCGAACTATAGAATGGTGTCCCCTGCAGGAATCGAACCTGCAACTAGCCCTTAGGAGGGGCTCGTTATATCCATTTAACTAAAGGGACAAGGCGGCACGAGTATAACGTCATTTCCGCACTGCGTTAAGCGCGTGACCGCCTGAATGCTCAAAGTGTCGCCACTTAAGCGTTATTCTGCTTTGCTTTCACCTTCTTTTTCGCCTCGTCGGCCTGCGCTTTGGCTTCAGCCTTACGTTTGTTGCTCATGTCGTTACGGATCTGCGCATGGCTTAACAGGGCGAAAATAAAGGTACCGCCGCAGATATTCCCGGCGAGGGTCGGGAGCGCAAACGGCCAGAGGAATTCACTCCAGTGCAGCGAACCGGTAAATACCAGGTAAAAGATCTCTACCGCGCCCACCACGATATGCGTGGTATCCCCCAGCGCAATCAGCCAGGTCATAAGAATGATCACCACGATTTTCGCCGAGCCGGCAGAAGGGAACATCCAAACCATGGTGGCGATCAGCCAGCCGGAGATAATGGCATTGGCAAACATCTCGAGCGGGGTATTTTTCATCACGTCCATGCCGATTTTGACAAAGGCATTGCGCGTCGCGTCGTCAAATACCGGCATATAACCAAACGCCCAGGCGACGATGGCGGTGCCGATCAGGTTACCCAGCAATACCACGCCCCACAGCCGCATCAGCAGTCCGCCGTTGCGCCACGTCGGGTTATGCATAAAGGGTAATACGGCGGTGACGGTGTTCTCGGTGAACAGCTGCTGACGAGCCATGATGACAATAATAAAGCCAAAGGTATAACCGAGATTCTCCAGTACAAAGCCGCCGGGAATACCTTCAAACTGAACGTGGAAAATGCCTTTTGCCAGAAACGATGCGCCCATCGACAGGCCCGCCGCAATGGCTGACCAGAGCAGCGCCATGGCATCACGCTCCAGCTCTTTTTCTCCGTCCTGACGAATATGTTCATGGATCGCCATTGCCCGTGAAGGCAGATGCTCCTCATCCACCTCGATTTCTTCGCCGCGATCTTTTTCCTCACTCTCGACTTCAATGTCGTCGGTGTGCTTATCTAATTTTTCGTTTTTCAGTTCATCCATTTTTGCTTCATCTTTCCGGGGATCATGCTAATAAGCGTAGCGGCTTTATGTGCTAAAGCAGCGGGCTTCTTCCTAAATTGTGCAAAGGGCAAAAAAGGTGATAACAGGATCGCAGAGAACGTATAAAATTGAAGGCGAAACGAGAAGAGAAAGACAAGCTATGCTCAATGCGTGACAGCTCGTGCTGGCCGCTGACGTGCACATCGTTAAACGTGCTGATACAATCGCTTGCGTATTCCAGGCGGAAACCTGAGCGCTGCGCGTTTATCCGTCACGGATGATATTTTGCGATGACCATTTATTACAGGGAGACATCCATGAAATTTCGCCTGTCGGCGCTCGCGCTGGGAACTACATTACTGGTCGGCTGCGCCAGCTCTGGTGAGCAGCAACAGGGGCGCTCGGATCCGTTCGAAGGATTTAACCGCACCATGTATAACTTTAACTTCAACGTGCTGGATCCCTATGTGCTGCGGCCAATTGCCGTAGGCTGGCGTGATTATGTACCGCAGCCCGCGCGTAACGGCTTAAGCAATTTCACCAGTAACCTGGAAGAGCCCGCCATTATGGTGAACTATTTCCTCCAGGGCGATCCCTATAAAGGTATGGTGCACTTTACCCGCTTCTTCCTGAATACTTTACTGGGTATGGGGGGCTTTATTGACGTCGCGGGATTATCCAACGAAAAATTGCAACGTGTGGAGCCGCACCGTTTCGGCAGCACCCTCGGTCATTATGGCGTAGGTTACGGTCCGTACGTTCAGTTGCCGTTTTATGGCAGCTTTACCCTGCGTGAAGACGGCGGCGATATGGCGGATACGCTGTATCCGGTGCTCTCCTGGCTGACCTGGCCGCTCTCGGTGGGTAAATGGACGGTAGAAGGTATCGAGTCCCGCGCGCAGTTGCTGGATTCCGACGGCCTGCTGCGCCAGTCTTCCGATCCTTATATTCTGGTGCGCGAAGCCTATTTCCAGCGCCACGACTTTATCGCCAACGGCGGTCAGTTAAAACCTGACGAAAACCCGAATGCGCAGGCTATTCAGGATGATTTAAAAGATATTGATTCTGAGTAATAGCAAAGCAGGCAATAAAAAAGGTGAACATAAGTTCACCTTTTTTTATATGACGGATTGATCAGAATGCGTAGTTAAAGTTGGTGCCGAACAGCCAGGCTTTACCTTCTGAATGGAAGGTATACGGGCCTTCATTAACGGTAACTTTCTGACCGTGCATATAAGAGGCACCCACATCAACCGACGCATTATCATTAAAGGCGTAAGTCGTACCGGCGCTCAGCCACAGACGGTCCTGATCCGGGATGGAAATAGAACGTTTGCCAGCCGGAACCGGGCTATCGTCATAGGCGATACCGGTACGGAAGGTCCAGTTATCATCCATGTAATAGGTGGTGCCCAGCGCCAGGCGGTAGGAATCTTTAAAGCCTTCGTCTTTATAGAACAGCGTGCGGTCGCCATCGCCGGTGGCTTTCAGCTCCTGGAACTGACTCCAGCTGGTGTAGGCGATGCTGTAGTGTACAGCCCATTGCGGCGCGACGCGGTTATAACCGGACAGCTCCCACATTTCCGGCAGATGCAAACTCAGCGAGCCTGGAATAGTCTGGCCGCCAGTACCGGCAGGGAAAGCCGTACCCGCGCCTGGTAAGCCATTAACCAGTGGGCTGATGCCGCTTTTATAATCACCGTCAAAGTCGACTTTTACTTCTGAGCGGTAAGTAAAACCGTAACGGTTGTCTTTATCCAGCTCATAAAGGATACCGGCGTTCCAGCCAAAGCCCCACTCATCGCCTTCAAGGCTTGCGATTTTAGAACTGTTTTTCGGCAATGCCGCGGTCTGCTCGCCGGAATAGCGCTCAATTTTCGCGTCAGCGTAAACTGCGTCAAAGCCAAGACCAAAACTCCAGTTGTCATTTAAGCGATAAGCGCCGCTGAGGTTGAGGTTAAGGGTGGTTAAATCGGTTTTACCGCCGTATTCGCCTGCGATGTAGTTATCATTAAACTCTGTTGCCAGACCATAATTCGAGGTGACTGATGCGCCCCAGCCAAATTGTTCATTAATTGGCGCAACAAAGTGCAGGTTAGGCACCCAGGCAGTCGGCGCAATATTATCGGCTTTGGTGCTGCGGCCGGTATAAGGCGAACGGCCGGAAATATTCACGTCCGGATCAATATACACCGCGCCGCCGGAAAAGGCCGGGCGGTCGAATAAAGTAATTAATGCCGGGTTACGGCTGACGTTGCCTGCGTCATCCGCAATAGCGCCTTCACCTGAATAAGCGCGGCCAAGGCCAGAGGAAGAGAATTCGTTTAACTGGAAGCCCGCAGACCAGGCTTGTGTAGAGACAATTGCCACTGCAACTGCGAGTGCAGATTTGGTAAACCGGGTTTTCTGGCTCATGACCATAACCTCATACATTTATTTTTATGCATTAATTGTTACGTACCGTAACAGGAGCGCGAAGTGTAGGGTCTGAGGTACGACTTACAAATCAGACCAGTGGCGGAAGTATAGGTCCGACCAGAGGGAATGTTGCAAGGATGTTTATAAGATTTTTCAAATGTGATCTTCGAAACGCGATCTGCGTGGCAAATTTGTGCACCGTTACGGTTATCAGCAACGGCGAATTTTGTTTTAGATCATTTTAAGCTGTGATAACGGTCACTATCCGGCAATTGTGAGATTAACGACTGGAGCCACTTTTACGGGGCGCGTAAAATAACCACATCGTTTATGGCACCCCGAGTGCAAATACAGAGGAAATCTACAATGAGTAAATGCAGTGCTGATGAAACCCCGGTTTGCTGCTGTATGGATGTGGGCACCATTATGGATAATACCGACTGCACCGCCTCTTACAGCCGCGTATTTACCACACGTGCCGACGCAGAAGCGACGCTTGCCGCATTAACGGAAAAGGCGCGCAGCGTGGAGTCAGACCCGTGCCAGATCACCTCCACCTTTACCGACGTTGAAGAGGGTGTGCGTCTGGATATTGATTTTGTTTTCGCCTGCGAAGCGGAAACCCTGATCTTCCAGCTCGGCCTGCGTTAAATCCCCCTTATCACGCTCCTGATCCTCAGGAGCGTTTTCTCCATCATCTCTGTGTATTAGCTCGCAAAAATCCCCTCAGCCAGTTGGCTAAATGTAAAAAAAAGGTTAAGACTAATATCAGGTCAGACCACTTTGCATGATGTTATTTACAGGGGAGTGTTATGAGTCAGGCATTACCGCTTGTCACCCGTCAGGGCGATCGCATTGCCATTGTCACCGGATTGCGTACCCCTTTTGCCCGCCAGGCCACCGCCTTTCACGGCATCCCGGCCATTAGCCTCGGGAAAATGGTGGTGGGCGAAATGCTCGCCCGCAGCGAAATTCCGCCTGACGTCATCGAACAACTGGTGTTTGGTCAGGTGGTGCAGATGCCCGAAGCGCCAAACATTGCCCGCGAAATTGTGCTTGGCACCGGCATGAACATTCATACCGATGCGTACAGCGTCAGCCGTGCCTGCGCCACCAGCTTTCAGGCGGTGGCGAACGTTGCCGAAAGCCTGATGGCGGGTACCATTCGCGCCGGTATCGCGGGCGGGGCGGATTCCACCTCCGTACTGCCCATCGGCGTCAGCAAAACCCTGGCGCGTACGCTGCTCGATCTCAGCAAAGCCCGCACCGCAGGGCAGAAGCTAAAACTCTTTTCCCGTCTGCGCCCGCGGGATTTACTCCCCGTGCCGCCCGCCGTGGCGGAATACTCCACCGGTTTACGCATGGGCGATACCGCCGAGCAAATGGCAAAAACTTGGGGCATCAGCCGCGAACAACAGGATGCGCTGGCGCATCGCTCCCACCAGCTGGCGGCGCAGGCCTGGGCGGACGGTAAACTGGCGGACGAGGTGATGACCGCCTACGTGCCGCCGTACCGTGATCCTGTGGTGCAGGATAATAATATTCGCCACAACTCCACGCTTGCTGATTACAGCAAACTGCGCCCGGCGTTTGACCGTAAACACGGCAGCGTGACAGCGGCCAACAGTACGCCGCTGACCGATGGCGCGGCGGCGGTGATCCTGATGACCGAATCCCGCGCCAGGGAACTGGGGCTGACGCCGCTCGGATTCCTGCGCAGCTACGCCTTTACCGCCGTCGGTGTGCAGCAGGACATGCTGCTGGGTCCGGCCTGGTCGACGCCGCTGGCGCTGGAGCGCGCAGGCATCACCCTTAACGATCTGACGCTGTTTGATATGCACGAAGCCTTTGCCGCCCAGACGCTGGCAAACCTCAAGCTGATGGCCAGCGACCAGTTCAGCCGCGAGGTGCTGGGTCGCAGTCAGGCCACCGGCGAAGTGGACGACAGCAAATTTAACGTGCTGGGCGGCTCTATCGCCTATGGTCATCCGTTTGCCGCCACCGGCGCGCGCATGATCACCCAGACGCTGCATGAATTACGCCGCCGGGGCGGGGGATTTGGCCTGGTGACGGCCTGCGCCGCAGGCGGACTTGGCGCGGCAATGGTCCTGGAGGCCGAATAATGGACATGACAACTGCATTCTCCCTGACTGTGCGCCCGGATCAGATCGCCGTGGTGACCATTGATGTGCCCGGCGAAAAAATGAATACCCTGAAGGCGGAATTCGGCGTTCAGGTGCGGGCAATTTTGAAACAAATCCGCGAGAACAAAGATCTGCGTGGCGTGGTGTTCATTTCGGCGAAAACAGACAATTTTGTCGCCGGGGCCGACATCCACATGATCGACCGCTGCAAAACCGCTAAAGACGCGGAAGAGCTGGCCCGTCAGGGGCAACAGGTGATGGCGGAAATCCATGCGCTCACCATCCCGGTGATTGCGGCGATCCATGGCGCCTGTCTTGGCGGCGGTCTTGAGCTGGCACTGGCCTGCCACGGGCGCGTCTGTACTGACGATCCCAAAACCCAGCTTGGGCTGCCGGAAGTGCAGCTCGGCCTGTTACCCGGCTCCGGCGGCACCCAGCGCCTGCCGCGCTTAATTGGCGTCAGCACGGCGCTGGAGATGATCCTCACCGGCAAAATGCTCCGTCCGCGCCAGGCGCGCAAAGTGGGGCTGGTGGATGATGTGGTGCCGGTATCCATTTTGCTGGACGCTGCCGTGGAACTGGCGAAAAAAGGCAAACCGACCGGGCGTCGTTTGCCCGTGCGCGAACGCATTATGGCCGGCCCGCTCGGGCGCACCCTGCTGTTTCGAATGGTGGAGAAAAAGACGCAGCAGAAAACCCACGGCAACTATCCGGCCGCGCCGCGCATTCTGGACGTGGTGCAGACGGGGCTGGCCCAGGGGCGCAGCAGCGGTTATGAGGCAGAAGCCCGCGCCTTCGGCGAGCTGGCGATGACCCCGCAGTCCCGTGCGCTGCGGCATATCTTTTTTACCAGTACCGACATCAAAAAAGATCCGGGCAGCGCCGTCGAACCCGCGCCATTACGTGCGGTGGGCATTCTGGGCGGTGGTCTGATGGGCGGCGGCATTGCTTACGTTACCGCCAGCAAAGGCAAACTGCCGGTGCGCATCAAGGATATTAAACCTGCCGGTATCAATCATGCGCTGCAATACAGCTGGCAGCAGCTTGATAAAAAAGTCCGTCGCCGCCATATCCGTCCTCAGGAGCGTGACAGCGACATGGCGCTGATCTCCGGCACCACCGATTACCGTGGTTTTGCCGGGCGCGATATCGTGATTGAAGCGGTATTCGAAGATCTGGCGTTGAAGCAGCAAATGGTGGCGGAAGTGGAGCAGCACTGCTCGCCGCAGACCATTTTTGCTTCTAACACCTCGTCGTTGCCGATTGGCGATATTGCAGCGAAAGCCGCGCGCCCGGAAAATATCATCGGCCTGCATTTCTTCAGCCCGGTGGAAAAAATGCCGCTGGTGGAGGTGATCGCTCACGCGCAAACCTCAGAGCGAACCATCGCTACCACGGTGAAGCTGGCGAAAAAGCAGGGCAAAACGCCGATCGTTGTGGCGGATAAAGCAGGCTTTTACGTTAACCGCATTCTTGCGCCTTACATCAACGAAGCGATGCGCATGCTGACGGAAGGCGAGCAGGTCGAGCATATCGATCGCGCGCTGGTGAAATTTGGCTTCCCGGTCGGCCCAATCCAACTTTTGGATGAGGTGGGAATCGATACCGGCACTAAAATTATCCCTGTGCTGGAGAGCGCGTATGGAGAGCGTTTTTCCGCGCCTGCAAAGGTCATTTCTGCAATTTTGAACGACGATCGCAAAGGCAGAAAAAATGGTCGTGGATTCTATCTTTACGGTGTGAAAGGGCGTACAAGCAAGAAGCAAGTGGACCCGGCGATTTACCCGCTGATTGGCGCATCCGGGAATGCGAAACTGTCGGCGGATCAAATCGCGGAACGCTGTGTGATGATGATGCTCAACGAAGCGGCGCGCTGCCTTGATGAGTCGGTGATCCGCAGCGCCCGTGATGGCGATATTGGCGCTGTATTTGGCATCGGGTTCCCGCCATTTTTGGGCGGACCGTTCCGCTATATGGATACGCGCGGCGCGGGGAATATCGTGGCGACGCTGGAGCGTCTGGCAACGCAGTACGGCCCACGATTTACGCCTTGTGAATACTTGTTACAAATGGCGGCGCAGGGCGAAACGTTCTGGCCTGCGAATAACACTGATCCTGTAAGTTAAGGTCAGTAAAGGGTAAATCTGTCGTTGAATGTGTTGGCGCTGTTCATTTTATAAACAGTGATTGACTATACTTACGCCATTGATGTAAAACACAGCGTTTCATTCAACGAATGGATAAGGCACAATGCCCGGCCATTGTCCGCTCCGGTGTAAACATGTTGTTTCATTCGGGGGGATCAATGCTTCTGGTTAACAAAAGCGGTGCAATATGCAAGTTTTTATCATGCGTCACGGCGACGCTGCTCTGGATGCAGCCAGTGACTCGGTTCGCCCTTTGACTTCTTGTGGCTGTGATGAGTCCCGTCAAATGGCAACCTGGCTGTTAAGCCAAAAAGTGAACATCGAGCGTGTACTGGTCAGTCCGTTTCTGCGTGCCGAACAGACGCTGAGCGAGGTAGGGGAGTGCATGAACCTGCCGGACGATGTGGAGATCGACGTCCTGCCCGAGCTGACGCCCGGTGGCGATGTGCGTATGGTCAGCGCGTATTTGCAGACGCTGGCTAACGAAGGTGTATCTTCGGTGCTGGTGATTTCGCACCTGCCGCTGGTGGGTTACCTGGTGTCAGAACTGTGCCCGACCCTGACGCCGCCAATGTTTTCTACCTCAGCGATCGCCAGCGTTACGCTGGATAACGCAGGGAAAGGGGTGTTTAATTGGCAAATGAGTCCCTGCAATCTGAAAATGGCGAAAGCGATTTAATCCCGCCTGACCCTGTAAAAAGAGCCGCTAATGCGGCTCTTGTTGTTTCTGGCGGCTGGGGTTTTGTCGGGTGGCGCTTCGCTTACCCGACCTACAACTGGTGGCTGGTTTTGTCGGGTGACGCTGTGCTTACCCGACCGACGGGTTACGAATTCGTAGGCCCGGCAAGCCTGCGCCGCCGGGCATCCCGGCACCGGGCACGTGCTCAGGGGAGTTCTGGCGGCTGCCACTCTTCCACTTCGATCAGCACCAGCAGGGCCGCATCGCCGCCGTACTCTTTCGGTGCCTGATGGAAGGCCATCACGTGCGGATGCTGCGCCAGCCATAACGGCGTTTGCTGCTTAAGAATATGTTTACCGTGGCCATGCATCACACAGGCGCAAAACACATGTTCGCGGCGGCAGGCGGCAATCAGCGCGCCCAGCTCCTGCTTCGCCTGCATCTGCGTCAAACCATGCAAATCCAGAAACAGCTCCGGGGAGTAATCACCGCGGCGGATTTTCTTTAATTCGAAATGACTGACGTCCGGGCGCACATACTTTGCCGGGCCGTCGGTATTAAGCAGCGGCTGAAACTCATCAGAAAAATAGTGGCTGGCATCCGCCTGCTCCGATAACAGGCGCTTAACCGGCACCTCGGTCACTTTTTTACGCAGCGGGCGGTGAACAATGGTGTCCTGCTGGATTTTGCGCGTGCCTGTCATGAGCTGCCGGAACAGCGCCTGATCCTCCTCGCTGAGCGATGCTTTCTTTTTCATTTTTCTGTCTCATCTTTTATTTCCGCCAGTTTACCCGACTCGATGCGGCCTGTGTGCAGGCAAAACGCATTTTTCCCCGCCGGGCAGGTGCGAGAATGCTGATTTATCGGCGTCTTCATGGCAAACTAGCCGCCGAATTTACAGCAATGCATGTCCTGGAGGATAGTGTGGATAAAATTTTTGTCGATGAAGCAGTCAGTGAGCTGCATACCATTCAGGACATGTTACGTTGGTCGGTCAGCCGATTCAGCGCGGCCAATATCTGGTATGGACACGGTACCGATAACCCCTGGGATGAAGCCGTCCAGCTGGTGTTACCGACGCTCTACCTGCCGCTGGATATTCCGGAAGATATGCGTAACGCGCGCCTGACCTCCAGCGAACGCCACCGCATCGTTGAGCGCGTGATCCGTCGCGTCAACGAGCGTATCCCGGTTGCCTATCTCACCAATAAAGCCTGGTTCTGCGGCCACGAATTTTTTGTCGATGAACGCGTACTGGTGCCGCGCTCGCCGATTGGCGAACTGATCACCAGCCGTTTCGCGGGCCTGATCAACCAGCAACCACAGCATATTCTCGATATGTGCACCGGCAGCGGCTGTATCGCCATTGCCTGCGCTTATGAATTCCCGGAAGCGGAAGTGGACGCGGTGGACATCTCCCCGGACGCGCTGGCGGTGGCGGAGCACAACATCGAAGAGCACGGCCTGATCCACAACGTCACGCCGATCCGCTCCGATCTGTTCCGCGACCTGCCGAAGGTGCAGTACGATCTGATCGTCACCAATCCGCCATACGTCGATGAAGAAGACATGTCGGATCTGCCAAATGAATATCGCCATGAGCCGGAACTGGGGCTTGCCTCCGGCAGCGATGGCCTGAAGCTGACGCGCCGCATTCTGGCCTGTGCGCCGGACTACCTGACCGATGACGGCATCCTGATTTGTGAAGTGGGTAACAGCATGGTACATCTGATGGAGCAGTATCCGGATGTGCCCTTCACCTGGCTGGAGTTCGACAACGGCGGCGACGGCGTCTTCATGCTGACCAAAGCGCAGCTGGTGGCCGCGCGGGAACACTTCAGCATTTATAAAGACTAAACCGCACAACTAAGCCGCACAACAACACAACAAAATAACGGAGCCGTGATGGCAGGAAACAGTATTGGACAACTCTTTCGCGTAACCACGTTTGGCGAGTCACACGGTCTGGCGTTAGGTTGCATTGTTGACGGCGTGCCGCCGGGCATTCCGCTGACCGAAGCCGATTTACAACAGGATCTGGATCGCCGCCGTCCGGGCACCTCTCGCTACACCACGCAGCGTCGCGAGCCGGACCAGGTGAAAATTCTTTCCGGTGTCTTTGAAGGTGTCACCACCGGCACCAGTATCGGTCTGCTGATCGAAAACACCGATCAGCGCTCGCAGGATTACGGTGCCATTAAAGACACCTTCCGTCCGGGCCATGCCGATTACACCTACGAACAAAAATACGGCCTGCGCGACTATCGTGGCGGCGGACGTTCCTCCGCGCGGGAAACCGCTATGCGCGTGGCCGCAGGCGCTATTGCCAAGAAATACCTGGCGCAAAAATTCGGTATCGTCATTCGGGGCTGTCTGACCCAGATGGGCGACATTCCGCTTGAGATCAAAGACTGGTCGCAGGTGGAACAAAACCCGTTCTTCTGCCCCGATCCCGATAAAATTGAAGCGCTGGACGAACTGATGCGCGGCCTGAAAAAAGAGGGCGATTCCATTGGCGCGAAGATCACCGTGGTGGCCGATGGCGTCCCGGCGGGCCTGGGCGAACCGGTGTTTGATCGTCTGGATGCGGACATCGCTCACGCGCTGATGAGCATCAACGCCGTTAAAGGCGTGGAGATCGGCGAAGGATTCGGTTCTGTTGCGCTGCGCGGCAGCCAGAACCGCGATGAAATCACACAAGAAGGTTTTCAGAGCAACCACGCTGGCGGCATTCTCGGCGGCATCAGCAGCGGGCAGCAGATCGTCGCCCATATCGCGCTCAAACCAACCTCCAGCATTACGGTGCCGGGGCGCACGATTAACCGCGCCGGTGAAGAGATCGAAATGATCACCAAAGGCCGTCACGATCCCTGCGTGGGTATTCGCGGCGTGCCCATTGCCGAAGCGATGCTCGCCATCGTGCTGATGGATCACTTCATGCGCCAGCGGGCGCAGAACGGGGACGTCACAACCATATTGCCACGCTGGTAACTATGAAAAAACGTGTCATTGCGCTGGCGGCGCTGCTCGTCAGCCAGTTCAGCCTTGCCGCCACGCCCTGGCAAAAAATTACCCATCCGGTGGCGGGCAGCCCGCAGTCCATCGGGGCCTTTTCCAATGGCTGCATCGTGGGGGCCAGCGAGCTGCCTTTACAGTCGGATACCTATCAGGTGATGCGCACCGATCAGCGGCGTTACTTTGGTCACCCGGATCTGGTGCTGTTTATTCAGCGTCTGGGGAACCAGGTGCATAATTTGGGGCTGGGAACCATGCTGATCGGCGACATGGGCATGCCCGCCGGGGGCCGTTTCAACGGCGGTCACGCCAGCCATCAGACCGGGCTGGACGTCGATATTTTCCTGCAGTTGCCACAAACCCGCTGGACGGCGGCGCAGCTGCGTAAACCCCAGGCGCTGGATCTGGTGTCATCCGATGGTAAGCGTGTGGTGCCTTCGCTGTGGCAGCCGCAGATTAGCCAGCTGATCAAGCTGGCGGCGGAAGATAATGACGTGACGCGTATTTTCGTCAATCCGGCCATTAAACAGCAGTTATGTCTGGATGCCGGAACGGATCGCGACTGGCTGCAAAAAGTTCGTCCGTGGTTCCAGCACCGCGCCCATATGCATGTGCGCCTGCGCTGCCCGGCGGACAGCCTTGAATGTGAAGATCAACCGCTGCCGCCGCCAGGCGATGGATGCGGCGCGGAATTACAAAGCTGGTTTGAACCCGCAAAACCCCCGATAACGAAGCCTGAGAAGAAGACACCGCCGCCGTTGCCGCCTTCCTGCCAGGCGCTACTGGATGAGCATGCACTTTAATGGACAACTTTATCGATCTCTTTATGGTGTCGCCGTTACTGCTGACGGTACTGTTTTTTGTGGCCTTACTGGCAGGATTTATCGATGCGCTGGCGGGAGGGGGCGGTTTACTAACCGTACCGGCACTGCTGGCGGCAGGTATGACGCCTGCCCAGGCGCTGGCCACCAATAAATTACAGGCCTGCGGCGGTTCGCTGTCTGCTTCGATCTATTTTGTGCGCCTGAAAGTCGTCAATCTGGCGGATCAGAAACTGAATATTCTGATGACTTTTATCGGCTCCACGTCAGGCGCGCTGCTGGTGCAGTATGTGAAATCTGACGTGCTGCGGCAGGTTTTGCCGATCTTAATTATCTGCATCGGGCTGTATTTTCTGCTGATGCCGAAGCTTGGCGAAGAGGATCGTCAACGGCGGCTGTATGGCCTGCCGTTTGCACTGGTCGCCGGTGGCTGCGTGGGCTTTTACGATGGCTTTTTCGGACCCGGCGCGGGATCTTTTTACGCGCTGGCGTTCGTCACGCTGTGCGGCTTCAACCTCGCCAAATCCACCGCCCACGCCAAAGTGCTGAACGCCACCTCCAATCTCGGCGGCCTGTTACTCTTTATTATTGGCGGCAAAGTGGTATGGGCCACCGGCTTCGTGATGCTTGCCGGACAGTTTCTTGGCGCGCGTATGGGATCACGGCTGGTGCTGAGCAAAGGACAAAAACTCATTCGCCCGATGATTGTGATTGTCTCAGCGGTAATGAGTATAAAACTGCTTTTTGACAGCCATGGACAGGAGATCCTTCACTGGCTGGGGATGAACTGATGAACACGACGCACACTTACGAGCAATTAATAGAAATTTTTGATGGCTGCTTTGCCGGTGATTTTAATACCCGTCTGATTAAAGGCGACGACGAACCGATCTATCTTCCTGCTGATGCCGACGTGCCCTATAACCGCATCGTCTTTGCGCACGGCTTTTATGCCAGCGGCTTACATGAGATTTCCCACTGGTGCATCGCCGGGAAAGCGCGTCGCGAGCAGGTGGATTTTGGCTACTGGTATTGCCCGGACGGGCGCGATGCCACGACGCAGGGGCAGTTTGAAGACGTGGAAGTGAAGCCGCAGGCGCTGGAGTGGTTATTCTGCGTGGCGGCGGGCTTCCCGTTCAATATCAGCTGTGACAATCTGGACGGCGATTTCGAACCCGATCGCATTGCCTTCCAGCGCCGGGTACATGCTCAGCTGATGACGTATCTGGAAGAGGGGATCCCTCCGCGTCCGGCGCGCTTTATCCAGGCATTACAGGATTATTATCATACGCCGCCGCTAACGGCAGCACAGTTTCCGTGGCCGGAAGATCTTAACTGAAGCCACGATTTAAAGAGGAAAGAAGATGATCGCGGAGTTTGAAGCACGCATTCTGGCGTTAATTGATGACATGGTAGATACGGCCGGAGACGATGAGCTGTTTGCCAGCGGTTATCTGCGTGGCCACCTGACGCTGGCCGTTGCTGAACTGGAGCATGGCGATGACCACTCCCCGGAAGCGGTTCACGCTAACGTCAGCGCCAGCCTGTCAAAAGCGATTCAGGCCGGTGAGCTTTCCCCGCGCGATCAGGCGCTGGTGCTGGGCATGTGGGACACGCTGTTTACCCAGGCGAAAGGCTAACGGGTTGCCCCTCTCACGGGTGAGAGGGGAATAACCTATGCCAGGCGCGGATAGCCATCGGCAATCGCATCGCCGGTAAACTGCGCCACCCAGCCTTCGGGATTATCAAAAATACGAATAGCGGTAAAATTCGGCTCGGAACCCATATCAAACCAGTGCGGCGTACCGGCAGGCACTGAAATCAGATCGTTTTTCTCGCACAGTACCTGATACACCTCATTGCCGATATGCAGGCAGAACAGCCCTGCACCCTCCACAAAAAAGCGCACTTCATCTTCGCCGTGCGTATGCTCATTCAGGAATTTTGCGCGTAACGCGTCTTTCTGCGGGTTATCCGCGCGCAGGCTGATCACATCCCAGCTCTGATAGCCTTTTTCGGCAACCAGCCTGTCGATAGCAGACTGATAGGCATGGATCACCGTGTCGGCTGACGGGTTTTCCCCTAAATCGCGGTCCGCCTGCCAGCGCTCAAAGCGCACGCCTTTGGCGTTAAGCTGCTGCTGGATCTCTGTGGCATCGGTGCTGTGCCAGGTGTGCTGGCTGGCGTCGGTATCTGAAAAAATCGTCAGGGCGCTCATGAGGGGATCTGCTCCGGATTGATGACATCAAAACGATGAACCTGGTGATGATGGCTGGCGGCATCGTCATCACCACGAATAAGCTGCACGGTACGCAGCCCGGCTTCGGCCGCCGCATCCAGCTCCTGATGAACATCCGACAGGAACAAAATCTGCGACGGAGCCAGGCCCAGCTGTTCAGCGATGCTGGTATAGGAACTCACCTCGCGTTTCGCGCCGATGTGCGTATCAAAATAGCCGCTGAACAGATGAGTAATATCACCTTCGTCGCTGTAGCCAAATAACAGTTTCTGCGCCGCGACGGAGCCGGAGGAATAAACATAGAGATCAATACCCTGCGCCTTCCATTTTTCCAGCGACGGCAGCACGTCCGGGTAGAGATGGCCGGTAAAGTCGCCGTGCACATAGCCTTCGCGCCAGATAATGCCCTGTAAGGCTTTCAACGCCGTGGATTTGCGATCTTCATCCATAAAGCGGAATAACGTGTCGATAAGTTGCGCGGTGGTGGCGTCCGGCTGGCCGATTTCGTCGCGCAGATTATCGAGAATCGAGGAGACCGGTTCGCCATACTGCTGCGCCGTAATGAAGGCGGCGAGCCGTTCACGGGCATAGGGGAACAGGACATCATGCACAAAGCGAATATCGCTGGTGGTGCCTTCAATATCGGTAACTATCGCGCGGATCATTCTCTCTCCAGCAGGCGGCGCTGCATTTCACATTCGAATAAGAACTCAAGACCTTCCAGATGACGGCGGGCTTCCGCCACACTGCGTCCCCAGCAGGTTAAACCATGGCCGCGCAGGAGGAAACCATATTGCAGCGGATGATCCTGTGCGAAGGCTTCAATGCGGCGGGCGAGGGCGTCAATATCCTGGTTGTTATCGAAAATAGCCACGGGCACGTAGTCCAGATGGCTGCGCTGCCCGCTGAGGGATTTTTGCATTTCGTAGCCATGCAGCATCAGTTGCGTACTTTTCTCCACCCGCGACAGCACGGTGGCATTGACCGTGTGCACATGCAGTACCGCATTAGCCTCGGGAAACAGGCGGTAGATCAGCGTGTGCAGGCCAGTTTCCGCCGACGGCGTACGGCCGGAGGGCACGCGGTGGGTGGCAATCTCCACGCGCAGAAAATCGTCGGGCGTCAGGCTGCCTTTGTCCTTGCCGGATTCGCTGAGCCAGCACCAGTCCGTGTCTTCGCGCACCGACATATTGCCGCCAGTGGCGGGAGCCCAGCCTTTCGCGCCTATCCAGTGACAGGCGTCGACAAGGGCGGAGAGTTGCAGATTGTCTGTCATTCAGTGTCTTCCTTTATAGCCGTGAGGCAGGAATATCGTTATGGTTTAGACGTCTAAGCGTCTTGATTGCCAAATACTAACATCGTGTTATAGTGGCAGCAACACAAGTATCACAGGCAGGCAACCACGCATGAGCAATAACCCGCTGATCCCACAGAGCAAACTTCCCGCCCTCGGCACCACTATCTTTACGCAGATGAGCGCGCTCGCTCAGCAGCATCAGGCGATCAATTTGTCGCAGGGCTTCCCGGATTACGATGGTCCGCACTATTTGCAGGAACGGCTGGCGTATCACGTGGCGCAGGGGGCGAATCAGTACGCGCCCATGACCGGCGTGCAGGCATTGCGGGAGGCGATTGCTGATAAAACCGCAGCGCTGTACGGTTACCTGCCGGATGCAAACAGCGACGTGACCGTTACCGCCGGGGCCACCGAAGCGCTGTACGCCGCCATTACCGCGCTGGTGCGCCAGGGTGACGAGGTGATTTGCTTTGATCCCAGCTATGACAGCTACGCGCCTGCCGTTGAACTGTCCGGCGGGGTGTTAAAACGCATTGCCTTACAGCCGCCACATTTTCGCGTCGACTGGCAGGATTTCGCCGCGCTGCTGAGCGATAAAACCCGGCTGGTGATCCTCAACACCCCCCATAACCCGTCGGCGACGGTGTGGGAAAAAGAGGATTTTGCCGCCCTCTGGCAGGCCATTGCAGAGCAGGAAATTTATGTGATCAGCGATGAAGTGTACGAGCACATCTGCTTTGCACAGGAGGGACACGCCAGCGTACTGGCTCATCCGCAGTTACGCGAGCGGGCGGTAGCGGTCTCGTCGTTTGGCAAAACCTATCATATGACCGGCTGGAAAGTGGGCTACTGTGTGGCCCCGGCGGCCATCAGCGCCGAGCTGCGCAAAGTGCATCAGTATCTGACCTTTTCCGTCAATACCCCGGCGCAGCTGGCGCTGGCGGACATGCTGCGCGAAGCGCCTGAGCACTACCGCGAACTGCCCGCCTTTTATCAGCAAAAGCGCGATCTGCTGGTGGAGGCGTTAAGCCACAGCCGTCTGGAGATTTTGCCCTGCGAAGGCACCTATTTCCTGCTGGCGGACTACAGCGCCATTTCCGATCTGGATGACGTCAGCTTCTGCCAGTGGCTGACAAAAGAAGCGGGCGTGGCCGCCATCCCGCTATCGGTATTTTGCGCGGATCCCTTCCCGCATAAGCTGATCCGCCTGTGCTTTGCCAAGCAGAGCGCCACGCTGCTCGCCGCCGCCGAACGGCTGTGTAAGCTGTAGCTACTCCACGGTCCAGGCGCTGGAAAATCGACGGTCGGCAAACAACTCCAGCAGACCGTTGATTTGCTTCAGGCGCAGCACTTCGTCGCTGTCCATTCCCAGCTCTTTACCGATGCGCTCATCTTCCCAGCCCAGCTGCGCCAGTTCGCGTACGATCTCTGACATCTCCTGGATCTGGTGCCGTCCGCGGGCGCGATTATGGCGGATGGTCGCCGCCATGCGCTCGGACTTGCGGGTACGGGAAGCGCGTAAACAGGTGACCGGCAGGTAGCCTTTAAGCTGCTTTTTCAGCGCCGGTTTGCTCTTACCCAGTTCATGCCGGTGAAAGCCGTCCACAATTTCATACTCGTGGGCGCCGGTACGGATGGCGACGACCGGCTGAGTAAAGCCATCCATCTCCAGCGATTTCAGCAGCAGACGCTTTTCCGGCGGCGCCACATTGTTTGGATTGTAGCTGTTTGGTTTGATGGCTTCGTGCCTGACCCACAGCACGCAGTCCACCGGCTGCTCGCGAAACGGGCTGAGCTCGTGCAGCGCCTGACGAAAAGCATTAATGGCGTCAATGCGATCCGCTTCCTCCAGCGAGCTTAAGTAATCCTTTAAGTCGTATATCAGTCGTTGCCGCATAAAATTCCCCACTCTTTACGTTTATTTTTCATACGCTCGTTGTAGCGCTTATAGTTGCTGGTTTTTGTCGGGCTGAATGACAGGGCGCGGCACCAGTAATCGTTATTGAGCAGCACCTTGCAGATGCGCCGCCAGGACGGAATATCCTTCGCGCCGATGTCGCCTTCCTGAACGTCCGGAATATCTTCCATGCCTTGTCTCTCATACCAGCGGAGATAAACGGCGATTTTGTTGCGGTAATGTTCGGCGGTAGAGACGGGCATACTGTCGAGGAGAAAAAGCGCGTAGGAGCGCCAGCTGTGGCCTTCGGGTTTGTACAGCTTGCGGTGGCCGTAAAACTGATTATCCTGCCCGGCATACAGACCGCCGCTTCGCGCGCCGCTGACCCGTTCACACATGCGTGCCCAGGAGTGCGGCTCGAGTACGTGATACAGCCACAGGCCCTGCCGTTGTTCCGGGCCGAAAGGTTCGCAGATGCGCATATAGCGTAAGGGGACGCCCGCCTTGTGCATCAGATCGTACAGCACGTTATAGGTGGCTTTTGATTTTGCAAACCAGGTCCAGACGTCGGCGATTTTCCAGTCATAGATAGGGTAGATGTACCAGCTATTGCTGCGTGGGGTGCAGGTCGTCCAGGGCTTATCGTCGGCGAAACGCTGCTTGCGCGAAGAGGCGATGGCCAGAAAGCGGTTATAGGATTCATCGGCGCGGATGCCGATCATCATGGCGGCGGGGCGTTGCTGTGAAAACCAGTCCGCAAACTGGTAAACGAAACTTTCGAAGGTCATACCCTGCTGGTAAAAGGGAAAACAGGCAGGGTCGGTAATGGCGCAGTCGGGGGGCTGCCTCACCCAGGCTTTGCCAGGCTCCCAGCACTGCCACTCCGGTTCAAATTGCGAGAGGGCGTTCTGCGTGGTCAGCGGCAGGGCAATCCACCAGAAGGTTTCGATGACATCCTGATACTCCTCCCGCATTTTATTAATATGCTTTATGGTACAGGCGAACTGCGCTTCCCAGTCAATAAATAACACGTGGATTTTTTTATTCATCTGTCGGGCAAGCAGGGCGGTGAGGTGCAGCATAACGGTGGAATCTTTGCCGCCAGAAAAAGAAACGCAAACGCGGGGCAGATTTTCTAAGGTCCAGCGTATTCGGCCAATACTGGCTTCAAATACGTTTTCCATTAACTCAATCTTATGAATTGACATGAGTGTTAATCCAGTAAGTTAAACCATGATTAAAAACACTGGTATGAAGATGCGGGGAAAGCCCGCGAAGAGAATATATTCTGTTGGCTGGAGGAAGATTCGTCAATGCTGTTAATGTAAGTAAAAACAGCAATGCTTTATCCCGGGAATTTAATACGGCCGGAGATAATGTCAGGCCGTATATATCAGCGGGAGGTTACTGATCCTGGTCAATACTTTCTACCAGTTGTGCGAAAACAGCGCTATTCATGGAGGCGCGATTATACATCATAAAAACATCAATGGTGGGCAGCGAGACGCCAGCGTTAATCTGTTTAAGATTAAGTGATGCTTTATAATAGTTGAAGGATTTAAGGGGGACGATGCCGACTAAATCAGTATGGCTAATCATATTCAAAACAGAAATGAATGAATCGCTGCGGAACAGTATTTTCCGTTGCGGTAACTCTTTTTCAATGCTGGTAAAAATTTCGCGGGTCCCCTGTGCAGGGGTCGAAAAGGCGGTAAAACCCTCTTCCAGCAGGTCGCTAACGCTAATGGTATCGTTAATACGCGGGTGCGATTTGCTGCATACCAGCACCAGCGGATCGGTTCTGTAGCGGGTGCAGACAATAGAACGATTGGTGACCGGCAGCAGGGAGAGCACCAGGTCGGCCTTGCGATAGTTAAGCAGGTCTTCGGCGGTTTCCGGGGCGATAAAAATGTCGTGGTGCACGATATTGTACTGGGCGTTATCACGCAGCCGGTTAATTAAACTCACCATGCCGTTCGAAACCAGTATCTGGGGGCTATAAACAACAATGGTCTTCATCAGCTCACTGTTATTCATAATATTGATGGTTCGTTCCAGATCGTTAAGGTTTTCTTCCAGGTGAGCATGTAAGTTTATGCCCACGGTGGTCGGGGTGACGCCTTTACCGGAACGAACAAATAGCGGGTCATTCAGTTGGGCGCGCAAGCGTTGCAGCGACTGACTGACGGCAGAAGGCGTAATAAATAACGTCTCAGCCGCCTTGCTGATACTTTGATGCTGATAAATACTCTCAAAAATCACCAGCAGATTAAGATCGAATTTTTTAAGATCATAAAGATTAGCCATTAGGTCATCCTGATTTATTGACTATGATTTATTTATCTGATGATTGTTTCACGATGGTGAAGAAAAAAATAAATACAATCCTTTGCGAATACCAAACATGACTTTGTTTGATAAGATGAATATATCATGAAAAGCGATATTTGAAAGGTGCGACCCGAAATAAGTTGAGGGCCGCAAAACGCGGCCCTCAAACTGGCAATTGTTCTGGTCTGACGCAGGCGTTTATTGTTCGCCCATTATCACCTTCAGCTTTTGCTCATCCGGCAGACCGACCACCTGTTGCAGCACGTTGTTTTCATTCATGTAATAAATAGCAGGAGTCGCGCTGGCCCCAAGGCTATCCATCAGGCGCTGATGCATATTAAGCGAACGCATGGCTTTGTCTGCGGGTGTCGCGGGCACGTTAAGCTTCATCTTGCCGCCGGACTGCTCAAAATCGTGCCAGGTTTTTGCCGGATCGGCTGAGGTCATTATCGCGGCGGCAGTCGCCGGGCTTTCCGGTTTGATCACGCCTACCAGCAGGGTGCGCAGCTGCACTTTCCCGCTATCCACCCACGGACGCGCCTGCTGCCAGAACTGATGGCAGTACGGGCAGAAGGGATCGGCAAAGACATAGACCACCCTCGGCGCGTCTTTTTTACCATCGAGGATCCATTCTGCTTTTTCCATCTGCTGCCAGAGCTCTCGTCCGGCAGGGGCATAGATCTCTTTCTCAATCAGCTTTTCGCTAAGATTGGCGCCCGCGCCGTCGTACATGTATCCTGAGATGGCATGTTTACCGTCCGGCGTGACATAAATGGTCACGCCCATATCCTGATATTTTCCCAGATAACCCTTCATGCCGCCGGGCGCATCGAACGGCTTAATGATGGTGATACCCTGTTTCTCAATAGCTTTAACCGCATCAGGCAGCTCGTCTGCTTGTGCGAAAACAGGTAAAAGGGTCATCAGAACTACACGCTTTAACATATCAAGGCCTTGAATATAAACTGTAAAAGTGAGTTTTAGGCTGCGGCGGGGCAGGTTGTTAGATATTGCCTATTGAGTTGATAACGTAAACGCATTAGCCGTGGCAGTAAAACTTGCGTAACTTAGCACTCAACGAAACCACGGAGGAAGTATAGATGTCCTTAATTAATACCAAAATCAAACCTTTCAAAAACCAGGCGTTCAAAAACGGCGAATTCATCGAAGTTACCGAGAAAGATACCGAAGGCCGCTGGAGCGTATTCTTCTTCTATCCGGCTGATTTCACCTTCGTTTGCCCGACCGAGCTGGGTGACGTTGCGGATCATTACGAAGAACTGCAGAAACTGGGCGTAGACGTTTACTCCGTTTCTACCGATACCCACTTTACCCACAAAGCATGGCACAGCAGCTCCGAAACCATCGCAAAAATCAAATATGCGATGATCGGCGACCCGACTGGCGCACTGACCCGTAACTTCGAAAACATGCGTGAAGACGAAGGCCTGGCTGACCGTGGCACCTTCATCGTTGACCCGCAGGGTATCATCCAGGCGATCGAAGTGACCGCTGAAGGCATCGGCCGTGACGCTTCTGACCTGCTGCGTAAAATCAAAGCCGCTCAGTACGTTGCTTCCCACCCAGGCGAAGTGTGCCCGGCTAAGTGGAAAGAAGGCGAAGCGACTCTGGCTCCATCTCTGGACCTGGTTGGCAAAATCTAAGTCTGTAAAGCCCGGCGGCGCTACGCTTGCACGGGCCTACCACTGAGTAGGCCGGGTAAACGACGTGCCACCCGGCGATCAACGGGTGCAGCTATGCACCCGTTTTCCCCCAACACCATGATTCAAGTTGCATTCAGGCAGCCCGGATAAGGCAGCTTGCATGATGATGTTTTTTAGCAGGAGATTAAAAATGCTCGACACAAATATGAAAACCCAGCTTAAGGCCTACCTTGAGCGTCTGACAAAGCCTGTTGAGTTGACTGCCACGCTGGATGACAGCGCCAAATCGGCGGAAATCAGGGAACTGCTGGCTGAAATCGCCGAACTGTCTGACAAAGTGACCTTTGTTGAAGATAACACTCTGGCGGTACGTAAGCCGTCGTTCCGTATTGCTAACCCAGGTTCCGATCAGGGCCCGCGTTTCGCTGGCTCGCCGCTGGGTCATGAATTTACCTCGCTGGTGCTGGCGTTGCTGTGGACGGGCGGTCATCCGTCAAAAGAAGCGCAGTCTCTGCTGGAGCAGATCCGCGACATCGACGGCGATTTCGAATTTGAAACCTATTACTCGCTGACCTGCCACAACTGCCCGGACGTGGTGCAGGCGCTGAACCTGATGGCGGTACTTAACCCGCGCATCAAACACACTGCGATTGACGGCGGCGCGTTCCAGAACGAAATCACCGATCGCAACGTGATGGGCGTTCCGGCAGTCTACATGAACGGGAAAGAGTTCGGCCAGGGTCGTATGACGCTGACGGAGATCGTCGCCAAAGTGGACACCGGCGCGGAAAAACGCGCAGCCGATGAGCTGAACCAGCGTGAGGCCTATGACGTGCTGATCGTCGGTTCCGGCCCGGCGGGCGCAGCAGCGGCCGTGTACTCTGCACGTAAAGGTATTCGTACCGGTCTGATGGGCGAGCGTTTCGGCGGCCAGGTGCTCGACACTGTAGATATTGAAAACTATATCTCCGTGCCGAAAACTGAAGGTCAGAAGCTGGCGGGCGCGCTGAAAGCGCACGTGGATGATTACGATGTTGATGTTATCGACACGCAAAGCGCCACCAAACTGACCCCGGCGGCAGAAGAAGGCGGCCTGCACCAGATTGAAACCGCTTCCGGCGCGGTGCTGAAAGCGCGCAGCGTGATCATTGCCACCGGCGCAAAATGGCGCAACATGAACGTGCCGGGCGAAGATCAGTATCGCACCAAAGGTGTAACCTATTGTCCGCACTGCGACGGCCCGCTGTTTAAAGGCAAGCGCGTGGCGGTAATTGGCGGCGGTAACTCCGGTGTGGAAGCGGCCATTGACCTCGCGGGTATCGTTGAACACGTAACCCTGCTGGAGTTTGCGCCAGAGATGAAGGCGGATCAGGTATTGCAGAATAAAGTTCGCAGCCTGCCAAACGTTGACATCATCCTGAATGCGCAGACCACGGAAGTGAAAGGCGACGGCACCCGCGTGACCGGCCTTGAGTATCGTGCCCGTGTAAGCGGCGATACGCACCAGCTGGAACTGTCAGGGATCTTCGTGCAGATTGGTCTGCTGCCGAATACGAACTGGCTGGAAGGCGCCATTGAGCGCAACCGCATGGGCGAAATCATCATCGACGCCAAATGCGAAACCAGCGTGAAAGGTGTGTTCGCGGCGGGTGACTGCACTACCGTGCCGTACAAACAGATTATTATTGCCACCGGTGAAGGGGCAAAAGCGTCACTGAGCGCCTTTGATCACCTGATCCGTACCAAAATCTGATAAGAAAGTAAGATACACCTGCATCAAAGGCCCGGCGGCGTCAGCTTCCGGGCCTTTGTTTTTCAGAACGGCTTAACGTATCACCAGCACAGGCACATGCGCATGGCTGACAATGCTTGAAGCGTTGGATCCGAGTAAGTGAGTGCTCATTGACGGATTACGCGAGCCGATCACCACTACGTCCGCATGCAGCTCTTCGGCCATTTCATTCACCACATCGCGTACGCTGCCAACCCGCACATGGGTTTTGAGCCGTTCAGGTGGCAGTGAAAAATGGCTGAGCATGGTTTGCAGACGCGCTTGTGCTTCATTCTGGATATGCTCTTCAAAGCGGCGAATATCTGCGGCGAAGCGGTATAAACTCAGATGCGCCGAGCCGGGAACCACGTGCAGCAGATGGATAATTCCATCGGACTGCGCAAGAAATTCGGCGTGACGGATCGCCTTTTCACTGAGTTCCATGTCAAAAACATCTACCGGCATAATGATGGACTTATACATAATTACGTCTCCCTGTTAGTTCCAGGGCTTATTCAACCATAACTAACCCGCAATTTTTGTAAGGTTTGTCATGCATCCTGTAAAAGTCAGGCGTAACGGAAAGGATTGTGCAAAAGAGCGTGCCGGAAAGAGGATGCGCAGGCATCCTCTGCAAGACAAAGCGCAGGGCTTAATCAGAAGAGTTAGCGATTGAATTCACCGGCCGCTTCGGGCTGATAAAGGATTTCAATCACTTCAAGGTGGGTGGAAGCGCCGCCGGGTAATTCCCACTGGATGCTGTCACCCACGCGCAGGCCCAGCAGTGCCGCGCCAACCGGGGCCAGTACGGATAACTGTTTAGTGCTGTCGCTCATCTGCGCCGGATAAACCAGCGTACGCACGCGGATTTCGCCGCGGGTCAGATCGCGAAACTTCACTTCACTGTTCATGGTCACTACATCGGCTGGCATTTCTTCCGGCGCGCACATCTGCGCGCGATCCAGTTCCGCGGTCAGCGCGGCGGCAACGGGCAGCCCGGCGTAGGGCGCCTGCTCCAGCAGCCGATCAATGCGCCCGGCGTCTCGTTCATTAATGATAATGGCAGGTCTGGACATTTCTTACTCCATGTCGTTCCCGGTGACATTCACCGAATTAATCCAAAGAAAAACCCTCACCGTCAGACGGCGAGGGTTTAGCAGATCCGATGATACTCATTCTTGCCCGATCATTGAAGTGATATAGCTCACACCCGCGTTTTTCCGCGCCGCTTTTTTTGAATGATATCCCCTTTCCGCCGCACAGGATCCGCTAAGATAACAGGCTGATTTTTAGCGGAGCGCCCATGCCAGAGAATCCCTTACCCGCCGATCAGCAATTTTTCGCCGACCTGCTCAGTGGCCTGGTACTTAACCCACAGCGGTTGGGGCGGATCTGGTTTGCCGCACCCGCGGCTGGCGGCAGCCTGGCAGAATGGCCGCGGCTGGATATTGTGCTGCGCGGCGAATACGGTGCGCTGGGCGAAGGCGAAATGCTGTTTATCCCGGCGCGGACCGCGATCCGCCTGACGGGAGATAAACCGGCGATGGTGTTAAGTCTGGTGTTCGCCCCGGCGTGGCTGGGGCTGACCTTTCACGACAGCCGGGGACGGCAGCCGCTGCGCAACATTGAGCTGCCCCATCCGCAGCGCGGGGAAGGGGAGGCGATGCTGACGGCGCTCACGCACCTCGCCCGCACGCCGCAGGATCAGGACATTATTCAGCCGCTGGTGTTAAGCCTGCTGCATCTGTGCCGGAAGGTGGTCAACAGCCTGCCGGGCCGCTCCCTGCCGCGGGCGGATTTCCTTTATCAAAGCCTCTGTAACTGGATCGAGGATAACTATGCCTCGCCGCTGACCCGCGAGAGCGTCGCCGCGCTGTTTAACATCACCCCAAACCATTTATCACGTCTGTTTTCCCGGCAGGGGACCATGAGTTTTGTGGACTATGTGCGCCAGGTGCGTATGGCAAAGGCGCGGATGATTTTGCAGAAATACCATTTGCCGATACATGAGGTGGCGCTGCGTTGTGGATTTCGCGACAGCGATTACTTCTGCCGCGTGTTCCGGCGTCAGTTCGGGCTGACGCCGGGGGAGTACCGGGCGCGTTTTCAGTAGGCTTACAGCTCCAGCTCCGCCTGCAACAGCGCCAGAATGGCCGGTGCGTCTCCGGCGGCAAAGAGCGCGTCGCGGAAGGCGGTATTCATTAGCTTACGGGCCAGCTGCGAAAATACCTTCACATGGCTGATGCCTTCGCTTTCGCCCAGCGTCAGCATAATCACCATCTCCACGTCGCCCCCGTCAGCGCCCCAGCTTATGGGCTGCGGCAGACGGGCAATGCTGACGCTGGAATGGCGCACCCACGGGGATTTGGTATGCGGGATCGCCACGCCAAAGCCGATAGCGGTCGAGACAATTTCCTCCCGTTGCCAGACATCTTCCTCCAGCGCCTGCGGCGCATCGGTACGGCCATGCAGCGCCAGATTGCCGCACAAATACTGGATCACCTGTTCACGTGAAGCGAGCGGCTCGCCAACGCAAATGGTTTCCAGCGCCAGCAGCGGGCGCGGCGCTTCATGCACCACGATATTATTTAACGCCAGCTCGATCTCCTCTGCGCTGCGGCACTCGCAGGCTTTCTCCGCCAGCTCACGGCAGGCCGCATAATCCAGCTGGCGCACCAGCGCTTTCACCGGCGCGATGCGTGGTCCGCTCATGCTGAGTTCATCCAGATCCAGCCCCAGCAGCAGCGGCAGATAACGGCTTTCGCCGCCCAGCTCACCGCAAATACCCACCCGCTTATGATGGCGGTGCGCGGTGCTGACAATCTGGCGCAGCATACGCAAGAACGACGGTGTGATGGGGTTATACAGCGGCGAAACGCGCGGATTATTGCGATCCACCGCATAGAGGTATTGCGTCATGTCGTTCGAGCCGATGCTGAAGAAATCCACCTCCTCGCAGAAGTGGTCGATGATAAAGCACACCGACGGGACTTCGACCATAATGCCCAGCGGCAGGGTGGGGGCGACGCGCAATCCCTCCGCTTTCAGTTCGGCACGCACCGACTTCAGCATATTTTTCACCCACAGGATCTGATCGAGGCTGTGCACCATCGGGATCATCAACTGGGCATTGCCGAACGCGCTGGCGCGCAGAATGGCACGCAGCTGCGTGCGAAACAGATCGGCAAACTCCGGATAAATGCGCACCGCGCGATAACCCAGGAACGGGTTTTCCTCATGAGGGATCGGCAGATAGGGAATATGTTTGTCGCCGCCAATGTCCATGGTGCGGAAAATCACCGGCTGATCGCCGGCGCTGATCAGCACCTGCTGACAGGCTTCGAACTGCTCCTGCTCGTCCGGGGCGCTGTCGCGATCCATAAACAGCATTTCCGTTCTGAACAGGCCGACGCCCTGCGCGCCGCTGGCAAAGGCGGCGGGGGCCTCCAGCGCGCTGCCGATATTGGCGGCGATATCAACGCGGTGTCCGTCGCGGGTTATCGCCGGTAAACCGGCATCGTTGATTTGCTGCTGGTGGCGTTTCATCGCCAGCTTTTGCGCCAGCGCATAATAGCCGTTCACTGCCTCGTCCGGCGCCATCACCAGCACGCCGCATTCGCCGTCGAGTATGCACTCAGCGCCATCATGCAGACTGAGGGAGGCAGGCGGCAGGCCGCTTAATACCGGAATAGCGTGGGCGCGGGCGAGGATCAGCGTGTGCGAGGTGCGCCCGGTTTTTTCCAGCACCATGCCTTTTAAATAATCTAAATCGAGGCCGAGAAACTGGCTCGGCGTGACGTCTTCCGCCACCAGAATCGTCGGCTGATTCAGCGTCAGGCTGCTGCCCTGCCGCACCTCAGGCCAGGTGATGTGCAGCAGTTGCTCGCTGATGTCGCGGATATCGCTGACCCGCTCACGCAGATAGTCGCTGGCGGAGGCCGCCAGTTTCGCGCATACCTGCTCCATATTCGTGATGATCGCCTGCGCCAGCCCCTGGCGCTGCTCGCTCATCAGCCGACGGATATTACCGCTGAATTCGGCATCCTGGATCAGCGACAGATGGGCGCTGATAATGGTTTTGCTTTCGCCATCCAGCGCCTGCAACTGCCCGTTCAGATGTTCGGCCAGCGCCGCCAGACTGTGCTCCAGCCGCGCGTTATCTTCCGCGCGGGCGGGCAGTTGCCGGTAACGATCAAGATTATCGTGTTGCCAGACGGTAAGACGGCCTGCGCCTATGCCGCCTGCCAGTACGCTGGCATGAATAAGCGTGGGATTAAGCCGGGCCAGCGAGCGCGGCAACGGCGTGGCAGACGGGGCTGCCTGCGGGGGCGGCAGGCTATCGCTGTCAATAAACTGGTGTTCGAGATAGTGCTCCAGCGCCCGGCGGGCGGCCTCTTCATCGCTGCCGTTGATTTCCAGACGGCAGCTGTCGTTAAACAGTGTGCCAGTACTCACCAGCGCCAGCGAGCTTTTGGCGTCGGCCTGGGTGTTGAGGCGCAGATTAATAAAGCGAATATCGCTGTGCCAGGCGGCGCACTGCTCTTTCAGCGCCCAGGCGGGACGCGCATGCAGGCCGTTTGGCAGCGGGCAGTAAAAGGGGATGGTTAACATAAATGACTCCCTGAAAGAGAACCTGACCTGAAATCCGTCAGATCGTTGACCGTTGCGGCAGTAAACGCGTTGATCAGCGCCACCAGCAGGCGGTGCGTGTCCGCCAGATCCGTCAGATCGGCAATGGAGGCCGCGCAGTGACCGTGACGCGTGGGCGGCCCCAGCACAATAGTCGGCACGCCGGTACCGGACAGGTGAACCGCGCCGCCATCCGTGCCGCCGTTACTGAACATATCGTTTTGCAGCGTAATGCCACAGTCATGCGCTACCTTCTGCACAGCCGCGGCGAGCTTCGGCGGCGCAACCATCGATTTATCGTACAGCACCAGCATCGGCCCTTTGCCGATCTGCCGGTTATTGGCCGGGCCGTAATCAAAATTATTGCTCCAGCAGGCGGTGTCGAGCACCAGCGCCACATCAGGCTGCACCGCCCGGGAGGCAGTCTGCCCGCCGCGCAAACCCACTTCTTCGCTGGAGCTGGCGACCAGCCAGACCTCGCAGGGCAGCGGCGTGGCGTGCAGTTCACGCATCAGCGACAGCAGCAGCCAGCAGCCGAGGCGATCGTCAAAAGCTTTGCCCATCACCCGCTGGCGGGGCAGCGTCTGAAACGGACTGGCAAAGGTAACGCGATCGCCCGGGGCAATGCCTGCGGCGCTGACCTCCTGCTGGCTTGCGGCGCCGATATCGACGCGCAGATTTCCGCCCTGGGCGTCGCCGTCCAGCAGGCCGTGAATTTTCTGTCCGTCGCGGGTGGTGATGCGCACCGGCTGAAGGGTGCGCGCGCTCAGGCGCACATTGCCGACGGGCAATACCTCAATCGCCCCGTCGCGGCTGATGCTGCGTACGATAAAGCCAACTTCATCCATATGGGCGCAAATCATTACTTTTGGTCCGGCGCTGCCGTTAAGCCGGATCAGCACCGACCCCAGACCGTCAAACTGCACCGCTTTACCGTACTTCTGCGCTTCGTGAAGGAAAATATCCCGCACTTCCTGCTCGGCGGCGGCAATGGCATCCGCCTCACTGAGCGCTTTCAGTAATGCGACATCCATCAGCATTCTCCCGTCAGTTGCAGTTCCGTCGGCTGGCGATACAGCACCTCATGACCGCTGTCGGTGACCAGCACCATATCTTCGATGCGCACGCCGCCTTCGCCGGGCAGGTAAATCCCCGGCTCGACGGTCAGCACCATGCCCGGCTGTAAAGGCGTGGCGTCAGAAGGCGCGAAACGCGGATTTTCATGCACATCTATTCCGACCGCATGGCCGGTGTTATGGCCGAAGCGATCGCCATAGCCTGCGTCAGCGATGAGCCGGCGTGCGGCGGCATCCACCTCCCGGCACAGCACGCCGGGGCGGATGGCGTTAATCGCCGCCCGCTGTGCGCGTAAGACGATCTGATAAATATCGTAAAGCGACGTCTCTTCGGGCGGCGTGTCGCGTCCGGCGACAAGGAAAGTTCTCGTCATATCCGAACAGTATCCCTGGTACTGGCAGCCGAAATCGAGGGTCACAAACTCACCCGCGACTATAACTTTTTCTGAGGCTTTGCCATGCGGCAGCGCACCGCGCGCGCCGCTGGCCACAATGGTGTCGAACGAGGGCTTTTCCGCCCCCTGTTGTTTCATATACCACTCCAGTTCGGCGGCCACTTCACGTTCGCGCATACCGGGGGCGATAAAGCGGCGAATGTGGTCGGCGCTGACATCGGCAATGCGGCAGGCTTCACGGATCAGCGCGATTTCCGCCGTGGTTTTTATCTGCCGTAACGGATCGAGCGACACGCTGACCAGGCTGGCGTTCAGCGCCTCGCGCCACTGGTTGCCGGTCTGCCAACTGACGTGCTCGCCTTCAAAGCCGAGGGTGGCGATGTTTTCAGCGGCCAGCAGGCGATTGACCACTACCGGCATGGTATGTGTGGCATCCAGCAGATGCAGCTGGTAGCCCTTAACCCGGTCGGCGATGTCGGCAAAATATCGAAAATCCACCAGAATATGCGCCTGTTCACGGGTAATCAGCACATAACCTGAACTGGTGGCGATGCCCAGATGCGGCAGCTTATTTTGCCGGGAGGCGATCAGCACCGCATCCAGCGCATTGTCCGACAGCCAGTCACGCAGGCGGCTAAGCAGTGTCATGGTATTTATCCTTGTCATTACAGGCTGTCGATTATCAGTTTGCCCCGGCGATAGAGCATATTGCGCGAGACAATCACCAGCAGGGCGGTGATCACCGCGCCAAGCAGGATGCCGAACATATAGACGCCAAGATTAGTCACCAGCGGCCACGCCCAGATCGCCGATTCCGGGAACCACTGCACTGCGCCAAGCCACACGGCGGTGGTGGAGCCGACGATGGCGCCAATCATATAGGACGGGATAGCGGTGAGCGGGCTTTCAAGCGCAAAGGGGATCGCCCCTTCGCTGATGCCCATAAACGCCAGGAACATCGCGGTTTTGCCCTGCGGGTACAGCTGGGCGCTGAACAGGCGTTTGCCGGTCAGACGGCGATCAAGCAGGGTGGCAAGGCCAAGGCCAATCGACGGAATGACAATGGCGATAGATCGGGCGGTGACCGGCAGGACGTGATCCGTGGTAAAGCTGAAGGCGACAAAACCGGCGGCTTTATTGATCGGCCCGCCCAGGTCGATGGCCGTCGTGGCGGAGATGCCGACGGCATACATCAGCGCGCCTTTTTCTCCGGCGGCGGTCAGCAGGGTGCGGATGCCGCCGTTGATCCAGCCGCCAAAGGGCGTGATCACGTAGTACATCGCCAGCATAACAAAAATCGCCGACAGGATCGGTATCAGGAAGGTAGTTTTAAACGCCAGCAGATAATCGGGCATGCGGAACGTCTGATTCATCCACTTCACCAGATAACCGGCGGCAACAGAGATGATCAGCGCGCCGATAAAGGTCGACGGCACCGGCGCGGTGGTAACCCATTGCAGCGCGGCCGGGTCAAAGCTCAGCAACTGCGTGGGCTGAGTGGACATCAGCCCGCCAATAAATCCCGCCGGAAACGCCAGTTTGCCGCCGATGGAGTTGGCGACAAAGGCGGCGAACATCGGAATGGCAAAGCCAAACAGCACGCCGCCGAACGACTGCGACAGCCAGGCGAACTTCAGCAGCGATAAATTAAAGCCGGTGAATTGCCCGGAATTCAGGGCGTCCATGATGCCGGTATCGGCGGGAATATCCAGCCAGCTGTAAGCGATAAGCTGTGAAAACGCGAGGATAACGCCGCCCATGATGAGCGTCGGCACCATGCGTGAAATGCCGGACATAATATGTTGCGGTAACTCACCCCAAAAGCGACGACGGGTGGCCACAGTGTTGTTGACCGTCGCCGCTACCCCTGAAGGACTGGCGACCACGGTTGCGCTGCGTTTTTTAATGGCCATGTGCTGATCCTCTTACCAGGGATTAGTGTTCTGCGGCGATCATGTCTTCAATTTCTTTCAGCGTTCCGGCGGCATTTTTGATGGCGTCCTGAAGCGTAATTTCGTACACGTCGCGGGATTCAAAGCGCTCGTTATCTTCCGGCGTAATGGCGATGGCGTGAATGATGATCGTCGCCTCGGCGATGTCCTGCGCGGTCAGGCGGTTCTGGATCCCGTCCGCGCCCTGAGTTTCGATTTTTACCTCGTAGCCTGCGGCTTTTGCGGCGTCTTCCAGCGCCTGGGCGGCCATAAAAGTGTGGGCAAGGCCCATAGGGCAGGCGCAGAGCGCGATAAGTTTTTTGGTCATGATGAACTCCTGATATGAGTGGGACTGAGGGGATTATGGTGAGGGTTTAGCGGACGGGTTACCGGATAAATAATGCATTGACTGGATTTTTAATGCGGTGAAGGGGAAATGTGACGCAGGTCGCGAAGGAGGCTAAAGGAGAGACACAAACAAAAAGGGCGCAGCGTCTTTATGACACTGCGCCCCTGGCTAATGCGAGGCTTAACCAGCGATGCCCGGCACCAGGATTTCAGTGGCGACGATCACCACAATCAGACCCACTACAACGGGAACAGAGGTGCGTTTTACCACTTCGAACGGCGAAATTTTTGCCATCCCGGCCACTGCTACCACCACGCCGGAAACCGGTGAAATGGTGCGACCAAGGTTAGACGCCTGTAGCATCGGGATCGACAGATAGGCCGGGTTAATGCCCGCTTCGTGGGCCAGTTTGGGGATCATCTCCACAAAGGCATAAAAAGGCGCGTTACCGGAGCCGGTGGTCATGGCGGCCAGCATGGTGAGGATCACCAGCACCAGCATCAAAATAATGCTCGCGGAACCGAAAGAGGTGGCGATGGAAATCAGGCTCTGGATGAAACCAATGGTGCTCAGGCCCTGGGCGAAGACGCCGGCCGCCACCAGCAGGATCACCACGCCCGCAAAGGCGTCGGCCATACCGCGGTACGCCACTTCGAGGCCAGAGAACACTTTTTGCGTGTTAAAGCCGCGCAGGAACTCCAGGATGGCGGCCAGCAGCATACAGATCACCAGAATGGTGATGATGTGCAGTTCCGGGCCCCACTTACCGTCAAAAATCAGTACGCCGACAATGGGCGTGAACGGCAGAATGGCATAGAACGACGGCGCTGAGGTGACGATGTCGTTCACATCCAGCATTTCCGGGGTGATGTTCTCTTTTTTATCCAGATAGCGCTGCCAGAAAAAGTGCGCGATCGCCATGCAGATAATGGCCGCAATGGAGATGGGCAGCGTGGTTTTAAAGGCGAAATCAATCAGCGGCATCTCTGCGGCTTTCGCGGCCAGCACCACATCGCCGGAGGTCGGCGACAGAATGATGGCAGCCGGCGAGGCGCAGATTGCCGCCGCTGCGCCGCGGCTGATGCCTACGTTAACCATGACCGGGAACAGGGTGGCCATTAGCAATACGCCAAGGCCGGTCGCGGAGGAAACCGCCAGTGACATCAGACAGGCCACGAAATAAGCGGCAATCATCAGCACATAGGGAGAGTTAATATAACGCAGCGGTTTGGACGCCAGCTTGACCACCATGTCGTTGGCGCCGATATGCGTCATGTAAGCCGCGAAGCCACACAGCATCATGATCATCATACCGAGGTCGCCGCCACGGCTCATCAGCAGAATTTTTATGTATTCGACGATGTCGGTGACATTATAGCCGGTGCTGGTGGCGCTGGCGGGCAGTACCTTATGACCCATCAGGGCGCTGATGATTAACAGCGTCAGACCGCCCACAAAGAGCACGCCCGTCGCGGAATAGCCTTTGATGATGTAGCGCGCGACGCCCACGATCACCACGACCCCGATAAGCAGTTCAATAAACGTTAACATGGTTTCCCCAAAGAGACAGAATTGCGCTAAAGCATTCCGTGAAAGAATAAGTGAGTGAAAAAACAAAGACGCAATGTGCCCAAATAACGGGCGAACGTAGCTGATTAAAATCAATAAACGGATGGGTTGCGTCGCTTCTTTCTTACGGTTACCGGACATGCTGCAGAAAGGTAAGGCAAGGGCGTTAGCTGCTGGCTTTCAGACCATCCCCATTTCGTTAAGGATCCATTCAGATAAATTATGCCACCATCACGATTGATGAGTAACCATGGTAAAGAGCTAGTGTCCTGTCTGAACAAATTTTATCTGCTGGTATTGTTAATTTTGACCCACCCTGTAAGCGCAGCCACGTCAGTAAAAGCCTGGCTGAACACCTTCAGTGATAATGTCGGGCAGACGTGGCAGGAGCCGGAACATTATGATTTATACGTTCCGGCTATCACCTGGCATGCCCGTTTCGCTTACGATAAAGAGAAAACCGACCGTTATAATGAACGCCCATGGGGGGCTGGTTTTGGCCAGTCGCGCTGGGATGATAAAGGTAACTGGCACGGCCTTTATCTGATGGCGTTTAAAGATTCTTATAACAAATGGGAACCCATCGGCGGCTATGGCTGGGAGAAAACCTGGCGTCCGCTGGCGGATGATAACTTCCATATGGGCCTGGGCTTTACGGCCGGGGTTACCGCCCGCGATAACTGGAAGTATATCCCCGTGCCGTTAGTATTACCCCTGGCTTCGGTGGGTTATGGTCCGGCGACCTTCCAGATGACTTACATTCCAGGAACCTATAATAACGGTAATGTCTACTTTGCCTGGATGCGTTTTCAGTTTTAACGGCGGTATTTTTACCAGTAAAAAGAAGAGCATTCTCTGTGCGTGACCTGAAAGGCGATAACCCCGCAGGAGCAAAAAAGTTCGCGACATTAATCACTTTTTCGTAAATATCGACTGGACAAAACCCATAACAATTGTTGTACTGATACCCGACACAGCATTTGTGTCGTATTTTCATGTAAAGGTAATTTAGATGTCTAAGATTAAAGGTAACGTTAAGTGGTTTAATGAGTCCAAAGGATTCGGTTTCATTACTCCGGAAGATGGCAGCAAAGATGTGTTCGTACACTTCTCTGCAATCCAGAGCAATGGTTTCAAAACCCTCGCTGAAGGTCAGCGCGTAGAGTTTGAAATCACTAACGGTGCCAAAGGCCCTTCTGCTGCTAACGTAATGCCTATCTAAGTTAGCGATAAGACAGAATTCAAAAACCCGCTGAGAAGCGGGTTTTTTTTGCGCTGAGCGCAGCGGTTACTGCGCATTGACGGTGGAAAAAATCCAGAACGCCAGCGCGGTCATGGCAAAAGAGCCGAAAAGATTCAGCGCCACGTTCAGCATCGCCCAGCCAAAACGCCCGTCCTGTAATAAAAAGACGACCTCCGCTGAGAAGGTGGAAAAGGTGGTCAGTCCGCCGCAAAAGCCGGTAGTGATAAGTAGCTTCCATAGCGGATCGATATGCGTCATCCGGTTAAACCAGGCCAGCCCCATACCGATAATAAATGCGCCAATAAGGTTCGCCGTCAGCGTCCCCACAGGGATAGCCTGATGAGCAGGATTTAAGCGCAGACTCAAAAACCAGCGCAGTACACTTCCGGTTCCGCCGCCAATAAATACCGCCAAAAGAAGTTGTCCCACCGCTATGTCCTGCTATTTGATTTGTCAGAGGAATGAGTGTAATGCTGTCAGAATAATATGACTATCGCAAAAAGCTGAGGAGTGACGATGCGGGTGGCAGCGGGACAATTTGCGGTGACGCCGTACTGGGAAACCAATGCGCAGATCTGTGCCGACCTCATGGCACAGGCGGTCGCGCAGCAGGCCGCTTTACTGGTGCTGCCGGAAGCCTTACTCGCGCGCCGGGATGACGACCCGACGCTGTCGGTGAAATCGGCGCAGCCGCTGGATGGCGGCTTTATCACGCGCCTGTTGCAGGCAAGCCACGGCAATACTATGACCACGGTGCTGACCCTGCATGTGCCTTCCACGGCGGGCAGGGCGGTCAATACGCTGGTGGCGATCCGCGGCGGCGAGATTATCGCCCATTACGCCAAGCTGCATCTCTACGACGCCTTCAGTATGCTGGAATCCGCACAGGTGGACGCGGGAGATAATATTGCCCCGCTGATTGAGATTGATGGCATGAATGTCGGGCTGATGACCTGTTACGATCTGCGTTTTCCGGAGCTGGCGCTGTCGCTGGCATTAGGGGGCGCGGATCTGCTGGTGTTACCCGCCGCCTGGGTGCGCGGCCCGCTGAAAGAGCAGCACTGGGCTACGCTGCTGGCGGCCCGTGCGCTCGACACCACCTGTTATCTGATCGCCGCCGGGGAGTGCGGTAATCGCAACATCGGACAGAGCCGGATTATCGATCCACAGGGTGTGACGCTGGCGGCCGCCGCTGAAGATCCGCAGCTGATTTTTGCAGAGCTAACGCGAGAGCGTATAATGCAGACGCGCGAAAAGCTGCCGGTGCTTAAAAACCGTCGCTTTGCGCCACCGCAATTATTGTGATGTTTTTTTAAACAACACTTGATTCACCTTGTTACAGATTGCTATTGTGTGCGCGCGTCATATGACCGTTAATAACGTCAGGTTTTAGGGCGCATTTCGCAGCCTGTTTTATGAAAGAAGGTATTTATGGGTGAGATTAGTATTACCAAACTGCTGGTGGTAGCCGCTCTGGTTGTGCTGCTGTTTGGTACCAAAAAGTTACGTACGCTCGGCGGTGACCTTGGCGCAGCCATCAAAGGCTTTAAGAAAGCCATGAACGACGATGACAGCAGCGCGAAGAAAACCGTAGACGGTGACATCGCCGCAGAGAAACTCACTCACAAAGAGTGATAGCAATGCCCCAGGCTTGCAAAAAAACCGGCTTATCAGGCCGGTTTTTTTATGCGCATCTGTAAGTAAATATGTCGTGCTTATTTTACTTCCAGACCTTTCGCCTGCATGTCGGCGTGATAGGACGAACGCACAAACGGGCCGCAGGCGGCATGGGTAAAGCCCATCGCCAGCGCTTCGGCTTTCATCTCATCAAATTCGTCCGGGCTGACGTAGCGCTGTACCGGCAGGTGATGGCGGCTTGGCTGCAAGTACTGACCCAGCGTCAACATGGTGACACCGTGGCGACGCAGATCGCGCATCACTTCGATGATTTCGGCGTTGGTTTCACCCAGGCCGACCATCAGACCGGATTTGGTCGGGATCTCCGGGTGCGCTTCTTTAAAACGCTCCAGCAGCTTCAGCGACCAGTTATAGTCCGCGCCAGGGCGTACCTGACGGTAGACGCGCGGCACGTTTTCCAGGTTGTGGTTAAACACATCCGGCGGCGTGGCGTTCAGGATGTCCAGCGCGCGATCCATACGACCACGGAAATCGGGAACCAGCGTCTCGATTTTGATGGTCGGGCTTTTCTCGCGGATGGCGGTGATACAATCAGCAAAGTGCTGTGCGCCGCCGTCACGCAGATCGTCGCGATCCACGGAGGTGATCACCACATAGCGCAGCGCCATGTCAGCGATGGTTTGCGCCAGTTTATTCGGTTCATTCGCATCAGGCGCGACCGGACGACCATGAGCAACGTCACAGAACGGGCAACGGCGGGTACAAATCGCGCCGAGGATCATAAAGGTGGCGGTGCCGTGGTTGAAACACTCCGCAAGGTTCGGGCATGACGCCTCTTCGCAAACAGAGTGCAGGCCGTTTTTGCGCATAGCCGCTTTGATACCCTGGATACGGGTGGAGTCTGCCGGGAGTTTGATTTTCATCCACTCCGGTTTTCTTAACAGGGCTTCACGCTCTGTTACCACGTTTTTGACCGGGATAAGAGCCATCTTATCGGCGTCGCGGTATTTAACACCGCGTTCCATCACAATGGGTTTACTCATAGCGTGCGTGTTCCAGTTGCGAATAACGAAGGAAAGCTTTTCAATTCAAGGGAATGTTGTATTTATCAACTATTTTTGAATTAGCTGCGCCGCAGTATACCATTGAAAAGGGTGATAAAGCAGCCTGACGGCCCGGCAAATTGTAAAATAGTTGTTGATTTGTGCCTTTACTGCCAGGGCACGCCGCCGTTATGTCAGGCAAACTCTCCCGTCAGAATGCACGGGATATTACATTGATGACGTTTTCCAGTACCGGATCGCGCATACTCAACTTGTTGTAATACAGAGAAATTTCAATCTGCTCATTGCTGACCGCCGGGAATTCAATCTCCTGTAACGGCCAGCAGGCGCTAAACAGGGTAAATAAACGGAAGGGCATCAGCCCCAACAGGTCACTGTTGCCGATCAGTGCTGCAATGGTGAACATATTGTAACTGCTAAAGCTCACCTGACGCTCAGGGAAGAGTTCCTGTATGCGCTGACGTAATACGCTCAGGTGCTGTCCTTCCAGCATCAACATCGTGTGCTCATACTGGCGCAGCGCCTCTTCAGTAATGGGCTGTTGCAGGCAAGGATGATCTTTTCGGCACATTAGCACCAGACGGTCAGAATAGAGCACATGCTGATTAAGCGCGCGGGTGCTCGGCAGATGCGTATCGATAATTAAATCAGTCTGAAACTGACTGAGCTGGCTTTCCCCGTCGTTAATGGGAATATTGCGCAGCAGCAAATGCGGCGACTGTGCTTTGATAGCCTGATAAATGGTCGGAATAACCAGCGCGCCAAGCGAGGGCGGCGTGCCCAGCGTAATGGTGCGCTGTTTATCATAGCTACCGGTGAGATCCAGCGCCCCCAGAATAGACTCCAGTCCCAGGCTGATATATTCGTGCAAATGCGTCGCATAGGCCGTTGGCGTCACGCCCTGGCCCTTACGGATAAACAGCGGATCGGGAAAGATAGTACGGAGTTTCTGAATGGACTGGCTGATGGCTGACGGAGTGAGATTAAGCACTTTTGCCGCATTCACAATGCCTTTATGCACGTAAACGGCTTCGAAAATCGTCAATAAATTAAGATCGATATTGCGCAATGTACGGAAGATCTGCGGTTTTGCGTCCTCGGGACGTTCTGTTATTCGATTTTCCGACGGGTCATTATAATCCACGCGTAAACTCCGAATTTATTCATGCGATGAATAATGCATTACAAATAAGTGTGATGATTATTAGCGCGCAGGACAGGCAATCACCAGGAGTGATTGCCCTGCGCTTTGATTTTCCTGCTGACCCCAGATGAAATCGTCAGCATGAATAATATATTAGACGCTAATATGTTGATGCGGGGGATTATTAAGTAAATTTAGGAAATTAGCGACTAATCGCGGGCCGGTTTTATCGGTGCTGGCGTCAACAACCCACTGGCTCATTTGCGCCATTTCCATTCCTGCATAACCGCAGGGATTAATGCGCTGGAAAGGAGCAAGATCCATGGCGATATTTAACGCCAGGCCGTGAAAAGAACAGCCTTTGCGAATGCGCAGTCCCAGCGAACAGATTTTCTTGCCGCTCACATAGACGCCAGGCGCATCCGCGCGGGGATAAGCTTCAATATCTGACTCCGCCAGCGTGTTCACCACGGTTTGTTCCAGCAGGGTGACCAGTTCGCGTACGCCCAGCTTACGGCGTTTCAGGTTTAACAGCACGTACATCACCTGCTGACCCGGTCCGTGATAGGTTACCTGGCCGCCACGGTCGCTCTGGATCACGGGAATATCCCCTGGCATCAGCACATGTTCGGCTTTTCCGGCCTGGCCCTGGGTAAACACAGGATGATGTTCCACCAGCCAGATTTCATCAGGCGTGGCGTCGTCGCGGGTATCGGTGAATTCATGCATTGCCAGGGAGACGGGCTCGTAAGGCTGTAAACCAAGGTGACGGATAAGGATCGTATCCTGAAGCAAAACAGCATCTCCGGAGAGAGGGAAGGGTGGCAGGAGTATATCATAATGACGTGTTACCTGAGATGCCCAGGTAACACGCCTGTTAATTACAGTACCATACGCACGATGTCGATATTGCCGAGCTCTTCGTACAGGGTTTCAACCTGCTCAATATGCGTCGCGGTGATAGTGATAGAGACCGAGTGGTAATTGCCTTTGCTGCTCGGTTTTACCTGCGGAGAGTAGTCACCAGGCGCATGGCGCTGTACCACTTCCACCACCTGATCAACCAGCTCCGGTTTCGCCTGACCCATTACTTTGTAAGTAAAGGGAGTCGGGAATTCAAGCAGTTCGTTAAGTTTGGTTTTCATGTCAGCTCCGGCGTTACAAAAAAGAACAACTCCCGCCACAGGGCGGGAGTTTTATTGATGCATAGTATATGGGGATGAAATTCAGACTTTCAAGTGCTGAATTTTTAACCAAACCAGTGGTGGAACATCAGCTTGATATAATCAATGATTTTGCCAAAGAAATTGCCTTCCGGAATTTCCTGCAACACCACCAGCGGACGCTGTTCAATGGTTTTGCCATCAAGCTGGAAGTTAATGGTGCCCACTACCTGATTTTTTTGCAGCGGCGCGTGCAGCTCCGTGCTGGTCAGCACATAGCTGGCCTTCAGATCTTTCATGCGGCCGCGCGGAATGGTCAGATAAACATCTTTATCCACGCCGAGGGAGGCGCGATCGCTGTCGCCAAACCAGGCGGGTTCAGAAGCAAACTCTTTACCTGCTTTGATCGGGTTAACAGTTTCAAAGAAACGGAAGCCCCAGGTCAGCAGTTTTTTGCTTTCGGTTTCACGGCCTTTAAAGGTGCGCCCGCCCATCACGGCGGAAATCAGACGCATCTGGCCTTCGGTTGCCGAAGCCACCAGGTTATAGCCTGCTTTATCGGTATGACCGGTTTTAATACCGTCAACATTCAGGCTGTTGTCCCACAGCAAACCGTTGCGGTTGGTCTGGCGGATGCCGTTAAAGGTGAACTCTTTCTCTTTATAAATAGAGTATTCGTTTGGCACATCGCGGATCAGCGCCTGGCCAATCAGCGCCATATCGCGGGCGGAGCTGTACTGACCTTCAGCGTCCAGGCCGTGAACGGTCTGGAAATGGGAGTTTTTCAGGCCCAGCGCGTTAACGTAGCTGTTCATCAGGCCGACAAAAGCGTCCTGGCTGCCCGCGGCAAAATCGGCCATCGCCACGCAGGCGTCGTTACCGGATTGCAGGTTGATACCACGGATCAGCTGGGATACCGGCACCTGCATGCCTGGTTTCAGGAACATCAGCGAAGAGCCTTTGAACACCGGGTTGCCGGTTGCCCAGGCATCGTTATTGATGGTTACCAGGTCCGTTTCCTTGAACTTGCCTGCTTTCATGGCCTGACCGATGACGTAGCTGGTCATCATTTTGGTCAGGCTGGCCGGATCGCGGCGAGCGTCGGCATTCTGCTCCGCCAGCACTTTACCGGAGTTGTAATCAATCAGGATGTAAGACTCGGCATCGATCTGCGGCACGCCGGGGATCATGGTTTTGATGTTCAGGTCATCGGCATGGGCAGCAGACAGGGTTGCGGCTGTCAGCGCGGTGGTGAGCGCGAGGCGCTTCACGAAACGAACGGAAAAAGTGGTCTTCATGGTCAGAACAACGACATCCGTGATGGAGTGAAAAAAAGTGCCTTACTATAGCAAAAGCTATAAGGGCAGGCATCTGACTTTCCGCATGATTTGTGAATGAAACTTACACAAATTGACAAAGTAAGATGCCCTGTTGGTATTTACTGCGCGCTGGCAATAAAGGATTGCAGCTGAGCTTCGCTCTGCAGACGTGACTGTAACGCGCTGGCGTCAGCCTTGCTGCTAAACGGCCCTAACTGAATACGCCAGACCGCGCCGTTTTGTACCACCCGACCCGGCACGGAAAATTGCTGTGCCAGACGCTGCTGATACTGCTGCGCGCGAGTCTGATCGCTGACCGCGCCCACCTGCACGACATAGCCGCTGGCAGCACCTGCGGCGGCTGGCGCTGCAACGCTACCCTGCACGGAGCCGGGCGCGGTGACTGGCGCGGCAGGCGTAACCGGTGCGGCGGCAGGCGCCGGGGTAGCCACGACAGGCTGTGGCTGAGCGGCAGGCGGTTCGTTACCTTCCAGCACGCCGCTTGCAAGGGTGGTCGGCGCGCCGAGGAATCCGCCGCTGCTGACCGGTGCGCCCAGTGTGTTTTCGCTTTTCAGCGTATCGTTGCTGATCGGCTGCACGTCAGCCTGTGTCTGCTCAGGCTGCGGGAGGCTGGAGGCGCTGCCCATGCCGCCGGTCAGATCCGGACGGGCGGGCAGGGCGTAAGTCTGTTTCGCCACCGTCGTACAGGCGGTGCCAGGCCCTGACAGCGTGCCATCCTGCGCCACGATAATCGGATCGATGCGCACTTTGGTATTGTTGGAGTTGTTCAGACGATCCGCGGCGGCACGCGACAGGGAAATCACGCGATCGTTACCATAAGGCCCGCGATCGTTAATACGCACCACGATCATACGGCCGTTCGCCAGGTTGGTGATCCGCGCATAGCTCGGTACCGGCAGCGTCGGGTGCGCGGCGGTGAGCTGCATGGGATCGAAGGCTTCGCCGGAGGCGGTCAGATTGCTGCCGGGTTCGGCATCATAAATGGCCGCCAGACCCGCCTGGCTGAAGCGCGACGGATCCTGGACGATTTTATAACGCTTGCCATCGCGTTCGTAATCCTGATTCACGGCAGGGTTAAGTGACTCGTAGCGCGGCTCAGCCCCGCCAATTTCAACAACCGGGCCGTTACATACCGCAGGCTGCGGCGCAACCGGGGCGGGCTGTTGTTGAGTGTCACTTGTACATGCTGCCAGTAATCCTGCTGCTATGCAGACTGCAAGCCATTGCTTACGCATTGCGCACCTCTTATACGCTTTTTGACAACATTTTCCGGTGGGTATGAATAGACATCACAATACCAAACCCGGCCATGAGTACGATGAGAGCGGAGCCTCCATAACTGACCAGCGGCAGAGGAACCCCTACCACCGGCAGAATACCGCTCACCATACCAATATTTACGAAGACATAAACAAACAAAATCAGCATTAAGCCACCGGCCATCACACGACCAAAGGTGGTCTGCGCGCGGGCGGCAATATACAGCCCACGAATAATCAGCAGCAAATAGAGCGCCAGCAGCACCAGGAAGCCCACCAGACCCAGCTCTTCCGCCACTACCGCAAAGATAAAGTCAGTGTGCCGTTCGGGCAGGAATTCCAGCTGCGACTGGGTACCATGCAACCACCCTTTACCGCGCAGCCCGCCGGAGCCAATGGCAATTTTCGACTGAATAATATGATAGCCCGCGCCCAGCGGATCGGTTTCCGGATCGAGCAACATCATCACGCGCTGTCGCTGATAATCATGCATCAGGAAGAACCACAGGATCGGGATAAAGGCCGCCAGCAGGATCGCCGCAATGCCGATCAGACGCCAGCTCAGGCCGGATAAAAACAGTACGAACAGACCGGAAAGCGCGACCAGAATCGACGTACCCAGATCCGGCTGCGCCGCCACCAGCAGCGTTGGCATAAAGATCAGCACCAGCGCAATAGCGGTATTTTTCAGCGAGGGTGGGCAGACGTCGCGGTTAATAAAGCGCGCCACCATCAGCGGCACGGCGATCTTGGCGATCTCGGAGGGCTGGAAACGCACAATGCCCAGATCAAGCCAGCGCTGCGCGCCTTTTGAGATCGCGCCGAAGGCGTCCACCGCCACCAATAAAATAACGCAGATGATATACAGATAGGGCGCCCAGCCTTCGTAGACGCGCGGCGGGATTTGCGCCATCACCACCATCACCACCAGTCCCATGGCGATCTGCCCGATCTTGCGCTCGGTCATGCCAATATCCTGGCCGCTGGCGCTCCAGATCACCAGCGCGCTATAGGTCAGCAGAGCCAGGATAATCAGCAGTAGCGTCGGGTCGATATGGATTTTATCCCAGAACGATTTTTTGTTCGGATTATCCGTCATGATCATTGGTCCTCTGCTGCCGCGGTTGCCGGATTTTCCGCAGGCAAATCGGTATTGTTATCGCCCAGCATAATGTGGTCGAGGATCTGGCGCATGATGGTACCGACCGCAGGGCCAGCGCCGCCGTTCTCCAGAATAATCGCCACCGCGACCTGGGGTTTATCGTACGGCGCAAAGGCCGTCATCAGTTTATGGTCACGCAGACGTTCAGCGATCTTGTGCGCGTTATAGGTTTCGTTGGCCTTCAGGCCAAAGACCTGCGCGGTACCGGATTTGGCCGCCACTTTGTAAGGCGCATCGGCAAAATACTTATGCCCGGTGCCGTTTGCGCGGTTAGCCACGCCATACATACCGTCTTTGGCGATTTCCCAGTAACCGGAATGAATATCGCCTACCGGCGGCTGTTCCGGCTGTTTCCACGGGATCTGCTGACCATTTTCCAGCGTGCTCATTAACAGATGCGGCACTTTAACCACGCCGTCGTTAATCAAAATCATCATGGCCTTGTTCATCTGGACCGGCGTTGCCGTCCAGTAACCCTGGCCGATACCCACCGGAATGGTGTCACCCTGATACCAGGGTTTTTTGAAGCGCTTAAGCTTCCATTCGCGGGTTGGCATGTTGCCGGAGCGCTCTTCCGCCAGATCAATGCCGGTGTATTTGCCGTAGCCGAACTTGCTCATCCATTCGGAAAGGCGGTCAATCCCCATATCGTAGGCGACCTGATAGAAGAAGGTATCCGCCGACTCTTCCAGGGACTTGGTGATGTTCAGATGCCCGTGTCCCCATTTTTTCCAGTCGCGATAACGCTTCTCGGAGCCCGGCAGCTGCCACCAGCCTGGGTCAAACAGGCTGGTATTGCGGGTGATCACCCCCGTGCTTAAGGCTGATACCGCGACGTAAGGCTTCACCGTTGACGCCGGGGGATAGACGCCCTGGGTCGCGCGGTTAACCAGCGGCGTGTTCGGATCGTTAAGCAGGGCGCTGTAATCTTTGCTGGAGATGCCGTCGACAAACAGGTTCGGGTTATAGCTTGGCATGGATACCATCGCCAGAATGCCGCCGGTGCGCGGATCGGTCACCACCACCGCCGCGCGGCTGCCCGCCAGCAGGGTTTCGATATAGCTCTGTAGCTTCAGATCCAGCGTCAGGGTAATGTCATGACCGGCCTGCGGCGGCACTTCTTTCAGCTGACGGATCACCCGGCCACGGTTGTTAACTTCCACCTCTTCATAGCCGGTCTGCCCGTGCAGGACGTCTTCGTAATAACGTTCGATTCCCTGTTTACCGATATCATGAGTGGCGGCGTAGTTGGCCAGCTTGCCCTCTTTATCGAGGCGCTTCACATCGTTATCGTTGATTTTGGAAACATAGCCAAGCACGTGGGTCAGGGCGGAGCCATACGGATAAAAGCGGCGTTTATAGCCTTTGACTTCCACGCCAGGGAAACGGTACTGGTTAACGGCAAAGCGCGCGACCTGCACTTCTGTCAGGTTAGATTTCACGGGAATCGAGGTGAAGCGGTGCGAGCGGGCGCGCTCTTTTTTAAAGTTGGCGATGTCGTCATCAGTCAAATCGACCACGCCACGCAGCGCATCCAGCGTCTGCTGCACGTTATCGACTTTTTCCGGCATCATCTCCACCTGATAAATGGTGCGGTTCAGCGCCAGGGGGATGCCGTTACGATCGTAAATAATGCCGCGACTGGGGGCGATGGGCACCAGTTTGATGCGGTTTTCGTTCGAGCGCGTCTGGTAGTCGGTATGCCGGAGAATTTGCAGATTATAAAGGTTGGCGATCAGGACACCAGAAAGCAGCAAAATCCCCGTAAAGGCGACCACAGCCCGGCGCACAAACAGCGCGGACTCAGCCGTATAGTCGCGAAAAGAATTCTGTAATTTCATCCGCTGCGTAATCTACCTGGTCTCATTACTCTCGGTGATAAGGATGGTTGGTAGTAATGCTCCATGCACGATAGAGGCTTTCCGCCACCAGTACCCGAACCAGCGGGTGGGGTAGCGTCAGTGCAGAGAGAGACCAACTTTGTTCAGCTGCCGCTTTACAGGCAGGGGATAACCCTTCCGGCCCGCCGATCAGCAGGCTGACGTCGCGTCCGTCCTGCTTCCAGCGTTCCAGTTCATGAGCCAGCTGCGGCGTATCCCAGGGTTTGCCCGGAATATCGAGGGTGACAATGCGGTTTTTGCCAGCCGCAGCCAGCATTAACTCACCCTCTTTATCGAGAATGCGTTTGATATCGGCGTTCTTACCGCGTTTTCCGGCGGGAATTTCTACCAGCTCGAACGGCATGTCCTTCGGAAAACGACGCAGATATTCAGTAAAGCCGGTTTGTACCCAGTCCGGCATTTTGGTGCCGACGGCGACCAGTTGCAGCTTCACGCATTAACCCCAGAGTTTTTCCAGCTCGTACAGCGCACGGCTCTCTGCCTGCATAACGTGAACAATTACTTCGCCTAAATCGACCACCACCCAGTCGGCGACGTTTTCGCCTTCCACGCCAAGCGGCATCATGCCCGCCGCGCGTGACTCCTGCACCACATGGTCGGCAATCGACATCACATGGCGGGTGGAGGTGCCGGTGCAAATAATCATGCAATCAGTGATGCTGGACTTACCCTGAACGTCAATTTTAACGATGTCCTGACCTTTCAGGTCATCAATTTTGTCGATAACAAAATCCTGGAGTGCTTTACCCTGCAAGTGTTCCCCCTGGGAGCGTACATATAGTCATTAATGAAGGTATGACAGTATAACTGAACTGTCATTCTGGCGGGACACATGCCGCCAGTAAGATTTTTGAAAGTGGGCTATCATCCCACCCGCGGCAGGAGATTGCATCGCCATTTTTGTAAAACAATTTCTTAAAGACTTTGCATGGCGGGGCAAGTCCGGCAGCGGAGGATAACAGCCTTGCCGGGCGTGTCAATCATGTAATGACGCGCAGGACGATTATCCGGCGTCCGGCTGCCAGACCGCGCGGCTGTTCAGTACGCTCAGGGTGGCAAAATTCTTGTGGAAATCGATGGCGCTCCACGCTCCCTGTTCGACGCGAAAATGCCACAACGAGGCAGCAGGCATGTTAAGCAGCGTGGCGATCAGCAGACTGATCACCCCCTGATGGCTGACAATCAGCACGTTATCGTGGTGCTGCCAGTCACGCAGCCCGGCAATAAATTGTTGCACGCGCTGTGAAAAATCCTGAAACCCTTCGCCGTTAGTCGGCACGGCGTTCTGCCAGTCGAGACACCAGGCTGCGTAATTATCTGCGTCTTCCTGTTTTAAATCGCGATGATGGCGCAGTTCCCAGTCGCCAAAAAACATCTCATTGAGCAGGGGCGTGGTGTGCACTGGAATATTACGGTCGTTCAGCACCAGCCGGGCGGTATGCTGCGCGCGTTCCAGGGCGCTGCACAGCACCTGATCGAAAGGCACCTCCCGCAGCAGCGAATGCAGCGTCGTTGCCTGGGCAATGCCGCGCAGCGTCAGTGACGTCGGCGCATGGCCGCTGTACAGCCCGGCGACGTTTGCTTCGGTTTCTCCATGACGTACAAGCCATAATCGCATACGCTATCCTCCGGATATTTTCTGCATAAAGTCTACCATTGCGCGCTGAGCGGGCGCGGTTTTTTCGCTCCGATAGCCGCTTTAACAGGAGTTCACCGATGGCTTTGTTTCACAGCGCCCACGGCGGTAATATCCGCGAGGCGGCGGACATGCTGGGGATCGCGCCTGATTGCCTGCTGGATTTCAGCGCCAATATTAATCCTGCCGGGATGCCCGATACGCTGCGCCAGGCGCTGGTGGATAATCTGCGCCTTGCCGAACGTTACCCGGATGCGGAGTATCAGCATCTGCATCAGGCCCTTGCCGCGCATCATCAACTGCCTGCCTCCTGGCTGCTGGCGGGCAACGGCGAAACGGAAGCGATTTTTACCCTGGTCGATGGCCTTGCGCCGCGCCGGGCAATGCTGGTGACGCCGGGTTTTGCGGAGTACCGCCGCGCGCTTAAGCGGGCCGGGTGTGCCATAGAAGATTTCGCGCTGCGTGAAGACGCAGGATGGCAGCTCACCGGGGACATTCTGGATGCGCTGACCGCCGATCTCGACTGCCTGTTTCTCTGTACGCCCAATAATCCGACCGGCTTACTGCCCGATGAAAGCTTGCTGCTGGCCATTGCCGCGCGCTGCCGGGCGCTTGGGATCGCGCTGATCCTCGATGAAGCCTTTATCGATTTTATCGAAGGCCACTGCGGATTTATTCCTTATCTTGCGGCGAACCCGCACGTCTGGGTGCTGCGATCCTTGACGAAATTCTATGCCATTCCGGGGCTGCGACTCGGCTATCTGATTAACAGCGATGCGCAGGCGGTCGGGCGCTTACGCCAGCGGCAGATGCCGTGGTCCATTAATGCCTTTGCCGCACTGGCAGGGGAGATCCTGTTGCAGGATACGGATTACCAGCGCGCCACCTGGCAGTGGATCAACAGGGAACGGCCACGCCTGTATCAGGAGCTGAGCGCGCTGACAGGGCTGACTCTGTGGCCGGGGGTGGCGAATTATCTGTTTTTGCGCTGCGAGGTGCCTGGGCTGGATTTACAGCGGGCGCTGCTGGAGAAGCATATTTTGATCCGCAGTTGCAGTAACTATCCGGGGCTGGACGAACGCTATTATCGGGTGGCGGTGCGCAGCCTTACGGAGAACGACAGCTTGATCGCCGCGATGCAGGCGGTGCTTAGCGATACAGGCCCTGCTGTTTGATGTAATCAAGCACGCTCTCCGGTAGCAAATCGTCGCACGCTTCGCCGCGCGACAGTCGCTCGCGGATCAGCGTGGCGGAGATATTCAGCCATGGCGTTTCCGCAAGGAAAATCTTCCCGGCGGGCAGGGCGTGCAGATCGTCGATGCGGTGGGTGAGGTGCTGCTCCAGCCACTGCTGGCTGGCCTCGTCACTCATCTGTTGTGGATAACCGGGACGGCGGCAGACCAGCAAATGACAGTGATCAAGAATGGTTTCATAGCGGTGCCAGGTGGGGAAGGAGAGCAAAGAGTCCTGGCCGATAATAAAGGCCAGCGGCCGGGTCGGGCCTTGCTCTTCCCGCCATGCCTGAATAGTTTGCGATGACCATGAGGGCGTATCGCGTTGCAGTTCCCGCTCATCCAGCCTGAACAGCGGTTTATCGGCAATTGCCCGCTGGATCATGGTTTTACGTTGTAGCGAACTGGCTTCCGGCTGCGGACGATGCGGCGGCACGTTATTGGGCATGATGATCACCTGCGACAGGCCGATCAGATTCGCCAGCGCTTCCACGGGTTTAAGGTGCCCGTAATGAACCGGATCGAAAGTGCCGCCAAACAGTGCCTGTAACTGATTCATCTCATCCATCAATAAAAATATCTGCCAGTGCCTTATGACAGAGTAGCAGAGAAAGCCCTTCCAGCTCCGCCCATACCGATTGCCCGTAGTCCTGCTTTACCGTTAATTCAGTGCGGGAGAGCAGGTGTACCGCATGACGTAACTGTTCGTTACTGAGCCGGTTCAGCGCCTCGCTGGTCACCGCGCGGCGGTTCTGCCAGACGCGATGCTTATCAAACAGCGTGCGCAGCGGCGTGCTGGCGGACTGACGTTTTAAGGTCACCAGCAGCAGCAGTTCCCGCTGCAGGGTGCGCAGCAGGATCACCGGCTCGCAGCCTTCAAGACGCAGCTGTTGCAGGATATGCAGCGCGCGTTTGCTTTTCCCGGCGAGCAGCGTATCCACCCAGTGAAAAGGGGTAAAGTGCGCCGCGTCGTTAACGGCCTGCTCCACGCGGGGGAGCGTCAGCTTGCCGTCCGGCCACAGCAGCGCCAGCCGATCCAGCGCCTGCGCCAGCGCCAGCAGGTTGCCTTCATAGCAATAGCACAGCAACTGGCTGGCCGCTTCATCAAGCTGAAGGTTGTTCTGTTTTGCGCGGTTCGCCACCCAGCGGGGCAGCTGCGCCTGTTCCGGCGTCTGACAGGTGACCATCACGGAGCGCTCTGCCAGCGCGGTAAACCAGGCGGCATTTTCCTGCGCTTTGGTGAGTTTGTTACCCCGTACCATCAGCAGCAGATCGTCGTGCAGCAGGCTGACCAGCGTGGCGAGCTGTTCATTGATGGCGGCATTCGGGCCGTTGTCAGGGAGCTGTAATAACAGCGTCTGACGGCTGGCAAACAGGCTCATGGCCTGACACAGTGAAAAGAGGGCGGACCAGTCGATGCTGGCATCAATGGTCACGCTGTGATGCTCATCAAAACCCTGCGCGATCGCCGCGGCGCGCACCAGATCCTGACTTTCCTGCAATAACAGCGGATCATTACCCAGTAGCAGATACGCCGCGCGCAGCTCTTCATTGAGTTGCGCGCGGAGTTGTTCAGGGTACAGCTTCAGCATCAGTTACCTAATGATGTTGGGGCGCTGGGCGCAACATCAGGCGTGGCCACTGGCACATCGGCATCCTTACTTGCGGTTTGCACGCTTGGCAGCAGACGGATCAGCTGTTCCGCCGCTTTGTCATACATTTCCTGGATGATCATCGTCTGTTCTGCATCTTTTGCCAGCGCGTTTTGCGGGTTATCGAAGAAGGAACGATAAACTTTGGTATCCAGAGGATAAATGCCCTGGCCAGGTATCAGGACTGCAGCCGACACGTTCATGACCATCTGATATTCCGCAGTACGTCCGTTCTGGAAAATGGACGCAGTATCTTTTGTAAGCGTGGCATTTCCCAGACGTAGCGATGGTATATCCTGACGAGTGGTGTCTTTATCGACCACCTGTACACCGTTCAGGCGCAACTGGGTGCGTACCGCACGGCTTAACGGGCCATTTGGATCCCGGGAATCGAAAATGATGGTTTTCATTTCGGCAGGAACCTGGGTGGTATTCCGTAAATGCCAGCCGCACCCGGCGGTGACCAGCACCGCCAGTGATAGTAAAACTGTTGCCAGATATCGCACGCTTCCTCCCGCGCTTAGCCAACGACCAGATTGAGCAGTTTGCCCGGGACATAAATCACTTTACGCACGGTAACGCCCTCAAGATATTTCGCGACCAGATGTTCCTGACCCGCACGTTCGCGAACCTGTTGTTCGGTAGCATCGACAGGCACGGTAATTTTACCGCGTACTTTGCCGTTCACCTGCACAACCACTAAGGTGGAATCTTCCACCATCGCGTTTTCGTCAGCCTGCGGCCATGGCGCGTTGTCGATATCGCCTTCGCCATGCAGTTCCTGCCACAGCGTGAAGCAGGCGTGCGGCGTGAACGGGTTGAGCATACGCACTACCGCCAGCAGCGCTTCCTGCATCAGCGCGCGATCCTGCTCGCCGTCCTGCGGCGCTTTCGCCAGCTTATTCATCAGTTCCATAATAGCCGCAATCGCGGTGTTAAAGGTCTGACGACGACCGATATCATCGGTCACTTTGGCGATGGTTTTATGCACATCACGGCGCAGCGCTTTCTGATCTTCGCTCAGGCTCGCCACGTTCAGCGCGGCAACCTCGCCCTGAGAGGTATGTTCATACACCAGTTTCCAGACGCGTTTCAGGAAGCGGTTCGCGCCTTCCACGCCGGATTCCTGCCATTCCAGCGTCATGTCTGCCGGTGAGGCGAACATCATAAACAGACGCACAGTGTCCGCGCCGTAACGTTCAACCATTTCCTGCGGGTCGATACCGTTGTTTTTCGACTTGGACATTTTGCTCATGCCGGTATACACCAGCTCATGGCCGTCGGCGTCTTTCGCTTTCACGATGCGGCCTTTCTCGTCGCGCTCAACGATGGCGTCTTTGGGGGACACCCAGTTACGCTCGCCGTTAGCACCCACATAGTAGAAGGCGTCTGCCAGCACCATGCCCTGGCACAGCAGCTGCTTCGCCGGTTCGCTGGAGGTAACCATGCCCGCGTCGCGCATCAGTTTATGGAAGAAGCGGAAATAGAGCAGGTGCATGATGGCGTGTTCAATACCGCCAATGTAAATGTCCACCGGCAGCCAGTAGTTGGCGGCTTTCGGATCCAGCATGCCGTCGGTGTGCTGTGGACAGGTGTAACGCGCGTAATACCAGGAGGACTCCATAAAGGTGTCGAAGGTATCGGTTTCACGCAGCGCAGGCTGACCGTTGACGGTAGTTTTCGCCCACTCCGGATCGGCCTTGATCGGGCTGGTAATGCCGTCCATGACGACATCTTCCGGCAGGATCACCGGCAGCTGATCGGCAGGGGTCGGGATCACCGTACCGTCTTCCAGGGTCACCATCGGGATCGGCGCGCCCCAGTAACGCTGACGGGAAACGCCCCAGTCGCGCAGGCGGTAGTTCACTTTACGCTCGCCGACGCCCAGCGCCGCCAGCTTGTCAGCAATGGCGTTAAAGCCCTCTTCAAAGCTCAGGCCGTTGAATTCGCCGGAGTTAAACAGGGTGCCTTTTTCCGTCAGCGCCTGTTCAGACAGATCCGGCTCCGCGCCATCTGCCGTCAGAATAACCGGCTTGATGGTCAGGCCGTATTTGCTGGCAAACTCATAGTCACGCTGATCGTGGCCCGGAACGGCCATCACTGCGCCCGTACCGTACTCCATCAGCACGAAGTTTGCTGCCCATACCGGGATCGCTTCGCCCGTCAGCGGATGAATGGCTTTAAAGCCGGTATCAACGCCTTTTTTCTCCATCGTCGCCATGTCAGCTTCCGCCACTTTGGTGTTGCGGCATTCGTCGATGAAGGTGGCCAGTTCTGGATTGCTTTCCGCCGCCGCCTGCGCCAGCGGATGACCCGCAGCTACCGCCAGGTAGGTCGCGCCCATAAAGGTATCCGGGCGGGTGGTGTAGACGGTCAGCTTGCTGTCATGGCCCTGCACGTCAAAGGTGATTTCCACGCCTTCGGAACGGCCAATCCAGTTACGCTGCATGGTTTTAACGGTGTCCGGCCAGTGGTCCAGCGTATCCAGATCGTTTAACAGCTCTTCAGCGTAGGCGGTGATTTTAATAAACCACTGCGGGATCTCTTTACGCTCAACTTTGGTATCGCAGCGCCAGCAGCAGCCGTCGATAACCTGCTCGTTCGCCAGCACGGTCTGGTCGTTCGGGCACCAGTTCACTGCGGAGGTTTTCTTGTACACCAGGCCTTTTTTATACAGTTCGGTGAAGAACAGCTGTTCCCAGCGATAGTATTCCGGCGTACAGGTCGCCAGCTCGCGGCTCCAGTCGTAACCGAAGCCCAGCATTTTGAGCTGGTTTTTCATGTAATTGATGTTGTCGTACGTCCACGGGGCCGGAGCGGTTTTGTTTTTCACCGCCGCGCCTTCAGCCGGCAGGCCGAACGCATCCCAGCCAATCGGCTGCAGAACGTTTTTGCCCAGCATACGCTGATAACGGGCAATAACGTCGCCGATGGTGTAGTTACGGACGTGGCCCATGTGTAGTCGTCCAGAAGGATAGGGAAGCATCGACAGGCAGTAATACTTCTCTTTGCTCTCGTCTTCGGTTACTTCAAATGTGCGCTTCTCGTCCCAGTGTTGCTGGACTTTTGATTCTATCTCTTCCGGGCGGTATTGCTCTTGCATGGCAGCCAGTGATCCTGTTTTCAATACAGCTACAAGCGTAGCATTAGATGTGATGTCTCAGATCCGCATAGCATAGCCCAAACGCCCGCCTCAAAACAGCCTTTCGCACAAAAGGAGGGATGCCGATCCTTGCAGGAATTTACACACTCTGTGGGGCGGCTGGCAAAGTACGCCGGAAATAACGTCTATTATTAGAAGGTGTTACTAAGCCCGGAGGCGAAAGGATGAACAAGGTTGCTCAATACTACCGTGAACTGGTCGGCACGCTGACCGAACGCCTGCAAAACGGCGAGCGCGACATCGACGCGCTTGTGGAACAGGCCAGACTGCGCGCCACCCAGACCGGGGAGTTAACGCGAACCGAAATTGATGAACTGCTGCGCGCCATTCGCCGCGATCTGGAGGAGTTTGCCCGCAGCTATGGGGAAAGCCAGGGCGAACTGACCGACAGCGTTTTTATGCGGGTGATCAAAGAGAGCGTCTGGCAGCAGCTGGCGGACATTACCGATAAAACTCAGCTGGAGTGGCGGGAAGTCTTTTCCGATCTCAATCACCACGGGGTCTATCACAGCGGGGAAGTGGTGGGGCTGGGTAACCTGGTCTGTGAAAAGTGCCATTTCCATCTTGCGGTTTACACGCCGGATGCGCTGCCGTTATGTCCGAAGTGCGGTCATGACCAGTTCCAGCGTCGTCCTTTCGAGCCGTAAATTTTAAGGCCGGAGCGCCTTCAGGCGTTTCCGGCCATCACGCTTTATTCTCCGTAGAACGCCAGTCGTTCGGCCAGTAAATCCACAAAAGCCCCGCGATCGACATCCATCATCACCGTCGTATTCGGCGTATTGCCGGTCAGGAAATAGTAATCCACCACCGTCATACCCTGGGTGTACTGCCCGCGGGTTTCCACGCCGACCCAGCGCTCCACCGTGGTGAAAATTTCCGGTTTCAGCAGCCAGGCGATGGTGCAGGGATCGTGCAGCGGCGCGCCCACAAAGCCCCATTTTTCCTGTTTGTGATACTCCATAAAGAAGTCGAGCAGTTCGGCCACAATCACAGCCACCGGATTGCCGATGGCGCGAAAACGCTCCACATCCGCGGCATGGATCTGTGCTTTGTGCGTCACATCCAGCCCCGCCATCACCATCGGAATGCCGGAGCGGAAGACGATTTCCGCCGCTTCCGGATCGACATAAATATTGAATTCGGCGGCGGGCGTCCAGTTACCCGGTGCCATTGCGCCGCCCATGATCACAATACGCGCGATTTTGTCATGCAGTTCCGGATGGCTGTTTAGCAGCAGCGCCACGTTGGTTTGTGGCCCGGTAGCCACCAGCGTGACTGGCTCCGCGCTCTCGCGCAGGGTTTTTGCCATCAGCTCAACGGCGGTGCAGGGCTGCGCTGCAAAGCCCGGCTCCGGTAATGCCGGGCCATCAAGCCCGCTTTCGCCGTGCACGTTATCGGCGATGATAAGCTCGCGCATCAGCGGTTTTACCGCGCCGCCCGCCACCGGAATGTCGCTGCGCTTAAGCAGCGTCAGCATCCGCAGCACGTTATTCAGGGTTTTGTCCGGCGTCTGGTTTCCGGCGGAAGAGGTGACGGCTTTGACGTCCAGTTCCGGGGAGGCAAGAGCGAGTACGAGGGCGATGGCGTCATCATGACCTGGATCGCAATCAATTATTACGGGCAGTGCCATTGGTATTCCTTATCCGTGTTGTTTTGTGACAAGGGTAACGCGTCACTGAAAGGCAGACGATAAAGGCGGGTAGAAAACGTGAAGCGGCGCGCAGATATGCCCTGCGCGCCGGGAAGATTAATGCAGGATTTTGGCGAGGAAATCTTTTGCGCGATCGGAGGCCGGATTCGCAAAGAACTCCTCTTTCGGCGAATCTTCAACGATTTTGCCTTCATCCATAAAGATCACGCGGCTGGCGACTTTACGCGCAAAGCCCATTTCGTGCGTCACCACCATCATGGTCATGCCTTCCTGCGCCAGCTCGACCATTACGTCCAGCACTTCGTTGATCATCTCCGGATCCAGCGCGGACGTGGGTTCGTCAAACAGCATCGCTACCGGATCCATGCAAAGCGCGCGGGCAATAGCCACACGCTGCTGCTGGCCGCCGGAGAGCTGAGCCGGGAATTTATTAGCATGCGCCGCAAGACCCACGCGCTCCAGCAGTTTGCTGGCTTTTTCACGGGCGGCGGCTTTGTCGCGCTTAAGCACTTTGATCTGCGCCAGCGTCAGGTTTTCGATAATCGACAGATGCGGGAACAGCTCGAAATGCTGGAACACCATGCCGACGTGTGAGCGCAGCTCCGCCAGGTTGGTTTTCTTGTCGGTCACGGTGGTGCCGTTCACAACGATCTCGCCTTTCTGCACCGGCTCAAGGCCGTTGACGGTTTTGATCAGCGTCGACTTTCCGGATCCGGACGGGCCGCACACCACCACCACTTCACCTTTTTTAACCGTGGTAGAGCAGTCGGTCAGCACCTGAAAGTGACCATACCATTTTGAAACGTTTTTCAGGGAAATCATTAAACTGTCCTTTTCTTCAGATAGCTGACCAACAGTGAAGCACTGAGACTGATAACAAAATAGACGAAGCCGGCAAAGAGGATCATCTCAACCTGGGTACCGTCGCGCTCGCCGATGGTGGAGGCGGTGCGGAAGAAGTCCGCCAGGCTTAACACGTACACCAGCGAGGTATCCTGGAACAGCACGATGCCCTGGGTTAACAGCAGCGGCACCATCGCCCGGAACGCCTGCGGCAGAATAATCAGCTTCATCGACTGCCAGTGGGTCATGCCCAGCGCCAGCGCAGCGCTTGACTGGCCGCGTGAAATACTCTGAATACCCGCGCGGATAATTTCCGAATAATAGGCGGCCTCAAACATCGAGAAGGCGACCATCGCGGAGATGAGGCGAATATCCGATTTGGGCGACAGCCCCAGCACATCCTGCAACAGACCCGGCACAATCAGATAGAACCACAGCAGCACCATCACCAGTGGGATGGAGCGGAAAACGTTCACATAGGCAGTAGCGAACCACGCCAGCGGCTTGAACGTCGACATGCGCAGCACCGCCAGAATGGTGCCCCAGACGATACCGACAATTACCGCCGTGACGGTAATTTTCAGCGTCACCCAGAGTCCGTCAAGCAGATAGGGCATCGCCGGAATAATGGAACTCCAGTCAAACTCGTACATTATTTGCCTCCCATATTGCCAGGCAGGCGGACTTTACGTTCTACCAGGTTCATTACCAGCATAATCACGGCGTTAATCAGGACGTAGGCGAGGGTGATGGCGGTAAAGGATTCCCACGCGTGAGCAGAGTAATCCAGCAGCTTACCGGCCTGTGCCGCCATATCTACCAGACCGATGGTCGAGGCGATGGCGGAGTTTTTTACCAGGTTCATCATCTCAGACGTCATTGGCGGCACGATCACCCGATAGGCGTTCGGCAGCAGCACGTAGCGGTAGGTTTGCGGCAGCGTCAGGCCCATCGCCAGCCCGGCGTTTTTCTGGCCGCGCGGCAGCGACTCGATTGCCGCACGCACCTGCTCGCACACACGGGCGGCGGTAAACAGCCCGAGACAGATCATCGATGACAGGAAGAACTGAATATTGGGATCGAGCTCGGACTTAAACCACATGCCAAGATCTTCCGGCAGCAGTTCAGGGACCACCAGATACCAGGTAAAGAACTGCACGATGAGCGGCACATTACGGAATAATTCGACGTAAAGGGTACCAATTCCCGACAAAAACCGGTTAGGCACGGTTCTGAGGATGCCAAACAGGGAGCCAACCAGGAAAGCGAGGATCCAGGCGGTGATCGACAGCGCGACCGTGACCTGAAAACCGCTCCACAGCCAGCCAAGATAGGTGGTGTTGCCGAACGGGGCTTGTTGCAGGAAAATTCCCCAGTTCCAGTCTATTGACATAATCTACCTCTGAAAAAAAAGGGTAGCAGCGCTACCCCCGAAGATTAATAAGAAGCTGTAATATTCGTGCTGAATGGGGAACGACCCTTCAACGTATAGTCTGTCCGTGCTTCATATCAATCGAGAGGGCAGGAGGACCCGCCCCTAATGGTTGTAATTAGTTAAGAGCTTTGTCGTTAGGTTCTTTGAACAGCGCTTTCATCTCATCCGAGAGTTCAAAGTTCATGTTCAGATTTTTTGGCGGGATCGGGTTTTTGAACCACTTATCAAACCACTTAGCCGCTTCGCCAGAGGTCTGCGCCTGGGCGATGGTGTCATCCATCAGCTTCTTGAACTCGGTATCGCCTTTACGCAGCATGCAGCCATAGGCTTCCTGCGACTGCGGCTTGCCGACGATTTCCCAGTTATCCGGTTTCTTCGCCTTCGCACGTTCGCCCGCCAGCAGGGCATCGTCCATCATAAAGGCCACGGCACGACCACTTTCCAGGGTGCGGAAGGAGTCGCCATGATCTTTCGCGCTGATGATGCGCATATCCATTTTCTGCTCTTCGTTCAGCTTGTGCAGCAGCACTTCAGAGGTGGTGCCTGACGTCACCACGACCGCTTTACCTTTCAGATCGGCGAAGTCTTTCACGTTGCCGCCTTTTTTCGCCAGCAGACGGGTGCCCACGACGAAAATGGTGTCAGAGAAAGCGGCCTGCTTCTGGCGCTCCAGGTTATTGGTGGTGGAGCCGCACTCAAAATCAAAGGTGCCGTTCTGCAACAGCGGAATACGGTTTTGCGAAGTGATAGGGATCAGTTTTACCTGCAGGTCCGGCTTGTTGAGCTTTTTCTTCACCGCTTCAACAATGGCGTTGGAGTAAGCCTGCGAATAACCCACCACTTTTTGCTGGTTATCGTAGTAGGAGAACGGTACGGAAGATTCACGGTGTCCGACCACGATCACGCCGTTTTTGGCGATTTTTTCCAGCGTGCTTTGCCCGGCCGCAGGGGCTGCATCTTCAGCCTGCGCTACGCCGGCGGACATTCCCATCACCAGCATTGCTGTGGCCAGTTTACGTAATTGCATATCCAACTCCTTCATCGTCAGCGCCAGAGACGCATTGATACCCAGTGTGAGTGATTGTGTTGTTATATCCTGCTGCTTAAGCGTGCAGTGTTATGCGTGTTTGTTAACATTTAGTCTGGCTTAATGTAAAGATTTTGCTGCGATATTGTTTATTTTTGCGAGGCGCACCGCACCGTTTAGAGGCATAAATCGCTGGTTGCACCAAATTAGTGCCGCCGCCGATCCGTGCTGGTGCATCAAGGTTGCAGAGCCGCAAAAAATCGCTGTTCCCTGCTAATGGGTAGCAAGAGGTGTGCCAGTTTTGAAGGAGTGCAGGCCCGGTGCACTGTGTGCGACCGGTCCTGGAGGAGAGGGATTAGTGACGACGCTGGCGCAGACTCATCACCAGCGCGCCGAAACCGGCGAGCGCGGTGAGGATCCACAGCGGCCAGTTGCCGGTGCGGGCATAAGGCGTAAGGCCACGTGCCGGCGTGACCTCTGCCGTCAGCACCTGACGGGTAAACTGCGGGATCATAGCCTGAATGTCGCCCTGCGGACCAATCACGGCGGTAATGCCATTGTTGGTGCTGCGCAGCAGCGGACGTGCCAGCTCCAGCGAACGCATACGCGCCATCTGGAAGTGCTGCCACGGGCCGATGGATTTACCGAACCAGGCATCGTTGGAAATGGTCAGCAGGAAGTCCGTATCCGGACGGAAGTTATCCCGTACCTGTTCGCCGAGAATGATTTCATAGCAGATGGCGGGCGTCAGATTAAACCCGTGCGCATGCAGCTGCGGCTGCACATAAGGCCCGCGGCTGAATGACGACATCGGCAGGTCAAAGAACGGCGCCAGCGGACGCAGGATCGACTCCAGCGGCACGAACTCGCCAAACGGCACCAGATGGTTTTTGTTGTAGCGATTGGTGGAGTCATAACGATACGGACTGTCTTTACCCAGCGTAATGATAGTGTTGTAGGTATCGTAGCGATTCTGCTGATTCAGACGCGCATCCACAATGCCGGTGATAAGCGTTGTGTCTCTGTCACGCAGCTGCGCGTCCAGCGAGCTCAAAAAGCGCTGCTGGTTGATTTCCAGATCCGGAATGGCGGACTCCGGCCAGATGATCAGCTGCGATTTGCCCATCTCCCGCTCGCTGTTGTTAAGGTAGATCTCCAGCGTATTCACCAGCTGATTTTCATCCCATTTCAGCGACTGCGGAATATCGCCCTGCACCAGCGACACCTGCGTGGCTTTTTCCGGCAGCAACGTATACCACTGAACATAGCGCAGCGGGAAGGGCAGCGCGAACAGCACCACGCCCGCCGCCAGCGGACGCCAGTTGCGCGTCACCAGCGCCAGTACCAGCAGACCGCTGACTATCATCAGCAGGGCGTTGATCGCTTCCACGCCCATCACCGGCGCCAGCCCTTTCAGCGGGCCGTCGATCTGGCTGTAGCCAAACTGCAACCACGGGAAGCCGGTCAGCACCCAGCCGCGCAGGAATTCCGTCAGTTGCCAGACGACAGGCGCGGCAATCGCCACGCGGAGCCAGTTTGTTTTCGGCCACAGGCGCGAGAGGATCCCGGCAAACAGACCGGTATAGAGCGACAGATAGGCGGCTAACAACACCACGAGGAAGATATTGATCGGGCCCGGCATGCCGCCGAATTGCGCGATGCTGACGTAAACCCAGTTGATGCCGGAACCAAACAGTCCCAGCCCCCAGAAATAACCTATCCAGGCGGCCTGCAGGGGGCGGCGGTTGAGGGTCAGCCCCTGCAGCCCCATCAGAGACAGCAGCGCGGCAGGCCAGATATCATAAGGGGAAAAAGCCAGCGTTCCGCTGGCTCCGAGTATCAGCGCCAGCAGCAGGCGATAGCGCTGGCGTTCCATCAATGGGGCAAAAACCATTTATTCATCCAGTAGTGGTTTTATTCGTCCAGTTTTGGCTGGGGAGAATCATCCGGTATTCTGACATGAACCTGAATAATACGGCGGCTGTCGGCCATCGCAACTTTAAACTGGTAACCATCAATGTCGATGGATTCGCCGCGTGCAGGCAGATGCCCGAACGCCTGCATCACCAGGCCGCCGATGGTATCCACTTCTTCATCGCTGAAGTTGGTACCGAAGGTTTCGTTGAAGTCTTCAATGGAGGCCAGCGCGCGCACCGTCCAGGTATGACGGCTGAGCTGGCGGAATTCGATATCCTCTTCTTCATCGTATTCGTCTTCAATTTCGCCGACGATCAACTCAAGAATATCTTCAATGGTCACCAGACCTGAAACGCCACCAAATTCATCAATGACGATCGCCATGTGGTAACGTTGTGAACGGAACTCTTTCAGCATGCGGTCCACCCGCTTGCTTTCCGGCACAACCACCACCTGGCGTAACACTTTCTCCATGCTAAAGGCTTCGGCATCGCTGCGCATAAACGGCAGCAGATCTTTGGCCATCAGAATCCCTTCAATGTGATCTCTGTCTTCGCTGATCACCGGAAAACGCGAGTGGGCAGACTCGATGATAACGTCGAGACATTCATCCAGCGTTTGATTGCGTTTGAGGGTGATCATTTGCGAGCGGGGGATCATGATGTCGCGGACGCGCTGGTCTGCAATATCCATTACCCCTTCGAGCATGTCACGCGTATCTTCATCGATAAGATCGTTCTGCCCGGAATCACGGATTAGCGCCAGTAATTCGTCGCGGTTTTTAGGTTCACCGTGGAAAAGCTGGCTCAGTAAGAGGGAAAAAAATCCCTTTTTGCTGTTAAGTGTATCGTTACTGTGGGAATTGTCGTCGCTCATGGCGTCGTGTGGGATCTCATGTTAATCAAAATGTCGCACGTCACGCGTAAACTCAGCGCCAGACGGCATGAAAAGCAGCCGCGCCGGTAAACCGGCGCACAGACTACTCCTTCTCGGCAATGTACGGATCCTCATAGCCCAGAGCAAGCATTATCTCTGTTTCGATGCCTTCCATTTCTTCTGCTTCGTCATCTTCAATATGATCATAACCCAGCAGGTGCAAACTGCCGTGAATAACCATGTGCGCCCAGTGCGCGTCCAGCGGTTTCCCCTGTTCGCGGGCTTCCTGTTCCACCACCTGACGGCAGATAATCAAATCCCCCAGCAGCGGCATTTCAATCCCCGGCGGCGCTTCAAACGGGAACGACAGCACGTTGGTGGATTTATCTTTACCGCGGTAGGTCAGATTCAGTTCATGACTTTCGGCGTCGTCCACCACGCGGATGGTAACTTCTGATTCTTCCTGAAACTGCGGGATCACCGCATTCAGCCAGTCCTGGAACTGGGCTTCAGTCGGCAGGCCTGCGGTATCCTCGCAGGCCAGTTGTAAATCGAGTATCACAGAACTCATTTTTGCTCCTGCTGCTGGGCTTCGCGTTTGCGCTCGGCGGCCAGTTCAGCTTTACGTTTTTGGTCGGCCTCTTCCCAGGCCTCGTAAGCGTTAACGATACGGGCAACCACCGGGTGGCGCACCACGTCTTCGCTGTGGAAGAAGTTAAAGCTAATCTCATCCACCTCAGCCAGCACCTCAATAGCGTGGCGCAGGCCGGATTTCAGGTTACGCGGCAGGTCAATCTGCGTCACGTCACCGGTGATCACCGCTTTCGAGTTAAAGCCGATACGCGTCAGGAACATTTTCATCTGTTCGATGGTGGTGTTCTGACTCTCATCCAGGATGATGAACGCATCGTTTAACGTACGGCCGCGCATATACGCCAGCGGTGCCACTTCGATCACGTTGCGCTCCATCAGCTTTTCAACTTTCTCAAAGCCGAGCATCTCGAACAGCGCGTCATACAGCGGGCGCAGATAAGGATCCACTTTCTGGCTTAAATCACCGGGCAGGAAGCCGAGTTTTTCACCGGCTTCCACCGCCGGGCGGGTCAGCAGAATGCGGCGCACGTCCTGGCGCTCTAAGGCGTCGACGGCGGCAGCCACCGCGAGATAGGTCTTACCGGTACCGGCAGGCCCTACGCCAAAGGTGATGTCGTGATCGAGAATATTAGCCACGTACTGCGCCTGATTCGGCGTACGGGGTTTGATCACCCCGCGCTTGGTTTTGATGTGGATCGCCTTGCCGTATTCCGGCACGCTTTCCGCACTCTGTTCCAGTACGCGGGCTTCTTTGATCGCCAGATGGATCTGTTCAGGCTCGATCTCCTGCGTCTGACCGCGCATCGGGGCGGTATCGACGTACAGGCTACGCAGAATATCGGCAGCCGCGTTCACGCTGATCGGGCGACCGGTCAGTTTGAAGTGGTTATCTCGGCGGTTAATTTCGATACCCAGACGGCGCTCAAGCTGTTTCACGTTGTCATCAAACGGGCCGCACAGGCTTAACAGACGTTCATTATCGGCGGGTTCAAGGCTGATTTCGCGGGTTTCTGTATTCAAATTAATCCTCTTATACCTTTAAGCCTGCCAGCAAAAGGCTGACGGGCGTGATGTCATCATTACCGAAAGTATTTACGGCATGGGGAAAAGGCGCAAGCATGGTACTGGATATGGGGGCTGGAGGGGGCAAAACAAGGCCTGCCAGCGACGGCAGGCCGCAATGATTATGGCTGGAAAAGACCGACGCCAAGCTCATTTTCTTTACGGGTGCGGGCGATCACCGACTCCGGCGTTTCGCTGATGCGCAGGCCCATCTCATCTTCCGTGCGTACCACTACGCCGCGCAGGGAGTTGGTCAGAACATCCGTGATTTCCACGTCGACGAATTTGCCGATCATCTCCGGCGTGCCCTCGAAGTTCACCACGCGGTTATTTTCAGTACGGCCGGAAAGCTCCATCACGCTCTTACGGGAGGTGCCTTCCACCAGAATACGCTGGGTGGTGCCCAGCATACGGCGGCTCCAGGCCATTGCCTGCTGGGTGATGCGCTCCTGCAAAATGTACAGCCGCTGCTTTTTGTCCTCTTCCGGCACATCGTCCACCATATCGGCAGCGGGCGTACCCGGGCGGGCGGAAAAGATAAAGCTATAGCTCATGTCGAAGTTTACATCGGCAATCAGCTTCATCGTCTGCTCGAAATCCTGGGTGGTTTCACCGGGGAAGCCGACGATAAAGTCAGAGCTTATCTGAATGTCCGGACGCGCCGCGCGCAGCTTACGGATAATCGCCTTGTACTCCAGCGCCGTATGGGTACGGCCCATCAGGTTAAGCACGCGATCGGAGCCGGTTTGTACCGGCAGGTGCAGGAAGCTCACCAGCTCCGGCGTATCGCGGTAGACTTCAATAATGTCATCGGTAAATTCGATGGGATGGCTGGTGGTAAAACGCACGCGGTCAATACCGTCGATGGCGGCCACCAGGCGCAGCAGCTCGGCAAAGGAGCCGGTGGTGCCGTCATAGTTTTCACCGCGCCAGGCGTTGACATTCTGCCCCAGCAGGTTCACTTCACGCACGCCCTGGGCGGCCAGCTGGGCGATTTCAAACAGAATATCATCGCACGGACGGCTGACTTCTTCGCCACGGGTATAAGGCACCACGCAGTAGGTGCAGTATTTATTGCAGCCTTCCATGATGGAGACAAAGGCGGTCGGACCATCGGCGCGGGGTTCCGGCAGACGGTCGAATTTTTCAATTTCCGGGAAGCTGATGTCCACCACCGGGCTGCGATTGCCGCGCACGGAATTGATCATCTCCGGCAGGCGGTGCAGGGTCTGTGGCCCGAAAACGATGTCGACATAGTGGGCGCGCTGACGAATAAGATCGCCTTCCTGGGACGCCACACAGCCGCCGACGCCAATGATCAGGTCAGGATTTTTCTCTTTTAATAATTTCCAGCGACCTAACTGATGGAAGACTTTTTCCTGCGCCTTTTCGCGAATCGAACAGGTGTTAAGCAGCAGCACATCGGCTTCTTCCGCCACCTCGGTGAGTTGATACCCGTGGGTGGCATCCAGCAGATCGGCCATCTTTGATGAATCGTATTCGTTCATCTGACAGCCCCAGGTTTTAATATGGAGTTTTTTTGTCATCGACTTGCTCTGTTAATCGCCAGGAATGCAGGCCGCGTATTGTAATGCTTTGACCCGGCGCTGACCATAGTTCATGTCCCGCCCCACGAAAATGAAAAATCCGGTAAACTTAAGGGAATTAAAAATAAGGAAAAAAGACCATGATGAATCAACCAACGGAAGTGGCCGTGGTCGGCGGCGGGATGGTCGGCAGCGCGCTGGCGCTGGGGCTGGCGCAGCACGGTTTTCAGGTAACGGTGATCGAGCAGACGACGCCGCCCGCCTTTGATAGCGCGGCCGCGCCGGATGTACGCATATCGGCCATCAGCGCCGCCTCTGTCTCTCTGCTGCGCAGTCTTGGCGTCTGGGAGACGATCGAGGGGATGCGCTGTCATCCTTACCGGCAGCTGGAAACCTGGGAATGGGAGAGCGCGCACGTTCTGTTCGACGCCGCTGAACTCAAACTGCCGCTGCTGGGTTACATGGTGGAAAACAACGTGCTGCAACGCGCGCTGTGGGAGGCGCTGGAGCGCCAGCCGAATATCACCCTGCGCGCGCCCGCCTGTCTGCGCGCCATGCACCGCGAAGGCGATCATCATGTGCTGGAGTTTGTCGATGGCGATACCCTGTGCGCCAGGCTGGTAACAGGCGCAGACGGGGCGAATTCACAGGTACGCCAGTGGGCCGGGATCGGTATCCACGCCTGGCAATATGAACAATCCTGCATGCTGATCACCGTTCAGTGCGAAAACCCGCCGGGCGACGCCACCTGGCAGCAGTTCACCCCTGACGGGCCGCATGCCTTTTTGCCGCTGTTTGATAACTGGGCGTCGCTGGTCTGGTACGACCGCCCGGCACGCATTCGCCAGCTGAAGTCCCTCAATATGATGCAGCTGCAGCGGGAGATTGAAAAAACCTTCCCGGCACGGCTGGGGAAAGTCATACCGGTGCAGGCGGGCGCTTTCCCGCTTACCCGCCGTCATGCGCGGCACTATGTGCAGCCGGGTCTGGCGCTGGTGGGCGATGCGGCGCATACCATTCATCCGCTGGCGGGGCAGGGCGTCAACCTGGGCTACCGCGATGTGGATGCGCTGCTGGACGTGCTGGCAGAGGCGCGCAGCGTCGGCGAGCCCTGGGCCAGCCACAGCGTTCTGCAACGCTACCAGCGCCGTCGCATGGCGGATAACTTCATTATGCAGAGCGGCATGGATCTGTTCTATGCCGGATTCAGCAATAATCTGGGGCCGCTACGGGTGGTGCGAAACCTGGGCCTGATGGCGGCGCAGCGCGCAGGCGTGCTGAAAACGAAGGCGCTGAAGTACGCGTTAGGCTTGTAAGTTTCAGCCCGGCGACAGGACGTTGCCGGGGACGTTTATGAAAGGACAAAAACAAAAAAGCCCGCCGAAGCGAGCTTTTTTGTTTTTTATGGCTGGGGTACGAGGATTCGAACCTCGGAATGCTGGTATCAGAAACCAGAGCCTTACCGCTTGGCGATACCCCAACAGGGTGTTGCTATAAATTGGCTGGGGTACGAGGATTCGAACCTCGGAATGGTGGAATCAGAATCCACTGCCTTACCGCTTGGCGATACCCCAACAATTTTTTACTGCTAAAGCCTCTTTATAAGACGCTTCCAGAATATGGTGGCTACTACGGGAATCGAACCTGTGACCCCAGCATTATGAGTGCTGTGCTCTAACCAGCTGAGCTAAGTAGCCAAATTTTACTGCTTTACCAGCCATCGACTGGCTGGGGTACCTGGATTCGAACCAGGGAATGCCGGTATCAAAAACCGGTGCCTTACCGCTTGGCGATACCCCAACGACTGACGTGTTAATACACAGGAGTCGAAGAAAAGTGGCTGGGGTACCTGGATTCGAACCAGGGAATGCCGGTATCAAAAACCGGTGCCTTACCGCTTGGCGATACCCCATCCGTGCAACGCTTACTGGGAATGGTGCGGGAGGCGAGACTTGAACTCGCACACCTTGCGGCGCCAGAACCTAAATCTGGTGCGTCTACCAATTTCGCCACTCCCGCAAAAAAAGATGGTGGCTACGACGGGATTCGAACCTGTGACCCCATCATTATGAGTGATGTGCTCTAACCAACTGAGCTACGTAGCCATCTTTTTTTCGCGTTACCTTATCGGCGTTGCGGGGCGCATTATGCGTATTGGGTCGATGATGGTCAACACCTTTTTCATCGAAAATTGCCGGATTGTGACTGTTTGGTTGGGTTGTGAACAGCCTGGCGCATTATTCAGCAACCAAAGCAAACAGGCCCCGCAGGGCCTGTAATAATAACACGGACTTATTTGTAAGCGGACTGGTGAACGCCCACCGCGCGGCCTGATGGATCGTTCATGGTTTTGAAGGCTTCATCCCATTCAATGGCTTTGGCCGACGAACAGGCCACTGACGGACCGCCAGGTACGCATTCTGCGGCACTTGGCACCGGGAACAGCTCTTCAAAAATCTCGCGGTACAGGTAGCCTTCTTTTGACGACGGCGTGTTGTACGGGAAACGGTAGCTTGCGGTGGCCAGTTGCTGATCGGTCACCTGCTGCGCCGCCACTTCTTTCAGCGAGTCGATCCAGCTGTAGCCTACACCATCAGAGAACTGCTCTTTCTGACGCCATGCCACGCTGGCCGGTAAATAGGACTCGAAGCATTCGCGCAGCACATGTTTTTCCATCTTGCCGTTGCCGCACATTTTATCCTGCGGGTTGATACGCATCGCCACATCGAGGAATTTTTTATCCAGGAAGGGTACACGCGCTTCCACGCCCCAGGCGGACATCGCTTTGTTGGCGCGGGCGCAGTCGAACATATGCAGCGCCTGCAATTTACGCACAGTTTCTTCGTGCAGCTCTTTGGCATCCGGCGCTTTATGGAAATAGAGGTAGCCGCCGAACACTTCGTCAGACCCTTCGCCGGAGAGCACCATTTTAATGCCCATCGCTTTGATTTTACGCGACATCAAATACATCGGCGTCGAGGCGCGAATGGTAGTCACATCATAGGTTTCAATGTGATAGATCACGTCGCGGATCGCGTCCAGCCCTTCCTGCACGGTGAAATGAATTTCATGGTGCACAGTGCCCAGATGGTTCGCCACTTCCTGCGCGGCCTTCAGGTCCGGCGAACCGACGAGGCCCACGGCGAAGGAGTGCAGCTGCGGCCACCAGGCTTCTGAACGCTCCTGATCTTCCACGCGGCGCGCGGCGTATTTTTTGGTGATAGCCGAGATCACCGATGAATCCAGGCCGCCGGAGAGCAGCACGCCGTAAGGCACGTCAGACATCAGGTGGCTTTTCACCGCCTCTTCCAGCGCATTGCGCAGCTGTTCTTTATTGGTGACGTTGTCTTTCACCGCGTCATAGTCGAACCAGTCACGCTGGTAGTAGCTGCGGATCTCACCATCTTTGCTCCACAGGTAGCTGCCTGCCGGGAACTCTTTGATGGTGCGGCACACCGGCACCAGCGCTTTCATTTCTGAGGCGATAAACATGTTGCCGTGTTCGTCGTAGCCCATATACAGCGGGATAATACCGATATGGTCGCGGCCAATCAGGTAAGCGTCTTTTTCGCTGTCATAGAGGGCGAAGGCAAACATCCCCTGCAAATCGTCGAGGAATTCCGGGCCTTTTTCCTGATACAGCGCGAGGATCACTTCGCAGTCAGAGCCGGTCTGGAAGGCATAACGTTCGCTGTATTCAGCGCGCAGCGCTTGATGGTTGTAGATTTCACCGTTAACGGCCAGCGCATGGGTTTTTTGTTCGTTATACAGCGGCTGGGCGCCAGCGTTGACGTCAACAATCGACAGACGCTCATGGGCAAGGATGGCTTTATCGCTGGCATAGACGCCGGACCAGTCCGGGCCGCGATGACGCATCAGACGAGACAGCTCCAGTGCTTTTTTGCGCAGCTCAACCGCGTCAGTTTTAATATCCAGTACGCCAAAAATCGAACACATAACCTTCTCCGTTAACCCTGTAATGGTGCGTTGTCTTATCGCCTGTTAATGAAAATGCCGCAAAGGAGCAGGGGGCGCAAGCCTTTTAGCGGGTCTGCAATAAATAGTGCAATGAGCGTTGTCGATTCATGAAAATTGCACAGGAGAAGACCGCAATAATTAACGGATTGGCAATTTTTGACGGGTTTTATTGAATGGGATGATTTACCCGGGAACGAAATAACGCCCGGCAGTTCGCAGGCCCGGCAAGCATACGCCGCCGGGCAGGAGCACGATCAGATGACGTCAATTTCCGCAACAGACGGGTAAATCCAGCTCGGACGGAACGGCATATCATCAATGTCATCAATCTGCGAGACGCCGGAGAGCACCAGAATGGTGTCCAGCCCGGCCTGGAAACCGGCCAGAATATCGGTGCGCAGGTTATCGCCGACGATCACCGTATGTTCAGAGTGCGCCTGCATGGTGTTCAGCGCCGCGCGGATGATCCACGGGCTGGGCTTGCCGACCACGAACGGCTTGCGGCCAGAGATTTTCTCAATGCCCGCGCACAGCGCGCCGCAGGCCGGATAGAAGCCGCGACCGTGCGTATCCGGGTTGGTGGCGATAAAGCGCGCGCCGTTGGCTACAAAGAAGGACGCCTTATGCATCATCTCCCAGTTGTAAGAGCGGGTCTCCCCGACAATCACAAAATCAGGATTGATATCGGTGATAGTAAATCCGGCTTTATACAGCTCATGGATCAGCGCGCCTTCGCCCACCACGTAGGCTTTTTTTCCTTCCTGACGCTTAAGAAAATCAGCGGTCGCCATGGCGGATGTGTAAAACACGCTGTCCGGCACGTCAATGCCCGCCGAGGCAAAGCGGTTCGCCAGATCCTGGCCGGTTTGCGACGGGTAATTGGTTAACAGCACCAGCGGCATGCCTTTTTCCATCACCCGCGTCAGGAACTCAGCGGCGCCCGGTACAGCAACGTTGTCATGCATCAGCACGCCGTCAATATCACAAATTACATTCTTAATGGTCATGGACTACCCGGATAAAAAATGAAGGCCCGACTATATGATCGCCTCAGCTTTCCAGCAACCGTTGCAGCAGAATGCCGTTAAGCATGGCACGTTTAACCAGCGCAAAGGCGCCGATCGCCGAGCGGTGATCGAGGGTCGAGCGCACCACCGGCAGGTTTTTACGGAACGCTTTTAACGCCTGGGTATTAATGCAGCCTTCAATGGCCGGCAGCAGCACTTTTTCCGCCTCAACGATCTCACCGGCAATCACCACTTTCTGCGGATTAAACAGGTTAATGGCGATGGCGATGGTTTTCCCGAGGTGACGGCCAACATATTCAACCACTTCGCAGGCGAGGGGATCGCCTTTGTTGGCGGCTTTACAGATGGCTTTGATGGAGCAGTCTTCCCGCGTCACGCGGCTCTGATAGCCCTGTTCCAGCAGATGACGCACGCGCTGTTCGATAGCGGCGTTGGCGGCGACGGTTTCCAGGCAGCCAAAGTTACCGCAGTGGCAGCGCTCCCCCAGCGGTTCCACCTGGATGTGCCCGATCTCGCCGACATTACCATTACGGCCAATAAAAATTCGCCCGTTGGAGATGATCCCCGCCCCGGTGCCACGGTGCACGCGCACCAGAATGGAGTCTTCACAGTCCTGGCTTGCGCCAAAATAGTGCTCCGCCAGCGCCAGACTACGAATATCGTGACCGACAAAACAGGTGACGTTAAAACGTTTTTGCAGCGCCTCCACCAGCGCCCAGTTTTCCACCTGAATGTGCGGCATATAGCGGATCACGCCGCTTTCCGGATCCACCAGCCCCGGCAGGATCACCGAGATGGCGATCAGTTCGCGGATTTTGCGCTGACAGCTCTCTATAAAGGAAGCGATGGTATTCAGCAACGCATGTTCCAGCGTTTCCTGGGTGCGTTCCGGCAGCGGGTAGTGCTCTTCCGCCAGCGTTTTGCTGCTCAAATCATACAGCGTTAGGGTGGTGTCATGACGGCCCAGACGGACGCCGATGGCGTGAAAATTGCGGGTTTCGGTGACGATGGAAATCGCCCGGCGGCCCCCGGTGGAGGCCTGCTGGTCGACTTCTTTGATAAGCCCGCGCTCAATGAGCTGGCGGGTGATTTTGGTGACGCTGGCGGGCGCAAGCTGGCTGTGATCGGCGATCTGAATACGCGAGATAGGCCCGTGCTGGTCGATCAGGCGGTAAACGGCCGCACTGTTAAGTTGTTTAACGAGGTCAACGTTACCAATTTGAGCTTGTCCGCCTGATGTCATTCTTTTACTTACCCGGTGACGACCTCGTTACCATTAACGATGGTCTTGATTACTTTATAATCGCGGGTGAAGGCGGTCAGGTTAGCGACCATCCCCGGCGCGATACTGCCTAACTGCTTGTCAACGCCAATGGCGCGAGCCGGGTAGAGCGTGGCCATACGCAGGGCTTCATCCAGCGCGATATTCACATGCTCCACCAGATTCTTAACCCCCTCGATCATCGTCAGGGCAGAACCGCTCAGCGTGCCGTTTTCGTCAACGCAGAGTCCATTCCGGTAGTATATTGTTTTACCAGCAAAAATGAACTGTTCAATGTTTGCGCCTGCCGGGGCAGTGGCATCCGTCACCAGGCAAAGTTTCTCGCCTTTCAGACGCTTAGCGAGACGCACATTACTGTAATCAACATGTAAACCATCAACAATAATACCGCAATAAATATCTGCATCGTCGAGGATAGCACCCGTCAGACCCGGTTCGCGTCCGGTGATGTACGGCATGGCGTTGAATAAATGCGTCGCAAAGCGAATACCTGCGCGGAAGCCCGCTTTGGCTTCTTTCAGGGTCGCGTTGGAATGTCCGGCGGATACCACAATACCGGCGGCCGCCAGTTTGCTGATGGTGTCGCTGCCCGCCATTTCCGGCGCGAGAGTGATTTTGGTGATGACATCGGCGTTCTGGCAGAGGAAATCCACCAGCGCGGGATCCGGCTTACGCACGAATTCCGGATTGTGCGTGCCTTTCTTCACCATATTCAGCCAGGGCCCTTCCAGATGCAGACCCAGCGCCTGATGCGGATGCTTCGCCAGATACTCGCGCATCACGCGCACACCCTGTTTCATCAGATCGTCGCTGGTGGTGATCAGCGTCGGCAGGTAGCTGGTGCAGCCCGATTTTTCATTCGCGCGCTGCATGATTTCCAGGGTTTCGATGCTGACGGCTTCCGCAGTATCGTTAAACTGCACGCCGCCGCAGCCGTTGAGCTGCACGTCAATAAAACCGGGGGCCAGTATGGCGCCTGCCAGTGAACGCTGCTCAATATCAGGCGGCAGATCCGCCAGCGGGCAGAGACGGTCGATCAGGCCATTGGCGACAATAAGCGCATGGTCATCCAGAATTTCATGGCCGGTAAAAATCCGACATTGGGTTAAAGCATACATAACGACCCCCGGTAAAAATGGCGTTCCGTCCTTCACAGATCGTAGAGGAAGGACGGAAACGTAATTACAGACCTTTAATATTTTCAGCTTCTAATTCGTTGAAATATTTCAGCGTTTTAACTTTCAGCTCCATGGTGGACGGCTCATCGCATACCACCACCGCTTTCGGGTGCAGTTGCAGACAGCTGATGGTCCACATGTGGTTGACGTTGCCTTCCACCGCCGCCTGCAGCGCCTGTGCTTTCACGCTGCCGAGCACCAGGATCATCACTTCTTCCGCATCCAGCAGCGTACCCACGCCCACGGTCAGCGCATATTTTGGCACCTGATCCACATCGCCATCAAAGAAGCGGGAATTCGCCACGCGGGTATCGTGGGTCAGCGTTTTAATACGGGTACGGGAAGCCAGTGAGGACGCCGGTTCGTTGAACGCGATGTGCCCATCGTTGCCCACGCCGCCCATAAACAGGTGAATTTTGCCGTACGCGCGGATTTTTTCTTCATACTGACGGCATTCTGCGTCAATATCTGGCGCATTGCCATTCAGCAGATTGATATTTTCTGCGGGAATATCAACGTGATCAAAAAAGTTGCGGTGCATAAAGCTGTGATAGCTTTCCGGATGCTCTTTCGGCAGGCCGACATATTCATCCATATTAAAGGTGACCACGTGCTTAAAGCTAACCTGGCCCGCTTTATGCATTTCTACCAGAGCTTTATACGCGGTGAGGGGAGTGCCCCCGGTTGGCAGACCCAGCACGAACGGACGATCCGCCGTTGGTTTGAAGGCATTGATGCGATTAACGATATGACGGGCAGCCCATTTTCCGACTTGTTCGGCGGTTGCCAGGGGGATCAGTCTCATGTTTCACCTCTACAATTTAGATAAATAAATGGACGGGTTGGGCATTCTGCCTGCTCTTGTAAGGGTAACGCAGTATAGCCGTCGAGTGGCAACAATCCGTCTTGATTTTTTGAATCATAAAATAAGTTTTGTTTGTTAGCCAGCGGAAGGGAGGGTCAATAACGATATTTGGTGATTTTAATCACAAAAAAAGGGTGTTTAATTTGCGGGGCGAATTAATTTTTTACACACTCATTCAGTAAGTGAAAAATAGCCTTTGCTTCAGGCTGGTCGGACTATAAAAAAAACTGCTTGTGATGAAGCCTGACAGGGTTTCATAGGGGGAATAAAAGTGAGTATTTTAGGCTATCTGCAAAAGGTTGGCCGCGCGCTTATGGTGCCGGTCGCCACGCTGCCTGCCGCAGCAATTTTAATGGGTGTCGGCTACTGGATTGACCCCGTGGGTTGGGGTGGTGATAACGCACTGGCGGCGTTCTTCATTAAATCCGGGTCGGCCATTATCGACAACATGTCCGTACTCTTTGCCATTGGCGTGGCGTATGGCATGTCAAAAGACAAAGACGGCGCGGCGGCGTTAACCGGCTTTGTTGGTTTCCTGGTATTAACCACGCTCTGCTCGCCCGCTGCGGTTTCCATGATCCAGAAAATCCCTCTGGACCAGGTACCGGCGGCATTCGGCAAAATCAGCAACCAGTTTGTGGGCATCCTGGTGGGTATTATCTCCGCTGAGCTGTACAACCGTTTCAGCAGCGTAGAACTGCCGAAGGCGCTCTCCTTCTTCAGCGGTCGCCGTCTGGTGCCGATCCTCACTTCCTTTGTGATGATCATCGTCGCTTTCATTCTGATGTACATCTGGCCGGTGATTTTTGATGGCCTGGTGAACTTCGGTGAACAGATCCAGAAACTCGGCTCCGTGGGCGCGGGCGTTTACGCCTTCTTTAACCGCTTGCTGATCCCGGTGGGTCTGCACCACGCGCTGAACTCCGTGTTCTGGTTCGACGTGGCGGGCATCAACGACATCCCTAACTTCCTCGGCGGCGCACAGTCTATCGAAGCAGGTAAAGCGGTTGTCGGTATCACCGGTCGTTATCAGGCGGGCTTCTTCCCGATCATGATGTTCGGTCTGCCGGGGGCGGCGCTGGCGATTTATCACTGCGCGCGTCCGGAGAACAAAGCGAAAGTGCTGGGTATCATGATGGCTGGCGCCTTTGCCGCCTTCTTTACCGGCATCACTGAACCGCTGGAATTCTCCTTCATGTTCGTGGCGCCGGTGCTGTACGTTATTCACGCCGTGCTGACCGGTATCTCCGTATTCATCGCCGCCAGCATGCAGTGGATTGCCGGTTTCGGCTTCAGCGCCGGTCTGGTGGATATGGTGCTCTCGTCCCGCAACCCGCTGGCCACGCACTGGTACATGCTGATCCTGCAGGGTCTGGTGTTCTTCGTTATCTACTATGTGGTGTTCCGCTTCACGATCACCAAATTCAACCTGATGACCCCGGGTCGTGAACTGGCGGTTGCCGGTGATGAATCCGATGGTCAGGACGTGAATATCAGCACCAATGGTAAAGATCAGGACATTAACGGCCTGGCGCGTCAGTACATCGCGGCGGTCGGCGGCTCTGCCAACCTGACCGGTATCGATGCCTGTATCACCCGTCTGCGTCTTAACGTGAAAGACTCCTCGCAGGTCAACGAAGCGCTGGCAAAACGCCTCGGCGCAACCGGCGTGATCCGTCTGAACAAAACCAGCGTGCAGATTATCGTCGGGTTTGTGGCGGAAAAAATTGCCAACGCCATGAAAACCACCGGCGATGTTCCGGCAGCACCGGCAACCGGTGCCGCTGCCAGCACCGCCCCTGCTGCCGCCGCGCCGGTCGCCGCAGCCCAGGCCGTGCCGAATGCCGCGACTATCGCGCAGCTGGTATCGCCGGTAACGGGTGAAGTCGTGGCGCTGGATCAGGTGCCGGACGAAGCCTTTGCCAGCAAAGCGGTGGGCGACGGTGTGGCGGTGAAACCAACCGATAAACTGGTGGTCTCTCCGGCGGCCGGAACCATTGTGAAAATCTTCAACACCAACCATGCGTTCTGCCTCGAAACGGACAAAGGCGCTGAGATCGTGGTGCACATGGGTATTGATACCGTGGCGCTGGGCGGTCAGGGCTTTACCCGTCTGGTGGAAGAGGGCGCAACGGTCACGGCTGGTCAGCCGGTGCTGGAAATGGATCTGGACTATCTGAACGCTAACGCGCGCTCCATGATTAGCCCGGTCGTGTGCAGCAACATCGACGATTTCCGTGGTCTGGTGATCAACGCCGAAGGTCATGTGGTGGCGGGTCAAACGCCGCTGTTTGAAATCAAAGGCTAATCACACCACGCAGTGATAAAGGCGGCGGGATCATCCCGCCGCTTTTTTTTGCCTGTCATTCCCGTAATCGCGCTTTTTGTGCAACTTAAAGGTTGTCTCGGCGTCCGGCTTATAAGATCATATCCCGTTATACGTTATTGACGCTTTGAGGAATCCGCGATGAGTGAGGCAGAAGCCCGCCCGAGTAACTTTATCCGCCAGATTATTGATGAAGATCTGGCCAGTGGTAAGCACAGCACCGTGCACACCCGTTTTCCGCCGGAGCCGAACGGTTATCTGCATATCGGCCACGCGAAATCCATCTGCCTGAACTTTGGCATCGCCCAGGATTATCAGGGCCAGTGCAACCTGCGTTTCGATGACACCAACCCGGTAAAAGAAGACATCGAATACGTAGACTCGATCAAAAATGACGTGCAGTGGCTCGGTTTTCACTGGTCCGGCGACGTGCGCTACTCCTCTGATTATTTCGATCAACTGCATCAGTATGCGGTTGAGCTGATCAACAAAGGCCTTGCCTACGTTGACGAACTGACCCCCGATCAGATCCGCGAATACCGCGGCACCCTGACCGCGCCGGGCAAAAACAGCCCGTTCCGCGATCGCAGCGTGGAAGAGAACCTGGCGCTGTTCGAAAAAATGCGTACCGGCGGCTTCGCAGAAGGCACCGCCTGCCTGCGCGCCAAAATCGACATGGCCTCGCCGTTCATCGTGATGCGCGATCCGGTGCTGTACCGCATTAAGTTTGCCGAACACCACCAGACCGGCAACAAGTGGTGCATCTACCCGATGTACGATTTCACCCACTGCATCAGCGATGCGCTGGAAGGGATCACCCACTCGCTCTGTACGCTGGAGTTCCAGGACAACCGTCGCCTGTACGACTGGGTGCTGGATAACATCACCATTCCGGTTCACCCGCGTCAGTACGAGTTCTCGCGTCTGAATCTGGAATACGCCGTGATGTCCAAGCGTAAGCTGAACCTGCTGGTCACCGACAAGCACGTGGAAGGCTGGGACGATCCGCGTATGCCGACCATCTCCGGTCTGCGTCGTCGCGGCTACACCGCTGCGGCCATTCGCGAGTTCTGCAAACGTATCGGCGTCACCAAACAGGACAACACCATTGAAATGGCGTCGCTGGAGTCCTGCATTCGTGAAGATCTGAACGAAAACGCGCCGCGCGCGATGGCGGTTATCGACCCGGTTAAACTGGTTATCGAAAACTACCCGCAGAATGAAAGCGAAATGGTCACCATGCCGAATCATCCGAACAAACCGGAAATGGGCAGCCGTGAGGTGCCGTTCAGCGGTGAAATCTGGATCGATCGCGCTGACTTCCGCGAAGAAGCCAACAAACAGTACAAGCGCCTGGTGCTGGGTAAAGAAGTGCGTCTGCGTAACGCCTATGTGATCAAAGCCGAGCGCGTGGAAAAAGACGCGGAAGGCAACATCACCACCATCTTCTGCTCTTACGATGCGGAGACGCTGAGTAAAGATCCGGCGGACGGCCGCAAGGTGAAAGGGGTGATCCACTGGGTGAGCGCCGCCCATGCGCTGCCGGTTGAGATCCGCCTCTACGATCGTCTGTTCAGCGTGCCGAACCCGGGCGCGGCGGAAGATTTCCTCGCCACTCTCAACCCGGAATCGCTGGTGATCAAACAGGGCTTTGCGGAGCTAGGTCTGAAGGCTGCGCAGCCAGAAAAAGCGTACCAGTTCGAGCGCGAAGGCTATTTCTGCCTCGATGGTCGCCACAGCACCGCCGACAAAATGGTGTTTAACCGCACCGTAGGTCTGCGCGATACCTGGGCGAAAGTCGGCGAGTAATCGCGTCAATCTCAGGCTATCAGAATGCCGGTCAGTGAACGCTGACCGGCATTTTTTATGGCCATGATCTCCTCACTATCTTCCATTCGCGCTGCAAATTAAACTCAGCGCTTCGTTTCAGCGCGGGCTTATTTTCCGTCTGAACATCCCCCGTACAGTGTACTGCTCAGCCGCCTGTTGCCAGATGTAACTTTTTATGTGCACTGCGTCATAGTCTCATCTTTTCCCCGGTAAATTGTGTTGATAATTCGCGACGCGAAAAATAATCTTTATGGCACCGGAACGGCGAGTTTATGACTCATAAGCGACGGTTATATTTAACTTTTTTTATTTATCGCTTCTGCGCTTGCAGGCGAATTTTATTATGTCAAAGAGGAACCATTATGCGTACGTTCAGTGGCAAACGTAGTACGCTGGCGCTGGCTGTTGCCGGCGTCACCGCAATGTCGGGCTGGGGGCTATCCGGGCAGGCGAGCGCCGCCGGATTTATTGACGACTCCACCCTTACCGGCGGCGTCTATTACTGGCAGCGTGAGCGCGACCGGAAAGACGTTAACGAAGACAAATACAAAACCAACCTTTCGCACTCCACCTGGAACGCCAACCTCGATTTCCAGTCGGGCTATGCCGCCGATATGTTTGGTATCGACGTTGCGGCCTTTACCGCCATCGAAATGGCGGAAAACGGCGACAGCGGCCACCCGAACGAAATCGCGTTCTCCTCCAGCAACAAAGCCTACGACGAAGACTGGTCCGGCGATAAGAGCGGGGTCAGCCTGTACAAAGCCGCCGCCAAGTTTAAATACGGCCCGGTCTGGGCGCGGGCGGGCTACATTCAGCCTACCGGCCAAACGCTGCTGGCTCCGCACTGGAGCTTTATGCCGGGCACCTATAAAGGCGCGGAAGCGGGCGCTAACTTCGACTATGGCGACGCGGGCGCGCTGAGCTTCTCGTACATGTGGACCAACGAGTACAAAGCGCCCTGGCATCTGGAGATGGACGATTTCTACCAGAACGATCAGAAAACCAAAGTGGATTATCTGCACTCGCTGGGCGCGAAGTATGACTTTAAAAACGATCTGCTGCTGGAGGCCGCCTTCGGGCAGGCCGAAGGTTATATCGATCAGTATTTCGCGAAAGCCAGCTACAAGTTTGATATTGCCGGCAGCCCGCTCTCCACCTCATATCAGTTTTACGGTACCCGCGATAAGGTCAGCGACGGCAGCGTCAACGACATCTACGACAGCACAGCCTGGCTACAGGCGCTGACCTTCGGCTATAAAATAGGGGATGTCGATCTGCGTCTCGAAGGCACCTGGGTGAAAGCGGAAGGGCAGCAGGGCTACTTCCTGCAACGTATGACGCCGACCTACGCCTCCTCGAACGGACGACTGGACGTGTGGTGGGATAACCGCTCCGACTTCAACGCCGACGGTGAAAAAGCGGTGTTCTTCGGTGCGATGTACGATCTGAAAAACTTCAATCTGCCGGGCTGGCAGGTGGGCGCGTCTTATGTTTATGCCTGGGACGCGAAACCGGCAGAGATGGCGACGCCGGATGCATACTACGATCCGAATTATCGCCTGAAAGAGTCGGCCTACAGCCTGGATGCGGTCTATACCCTGCAGGACGGTCGCGCCAAAGGCACGATGTTTAAACTGCACTTCACCCAGTACGACAATCACTCCGACATCCCCAGCTACAGCGGTGGCTATGGCAACATCTTCCAGGATGAGCGTGACGTGAAGTTTATCGTTATCGCGCCATTCACCATTTTCTGACCCCGGCAGTTGCCGGATTTCCTCACCCGCTCCGCTGAGCGGGTTTTTTTTAAATTTTTTTTCCCGCCATTTAATTTTTGCTCCCGGTGGTCGCTTTACCACTACATCTCGACTGAGACCCATAAAATTCAAGGAGCAGGAAAATGTTATCTATTAATACCAACGCCGCCTCTATGGCCGCTGTCAACGCCATCAACAAAAGCAATGCCTCTCTGAGCCAGTCCATGGAACGCCTGGCCACCGGTAACCGTATCAACTCCTCTGCGGATGATGCGGCAGGCAAACAGATTGCTAACCGCCTGACTGCACAGTCTGACGGCATGGCGGTTGCCCAGCGCAACATCGCCGATGCAACCGCGATGCTGCAAACCGCTGACGGCACCTTTGACGAGATGAATGACATTCTGGGTCGCATGAAAGACCTCGCAACACAGGCAGCGAACGGAACCTACAGCGATGATGACCGTGCAGCCATGCAGTCCGAGTTCGACGAACTGGGACAGGAAATGTCTGACATGATGCAGAACACCACCTACGGCGGCACCAACCTGTTCAACAAATCCGCCAGCGGTCTGTTCACCCAGGCATCCGGCGTGACTTTCCAGGTGGGTTCTGAAGCCACTGACCAGATGACCGTCAACATCTCTTCCCAGGTTGACGCGCTGACCACGTCCCTGAGCGCCCTGAGCGCCTCCTTTGCGGATGACTTCGGTACTGACGGCGCAGGCGGCGGCACCGGCGTAAGCGGCACTGAGCTGATGTCTTCTGCTTCCGCGACCGCCGCGATCGACAGCATTCAGAACGTGATGAGCGCGGTTGGCAAAATCCAGTCCACCCTGGGTGCGTCCATCAACCGTCTGAACGACACCGCGAACAACCTGCAAAGCATGCAGGACAACACCAACGTGGCGATCGGTAACATCATGGATACCGACTACGCGGCGGAAGCGTCCAACATGTCCAAAGAGCAGGTGCTGATGCAGACCAGCATCACCATGCTGAAACAGTCCAACAGCATGTCCGGCATGGTTTCCAGCCTGCTGCAGTAATCGGCCTGACGTCCAGTCAAAGCACCGCCTTCGGGCGGTGTTTTTTTTTGCCGCCCGCTGCCGCACAGAGGGAAAAAACCTTCCGCGCGAAGCGGAAAACGCCTTTCCGCCTGTAATTATCTTATTGATTTTAATGGATAAAATTATTGGCACGGCAATTGCTAATTATGAGCCATGAAATCTGAACGGAGCAAAAAATGATTAACCCGCAGCAGATTGCGAAAAAATTCGCCCTGATGGATATCTCCACCAAAGCGTCGTCGCTGGTGCGCCAGCAAAACGACATCGATACCCAGACCAGCGCGCTGGAGAGTCTGGACAGCGCCCTGACCGCCTTCCAGAGCGCGGTGGATGCGCTGAACAGCGAGACGGGCGGCCCGGTGGTTAACACCGTTACCGCCAACAACGACTCGGCGACCATCACCGCCGACTCCACCGCCGCGGAAGGCTCTTACACCTTCTTCGTCGACCAGCTGGCCACCGCGCAGCAGTCCACGCTGGCCTTTGCCGACGGCGATATTCCGAATAGCGGCACTTTCACCATCACCATGGGTGACAGTGAAATGGACATCGATCTCAGCACGGTCGATTCCAGTGGCGATGGCAGCGTATCGGTGGCAGAGCTGGCGGATGCCATTAACGATTCGCCGGACAATCCGGGCGTCACCGCCACCATCGTCAACACCGATGGCAGCACCACCCTGATGCTTACCGCCGATGAAACCGGGGCGGAAAACGCCTTTACCGTCTCCGCCAGCGGCGTCGATCCGGCGTCGGCGTTCGCCACCGACATCAGCAACCAGAAAGATCTGGCGGTGGCGCAGGACTCGGTGGTGTATCTCGGCAGCTCGCCGGAAACCGGCGTGATGATCACCAGCAGCAGCAACACCTACACCGATCTTATTCCCGGCGTCAGCATCACCTTCGCCGAAGAATCCGCCGAGGGTGAACCCCTGACTTTCAACGTCAAAAACGATTCCGGCGCCTCGCAGGAAAAGGTGCAGACCTTTGTCGATGCCTATAACACGCTGGTGGATACCCTGGACGCGCTGACCACCAACGGCGGCGGCACCGGATCGGCCGGGCCGCTGGCGGGGGACGCGGGGATCTCCTCGCTGGAGCGGCAAATCGAGGACATCACCCACGCCAGCTATAACGGCGTATCTATCGTCGATTACGGCATCACGCTGGATTCCGAAGGCCATCTGCAAATCGACAGCGAAAAATTCGATGACGCGATGGAAGAAAATCCGGACGGCCTGACCGCGCTCTTTGTCGGCCCGGACAGCATGACCGCCCAGCTCGACAGCCTGATGGAGACCTGGCTTGACGACACCGACGGCATTATCTCGCAGCGGCAGAGCAACCTCGACGACAAACAGGAAAAAGTCACCAACAGCGTGGATGACCTGAAGACCCGCTACAACACCTCTTACGAACGCTATCTGGAGGAGTTCACCTCCACGCTGGTTGAAATTGAAAGCATGAAAATGAGCATGGCGGCATTCATGTAAGCCGCCGTCCGAAAAGGTCAAAACAACGATGTACGCTTCAGATAATGGTTACACCCAATACAAAGAGATGGATCTGGCCGCCCGCACCGCGTCAGCTTCGCCGCTGGATCTGGTGCTGGTGCTCTACGCCGGGCTGATGGACGAGCTGGAACGGGCAAAGAGCCATATCGAAAACAAACGCTACGAGCGCAAAGCGCAAAGCATCAACAAATGCATCGACATTCTCAATGCCCTGACCAGCTCGCTGGAGTTTGAAAACGGCGGCGATCTAGTGCTCAACCTCGCGCGGCTTTATGACCACTGCGTCTACCGCCTGTATGAAGCCAGCGGCCAGATGTTGACGGCGAAAGTGGACGAAGTGGTGCTGATCCTTTCTAACCTGCGCGAAGGCTGGGAAGGCCTGGCGCAAAAACTGGGCTGATCTATGACAAGCAACGCACTACGCCTGCAAATAGAGAGCCTGCTTGCGGCAATGAACGAGAGCCTCGAAAAACAGCGCTGGCGACGTCTGCCCGCGCTGCGCCAGCGGCTGATGATGCTGTTTGCGCAGTACCGCGACGCCGCGCCTTCCCCTGACGAACTGGCGCAGGTGAAAGCCCGCCTGCGCGACGGCTTCGCGCAGATGATCGCCCGCCGCGAGGCGCGTGCCGCTCAGCTTGCGGCGCGGATGGAAAAGCACCGTCAGCAGCAGGAGGGGCGGCTGGCCTATTCGATGGTCAATCTGGTGGCGGAGCAAAAATCATGAAAACCCTGTCATTACTTTCCGAAGCCATGGGGCAACTGCTTTCCGCGTTGCCTGTGAAGCCGCAAGGGGAGGGCAGCGCGGCGGGCTTTTCGCTGCCTGACGATCATCATCGCAAGCACGCTGAAAAGCCGCATCCGGCGGAGAAAATCATTGCCGATCCGCGCGAACAGCTGGATCTGCTGCTGGCGCACTTCCTGACGCCCTCTGCCACAGATCCCAGGCCCGACGCCGTTGCGCCGCTGATGCAGATGGCCGCCCGCGCGGGAGAGCAGAGCAAAACCGACGCGCAGCCGATGATCGATCCGCTCGCCGCTCTGCTGACCGACTCGCCAAAACTCCAGGCGGTGATGGCGACGCTGCTTGCCGCGCAACCGCTCACCGGCGACACCCCGCAGCAGCAGGCCACGCTGGCGCGCAGCGCGGCGGAAAATTTGCAGGCTATCGCCCCGCGCCAGACGGCTGCGCCGCAGGCCGACGCGAAGCCCCGCGTCATGCGCAGCGCTCCCCGCGTGGAGACTGCCGCGCCGCCACGCCAAGACAAGCTCACGCCGTCCGTGCTGGCGAGCGCCACCTTTGCCAGTGAGATGCGTCCGCCGCAGGAATTCGATGCGCGGACGCAGCCGCTGAACCTGTCAACCGACAGCGCGGAGTGGGGCGATAAGCTCACCAGCCTGTTGAAAGATCGCATCCACTTTCAGATCGGTCAGCAGCAGCAAAGCTCAACCATTCGTCTGGATCCGCCGTCGCTCGGCAAGCTTGAGATCGCCATCCATATGGAGGCGGGCAAGCTGGTGGTGCACATCGGCGCCAGCCAGGCGGATGTCTGCCGCTCGCTGCAACAGCTCAGCGACAACCTGCGCCAGCAGCTCACCGGGCAGAACTTTGTCGGCGTTGAGGTGCACGTCTCGCAGGATGGGCAGTCGCAACAGCAGCAGGAAAGACAGTCACAGCAGCAGTCGGCGCAGATCCGCTCTGCCGTCGAACTGGAAGAAGAAGATACCCCCACCCGACAGAATGATTCTGTCCTGATCAAAGTGTAGAGGCCCATGAAAAAAACGCTTATGGTCGGCATGTTTGCCGCCACTCTCGCGATCCTCGTCGGCGGCGGCGCTGCCGTCGGCGCGATTTATTATATGAAAGACCAGGCCCCCCAGGCGTCAGGTGACGCGGCGGCTGCCAGCGCAACGAAACAGAAAGCGAAAAAAGAGGGTGATGACGTCTTTGTCACCCTGCCGGAATCGCTGATCACGCTGCACGATAATAGCGGCAACGATCGTTATATGTTGCTGGAAGTGGCGATGGTGGCCGACGATGAAAAAGCCTCGAAAAAAATCCTCGCCGACGAGCCGTTATATCAGAGCATCATTGTGTCCACCTTATCGGATATGGAATACGACGAGGTGCGCAAATTAAAAGTCAGCGAAATAAAACAAACCCTGCTCACCGCCCTGAAAGCGCAGTTAAAAGCCCGGGATATTTCCGCGCCCTATAGCGATGTCTTACTGAAAAAAGTCGTTTATCAGTGATCGCCGGAAAATAACGGAAATAACACCATGACACTTGCCTGGGAAATGCAGGACTTCCAGACCCTGCCTTCATTAACGCCCGCGGAGGAGAGCCACTATTTACAGGCTTACCTGCCGCTGGTGCGCAAAGTGGTTCGCCAGCTCGCGCCGCAATGCAGCGCGGTGATGGACCGGCAGGATATGGAACAGATCGCGCTGATGGGCCTGCTGGAAGCGATCCGGCGCTACGGCGCGCCGGATACGGGATTTGGCGGCTATGCGGTGCAGCGCATACGCGGCGCAGTGCTGGATGAACTGCGCAGTCTGGACTGGCGTCCGCGCTCGCTGCGACAAAAATTCCATCAGGTCAATGACGCCATCCGCGCGGTGCGTAAAACCCTCGGGCGCGAACCTGAGGCGCACGAGCTGGCGGCCGAAGGCATCACGGCGGAGGATTACCGGGAATACCTGAGTCTGGAAGGGGCCGGCAGCCTCGCAAGCCTGGATGAATTGCTGGATGCCGATCAGAGCGCCGTACCGCTGGAAAGCCGTCGGCTGGAAGAGCAGGTGATCACCCAGCATATGCTCGGTAAAGCGCTCGGCGGCCTTAGCGAAAAAGAGCAGCAGATCCTGTTTCTTTATTACCAGCAGGATATGAATTTTAAAGAGATCGCCTTAGTGCTCGGGCTGACGGAAGCGCGCATTTGCCAGTTAAATAAAAAAATCGCGCAAAAACTTAAAGATTATTTCGCCACACATTAATTCTTCTTTACGTAATAAGAGCCTGCCGCGCAGGTTCGCAGAGGTGTTATGCAAAAGTTATTTGGTTTACTCATCGTTTTAGGTTGCGTATTTGGCGGTTATTTCGAAGCGGGCGGGCAGTTAATTGCCATCTGGCAGCCCGCGGAAATCGTCATTATTTTAGGGGCCGGTTTTGGCGCCATGATCATCGGTAATCCGCTGCACGTCTTAAAAGAGATCGTCCATCAGATTAAGGGCGTGATCAGCAAAAAAAATATGGGCGCGGAATTTCAGCGCCAGCTGCTGATGTGCCTGTATGAACTGCTGGAAGCGGTACAGACCGGCGGCCTGCGCACCCTCGATCAGCATATCGAACAGCCGGACGAGAGCACTATTTTTCAAAAATTCCCGCTGGTGCTTAAGCAAAAACGGCTGGTGATGTTTATCGCCGATAACTTCCGCCTGATGGCGATGGGTAAAATCGACGCCCACGAGCTGGAAAACATTCTCGACCAGGAACTGGTGACCATTGAAGGCGAGCTGATGGCGCCGTCCCGCTCCCTGCAACGTACCGCAGAGGCCATGCCAGGCTTCGGCATCTGCGCGGCGGTACTCGGCATTATCATCACCATGCAGTCCATTGACGGCTCCATTGCGCTGATCGGCCTGAAAGTGGCGGCGGCGCTGGTGGGGACTTTCCTCGGCGTCTTCTTCTGCTACTGCTTTATGGATCCGCTGGCAAACGCCATGGAGCAGCAGGCGCGCGCCGAACACTCGCTGCTGGAATGCGTGCGTACCGTGCTGGTGGCGCAGGCGGGCGGCAAACCGACCCTGCTGGCGGTGGATGCCGGCCGTAAATTGCTGCACCTGGCGTCAAAACCGACGTTCGCCAATCTGGATGCGTGGGTCAACGCCATGCTGGAGCAGGAGGAGTAATGCGTCCTGCCAACCGCCGCAACCGTGGCACGCAAACCACCATTATTCGTCGTCAGATCAAAAAGAGTCACGCCGGACACCACGGCGGCGCATGGAAAGTGGCCTTTGCCGACTTCACGCTGGCGATGATGGCGCTGTTTATGACGCTGTGGATCGTCAACAGCGTCAGCCAGACCGATCGCGAAAATATCGTCGCTGCGCTGCATGGTCACTCGATTTTTAACGGCAACGGTATTTCGCCGTTGAGCAGTCTGGCGAAGAAAATCAACAGCAAACCCATTCCGCATCCGGGCGAGAACAAAAACGCCGCCATCGACAAAGAGAGCGAAGAAAAAGCGCGGGAAACCAGCAAAAAGATGGCGGAGATGAAGCAAAAATCCGCCAGCGAACTGGGCGAGCTGGCGAACAGCATCAATGAGATCGCCCTGAAGGCGCACATGGAGAGCAACCTGGAGATGGAGATCGTCCCCCAGGGGCTGCGCATTCTGATCAAGGACAACCAGAACCGCAATATGTTTGAGCGCGGCAGCGCGAAGATCATGCCGTTCTTCCGCGTACTGCTCAGCGAGCTGACGCCGGTGTTTGACTCGCTGGATAACAAAATCATTATCACCGGCCATACCGACGCCATGCCTTATAAAGGCGATGCCCGGCAGTACAACAACTGGAATCTTTCCGGCGATCGGGCGCTGTCGGCACGACGGGTGATGGAGCAGGCGGGTATGCCCGCCGGTAAAGTGATGCAGGTCAGCGCCATGGCGGATCAGATGCTGCTTAACGCGGCAGATCCTGCCGGGGCCGATAACCGCCGCATCGAAATCATGGTGCTGACCCACTCCGCCGCCGACACCCTGTACCAGTATTTCGGCTCGCAGGGAGAAAAGATCGTTAAACCCCTGGCGGCGAAGCTTGACCAGCAACTTCCCAAAGATCCCTGAGTTATCACCTTAAACGCTTATGTTCGCATTCAGAGTGAAAACCCTCGTGCTGCTGACGACGCTCGTCGCCAGCGGCAACGCCTTTTCCGCCCCTCACGCGCCGCCGGTGAAGAAAACCCTCAGCTATGCCGCGCGCCAGCGCCAGCATAACCGCGAATGGTTACGCACAAGGCAGCAACTGAAAATCGCCCATACCACGCCGGTGGTGCGCGGTAATGCGCAGGCAAAAGCGGCCCTGCGCGCGCAAAACCGCCGCAGGCTGGAGCAGCATCCGGAATGGTTTACCCCGATGCGCGCCCATTTGCAGGACGGCACCGGACAGGTGAGCAACAGCTACCTGCTGCACGTGACCGATACCATTATCAACCGTCTGCAACAGCAGCTGGGCAAGCCTTATGTCTGGGGCGGCGAGACGCCGGAGGAGGGATTCGACTGTAGCGGGCTGGTCTATTACGCCTATAACAGCATGCTGGCGACCAGACTGCCGCGCACCGCCGATCAGATGTACCACTTCCCGCAGGCGCGAAATATCGCCGACCGGGATTTACAACGCGGCGATTTACTCTTTTTCCGCATTCACAGCGATCGTAAAGCGGATCATATGGGCGTCTATCTGGGGGACGGGCGCTTTATTGAATCGCCGCGTACCGGGGAGCGGATCCGCATCAGCGATCTCAATACCGAATACTGGCAGCGGCATTTTCTGGGCGGCCGCCGGGTGATAATGAATAACACCGTGCGCTGATCAATTAAACGTCGACAAGGGGAAGCAGGCAGACGAATAACAGTAAGATGAGGATAATCACCACCACGTCGACCAGACTTACCACGCCGCCCGCGGCGGCCTGCGCCGCTTCTTCCGCACGGGCTTTTTCCCGCAGGCGTTTCACTTCCTGCTCGCGGACAAATTCTTCCATCGATTTATAGTATCGATCGGTCGGAATGCGGTGCGGGTCCTTATTTTTCTCTGACATTATCCTCATCCCTGGATGATATTACTGAGATCCTTTTCCCTGGATTGTCTCAGATTTACCTTCAGGGCCATAGCGATGGCCCGATTAATGATAACGAATTGATAATTAATTCAGGTGGCCGAGGATAGTCAGTTCCAGCTCATCCGGCACTTCGTTATAGGAAAGCACATGCAGTCCCGGCGCGAACAGTCGGGCGTAGCGGGCCAGCAACGGTCGCAGTTGCGGCGCGACCAGCAGCACCGGCTCTTTTCCGGCGGCTTTCATCTGCTCCTGCACCTGCGGCATATTTTCCTGGAACTGGGTGAGCATATTCGGCTCGATGGGCACGCTGTCCAGCATCACCTTGCCGCCCTGTTGCGCCTGATTGACCACGTTTTGCAGCAGATTTTCCAGTTCACCGGCGAGGGTATAGACCGCCAGCGCCCCATTACGCACCAGGTTATGGGTAATACTGCGCCGCAGCGCCAGACGCACATCGGATACCAGCAAAATCGGATCCTTCGTCACCGCGCCGCTCGCCACCAGCACGGTGGCAATGGTGACAATATCCCGCAGCGACACGCGCTCCATCAGCAGACTGCGGTAGACCTTCAGCAACTGGCTGTAATTCAGCACGCCGCTGAGATCTTCCGCCAGCTTCGGGGCCTGCGCCGCCAGCCGGTTATGCAGCTGGGTGACATCGTCATAGTTAAACAGATCGGGAATATGGCTCAGCAGCACTTTATTAAGGTGGGTGGCGATCACGCTGGCGCTGTCGATCACCTGATACCCCAGATTCAGCGCCTTCGCTTTCTGCGCCGGGGTGATCCAAGTGACCGGCAGCCCGTAGGCCGGATCGTTGCCCAGCACGCCGTCGATTTCGCCCCAGGTTTCGCCGGAGGGCAGGGCCATCAGCCGATCGGCGACAATATCGCCGCCGTCGGCTTTAATATCGTTAATGTAAATGGCGTACTGGGTGGGCTTGAGGCGAAAGTTTTCCCGCACGCGGATCTCCGGCAGCAGTATGCCGTTGCTCTCGGAGATCACCTGCCGCACGCCGCGAATGCGCTGTGTCAGCGGGCTGCCTTTGCTTTTATCCACCAGCGCCACCAGCTTATAGCCGAGGCTGATACTCACCGGCTCAATGGTGGGGATGGTTTCCCAGCTAACCTGCTGCTCCGGCGCTTCCGTCAGGGTTTTACTGAGCGTGGTAAGGCTTTGTACTTCGGCTTCTGAGGCTTTGGGCTGCTTGCTCTGACGCCAAGCGGCGAAGGCCAGCAGCGCTGAAAACGCCAGGAAGGGCAGGTGCGGCATCCCCGGCACGATGGCGAGAATAAACATCACGCCGCTGGCGGTGTAGATCACCGATGGCGTAGCCAGCAGCTGCTTTTTGATCTCGCCTGCGATCTCGCCGCTGTCGCTGACGCGGGTGACGATGATCGCCGCTGCCGTCGATAACAGCAGCGACGGGATCTGCGCCACCAGGCCGTCGCCGATGGTCATCAGCACGTACTGGGAGAAGGCCGCGTCGGCGCTTAAATTATATTTAAAGATGCCGATGCACACGCCGCCGATCAGGTTGATGGCGAGGATCATCATCCCGGCAATGGCGTCGCCGCGCACAAACTTCGAGGCCCCGTCCATCGCACCATAGAAATCCGCTTCGCTGGTCACCTCTTTACGGCGGGCCTGCGCCTGCGCCTGATTGATAAGGCCAGCGTTCAGATCGGCATCAATCGCCATCTGTTTACCGGGCATGGCGTCGAGGGTAAAGCGCGCGGACACTTCAGAAATACGCTCCGCGCCCTTGGTCACCACGATAAAGTTGATGATCATCAGGATGATGAACACCACAAAACCGACCACAAAGTTACCGCCGATCACCACTTGTCCGAAGGATTCGATCACCTTACCGGCCGCGCCTATCCCTTCATGACCGAACAGCAGCACCACGCGGGTGGAGGCGACGTTCAGCGTCAGGCGCATCAGGGTGGTGATCAGCAATACCGTCGGGAACAGGCTGAACTCCAGCGGGCGTTTTGTCGAGACGCTCACCAGCAGCACCAGCACCGCCAGCACGATGTTAAAGGTGAAAAGAATATCCAGCAGCATCGGCGGCAGCGGCAAAATCACCATCGCCAGAATAGACAACAGCACCAGCGGCACGCCGAGATGCCCGGCCCGCACGGTCGTCAGAAGTTGCTTAATGTTTTTCTGCATCCTGTTTCAGAACCTCTTTAGGGATGGAAATATGTCGGTTAAGTTGCGGCTTGTCCTGCATTCCGGCGCGCCAGGATTTAAGTTGCAGAACATAGGTCAGTACATGGGCGATGGCGCGGAAAAGCTGATGCGGGATCTGCTGATTAAGCTGGGTGGTGAAGTACACCGAGCGCGCCAGCGTGGGGAATTCGACAATCTCAATCTTGTGCTCCTGCGCCACCTCGCGGATAAAGCGCGCGATGTCGTCGGTGCCTTTCGCCACCACAAAAGGGGCGGCGGCGCGGGCGGTGTCGTATTTCAGCGCCACGGCGTAATGGGTCGGGTTGGTGATCACCACGTCCGCGCCCGGCACCGTGCGGCGGATCTGCCCCATGGCGATCTGGCGCTGCATGCGACGTACTTTGGCTTTGATCTCCGGATTCCCTTCCTGGTTTTTGTACTCCTCTTTGACTTCCTGTTTGGTCATCTTCAGCCCGCGGGTAAACATATGTTTCGCCAGCGGAATATCCAGCACCGCAAAGAGCACGAACAGCATCACCAGGTTCTGCATCACGCTGGCGTATAACGACAGCCCGTGGTGCACGGCGCTGGCAAAATGCTGTGATTGCAGCGCCATAAAGGCGGCAAAATTGTGCCGTACGCTGAACCACAGCAGCGCCAGCACCACCAGGCTTTTCAGCACCATCTTGCCGGTTTCAATCAGGTGATCTTTGGAAAACAGCCGCCCGACGCCTTTGATCGGGTTGATCTTATTGAAGTCCGGTAAGATCTTTTTCGGCACGAACAGCCAGCCGCCGGGCACCAGCGACGCCGCCAGCGCTGCCAGCGGCATCGGCGTCAGCGTCAGAATGAACTTCATCAGGATCAGCAGGTTATGCTGCAAAAACTGCCCCAGCACGTCCGGGTTATTGATCTCCTGCGCGTACTGATGAACGGTAATAAAACCTTCGCGTACAAAGTCGCAGTACCAGGGAAAGCTGTTCACCAGCACGATGAACGCCGCCAGCAGGCTGGCCGCCAGCCCCATATCTCTGGAGCGCGGCAGCTGGCCGTCCTGTCGCGCCTTACGGCGTTTCTGCGCCGAGGGCTTTTCTGTTTTTTCATCCTGCGGGGCGTCAGCCATGGGCTACCCTCAGGGCGTCGAACTGGCTTAAGACAAAATTCACCAGATGCAGATAGTGATCCGGCAGGGTGTAGAGCAGTGCGCCAAAGCACACCAGTCCCGCCAGCATGTTGATGGGAAAACCAAGGGAGTACAGGTTCAGCGCCGGGGACACGCGGTTGAGCAGGCCAAACCCGCCCTGTACTACCAGCATGATAAAGGTGGTCGGCAGCGCCAGCAGGGTGGCGGAGGCAAACGCCCAGCCCAGGCCCAGCGCCACGCTGCGCAGTGTCTGCGGCGTCAGCGCGTTGCCAATCGGCCAGTAGAGAAAGCCTTTATAAAGAATGCTGACCAGCAGCAGATGCCCGTCCATGGCGAAAAACAGGATCGCGGCATAGATGTAGATAAACTCCGCCAGCACGGTGGTGGACGCCCCACTGTTGGGATCGTTCATCACCGCCATGCTCATCCCCATGTTAAAGGAGAGGATCTGCCCGCCGAGCTGTAGCGCCAGAAAGATAAACTGCATCATCAGGCCGAACAGCAGCCCCCAGAGGATCTGCTCCACCGTCAGGATCAGCATCGACATCGTCAGCAATCCCTCCGGCACCGGATGCGGCACCAGCGGGGTGATCATCAACGCCAGCGCCAGCGAGATAACAATGCGGATACGCACGCTGAAGGCTTTGCTGTCGAACACCGGGCCATAGTGGAAAAAGGCCATAATGCGCACAAAGGGATACCACAGCCCCAGCACCAGGTTCATCAGTTGCGTGATATCGAAGGTGGTCATCTCAGTTCACCAGCAGCGCGGCCTGGGCAAACAGGTGGGTACAGAGATCGCTCAGCTGGACGATCATCCATTTACCGCAGACGCCGAGTACGATCAGCGTGACAATCAGGCGCGGCAGAAAGCTCAGCGTCTGCTCGTTGATCTGCGTGACCGCCTGGAAAATACTTACGCACAGCCCGACCAGCAGGCTCGGCACCACCAGCACCGAAACCAGAACGATCACCACCTTAATACCGCTGGCGACGAGATCCGCCGCCACATCAACAGTTATCATGATCAGCCCAGCCCCAGTCCGCGAATACTGCTGGTGAGCGTGCCGACGGTCAGCGCCCAGCCGTCAATCAGCACAAACAGCATCAGCTTAAAGGGCAGCGAGACGATCAGCGGCGACAGCATCATCATGCCCATCGCCATCAGCACGCTGGCGACGATGAGATCGATGACCAGGAAGGGGATGTAAATCATAAAGCCGATCTGGAAAGCGGTTTTCAGCTCGCTCAGCACAAAAGCAGGCACCACAATCGACAGATCCTGATCCGCCGCTTCACCCTTCGCGCCGCCGATAGTCATGATCTGCGCCATCGCCTTTTTATTGGTCTGCGCCAGCATAAAGCGCTTCAGGGGCGCGGCGGCGGTGGAGAGCGCCTGCGGCAGGGTGATCTGGTCGTTTTCAAAGGGCACCACCGCATGATCGTAAATATTCAGCCATACCGGGCGCATCACCAGCAGCGTCAGGGACAGGGCAATGCCGATGAGAATACGGTTCGGCGGCGTCTGTTGCAGGCCCAGCGCCTGGCGCAGCAGCGACAGCACGATGATAAAACGCGTAAAGCAGGTCATCATCAACAGCAGGGTCGGCAGCAGCCCAACCAGCGTCATCAGGATCAGCACCTGCATCTTGACGGTCAGATCCTGGGTCGCGCCGTGCGTCGCCACCTGCAGCAGCGTAATGTCTCCCCCCTGCGCGAAGACGGCCGGAGAGAGCAGCAGCGCGCTGCCGGAAAGCCAGATCAGCGAGCGTTTCATGGCGTCAGTTCGTTGATGTCCCGGGTATTAAACTCCAGCACCCGCAGACCATATTTCTCGTTGACCACCACCACTTCTGCTTTTCCCAGCAGAATATTATTCACTTTGATGTCCAGCGGCTCGCCCGCCAGCTTGTTCAGTTCGATGACAGTGTCATCATCAATGTTCAGCAGATCCGCCAGCATCACCTCGACAGAGGACACTTCCAGCGTCAGGGTGACGGGGATGCGTTTCAGCAGGCCCATGGAATCGGTGAGCGGCGCGGCGGCAAGCGGGGCAGGGGCGGCTTCAGCGGCGTCGTCGGCCAGCTCGAAGCCTTGTTCAAGTAAATCGATCTCGTTAGTCATAGGATTTTCCGGCGAGGGTTTCGCGAAGGTCAGATAACAGAAGCTTGTCGTGATCTTCGACAATCAGCGCCTTAAACAGCTCCGACTGACCGATGAACACGGGGAATTTGTCAGGTAAAGCCACCGGGAAGATATCGCCGGCTTTAATGGTCGTCAGATCCGCGACGCTCAGGGTTAACTCCGCCACCCGCACGTTCAGGCACAGCGGCAGGGTATCGATCACCTGGCGCACCAGCGCTTTTTGCGCCGCCTGCCGTTCGGCATGGGTGTCGGTGTGCTGCGGTTTTTCGGTTTTGCGCAGCATATTGAGGATGTAATCGGTGTGGGCGTTATCCAGCAGCAGATAAAAGTTGCGCTTGCCGTCGTCATCCAGCTGGAAGGTGATTTGCCACGCCCACTGGCTGCAAATATTGCTGTTATCGGCTTTGATGGCCAGCGGCAGCCCGAGGGCGTCCTCGCTGAACAGCATCTGGCAGATATCCAGCGCCAGCCGATTGCGCAGGCGGATCTCCGTTTTGGTCGGCAGCCGCTCGCCGCTGGCGGCGTTTTCCAGCTGCGTCTCCAGGCCATAAAAATTATTCAGCAGGGTGAGCAGCAGCGGGCGATCGATATCAAAGGCCAGGTTACCCACCGGCGAGGCCAGCAGGTCCGCCTGTTTATTTCTGACATCCATTTTGCAGCCGATTTTTTTCAGGCTGACGCTGGAGCGGTGTTTTTTCAGGAAATAGCTACCGATACGCGACTCAATAATGTCAAAGCGGCGGGTGAACATATTCGGCAAACGATGCCAGGGGCGACCGAGACGGTTTCCCTCCAGCGTGAATATTCCACGGGTTTGGCTGTACTTCAACATTGGTGTAATATCTCTTGGTGAATACCGGCGCAAAAGAAAACTGTTATGAGAACAAAATCACATTCTGATAATTAAAACAGTCTGACCTTTAATTTTCTCTTTATCATTGTCGCCTGTACTTATCAGGTCGCACATAAAAGAGAAGTCGCATTTAACCGGAATAAGGTAAAAATCACAATAGCGCCTGCGGTCAATATTATTATTAATCTGTTATTAATCAGCGTGGCTTATTATTGCTGCGCCTTTGCCATGCCCGCCACTCTGGTGGCTTATTAATTAATTTATTGATTTTTAAACGTTAATTGTTTTTTGATTTATTAATTTACACTGTTTTCTTCCGCTTAATGATATTGTTCTCTCGTGATTTATATTCCATCCGCTATCACCTTTATCCATAACTGTGAGAGAAAAAATGCCGACTCTTATTGCTGAAGCCTCCGCCAGCAGGAAAGCTTTTTCATTAGCAAAACGCGTTGCCAGTTTTAATATCCCGGTATTAATCCAGGGCGAAACTGGCGCAGGTAAAGAGTGCGTGGCGAAATATATTCACGCTCATGCCTTTGGCGAAGATAAAGATGCGCCCTTTATTGGCATTAACTGCGCCGCCATCCCGGAAACCATGCTCGAATCGACGTTATTCGGTTATGAAAAAGGCGCTTTTACCGGCGCGGTTAATGCCGTGCCGGGCAAACTGGAAATGGCCAATAACGGCACGCTGCTGTTAGATGAAATTGGCGATATGCCGCTGGCGTTGCAGGCCAAACTCTTGCGCGTATTACAGGAGCATCAGGTGGAACGCCTGGGCAGCAATCGCGCCATCAAACTCAATTTCCGGCTGATCGCCTGCACCAATAAAAGCCTCGAAGCGGAAGTGGCCGCCGGGCGTTTTCGCGAAGATCTGTTTTACCGCATTTCGGTGGTGCCGATCAGCGTGCCCGCCTTACGTGAACGGGTGGGCGACATTCTGCCGCTGGCGCAGGCCTTTATCGAAAAATATTCCCGCATGGTGGGCAAATCCATCCGCCTGTCCGAAGGGGCGAAAACCGCCCTGTTGCAGTACCGCTGGCCGGGTAACGTGCGCCAGCTGGAAAACACCATTCAGCGGGGGATGATTTTAAGCCAGGACGGGGTGATCCACGCCAGCACGCTGGGCATTCCGCTGGCGCAGGACCACGGGCAGGCGCCGGCGCGCAACCTCAGCAACGTCCTCTGCCTGAATCAGGACAACCTGCAACAGCATGGCCGTCACGCGCAATATCAGTACATCGCCGATCTGATGCGCCAGTATCAGGGCAACCGCAGCAAAATCGCTGACTTCCTCGGCATTACCCCCAGGGCATTACGTTACCGGCTGGCCTCAATGCGTAAGCAGGGCATCGACCTCTGCTTTTAACTGCCGCTATCCATCCCTATTTTTCAACAAGAGTGTGCAATGAATACGATCACCCGCCTCACCCCGAACGCCCCGCAGCTCCACATGATGCAGGAGATGAACCGGATGCAGGATCTTGCGAATGGCGTTCCCGTTGCCGCAGGCGAGATGCGGCCGGGCAGCGAAGTTTCCTTCCATCAGATTTTCAGCCAGGCCCTATCCCGCGTGGACGGCCTGCAACAGGACGCCGAAATGCAGCAGAACGCGGTGGAAATGGGCGACAGCGACGATCTGGTCGGCGCGATGATCGCCAGCCAGCAGGCGGCGCTCTCTTTTTCCGCGCTGGTGCAGGTACGCAATAAAGTGGCGAGCGGCGTTAACGATCTGATGAACATGTCCGTATAAGCCCATGAAACTCTCACTCTCTGAACGCTTTTCCGCCCCGTTGTCCGCCCTTACGACGCTGATGGGCGGCAATAAAAAATGGCCGCTGCTTGGCGGCGCGGCGGTACTGCTGACCGCGGTGATCGTCGGCAGCCTGTGGCACAGCCAGGCGGGTTATACCGCGCTGTACGGCGCGCAGGAACATCTGCCGCTGTCGCAGATCATCACGGTGCTCGACGGCGAAAAAGTGGATTACCGCATTGATCCCGGTTCCGGACAAATTCTGGTGCAGGAAACCCAGCTCTCTAAGATCCGCATGACGCTGGCCGGGAAGGGCGTGCAGGCGCTGAGTCCCACCGGCTATGAGCTGATGGACAAAGACGAAGTGCTGGGCAGCAGCCAGTTTGTACAGAACATCCGCTACAAGCGCAGCCTCGAAGGGGAAATGGCGCAGAGCATCATGACCCTCGACGCGGTGGAAACCGCCCGCGTCCATCTGGCGCTGAACGAAAGCAGCTCGTTCGTGGTCAGCGCCGAACCGCAAAACAGCGCCTCGGTGGTGCTGCGTCTGCATTATGGCAGCACGCTGACCCCTGAGCAGGTGAACGCTATTCTGCATCTGGTGAGCGGCAGCGTGCCGGGACTGAAAACCTCACAGGTGAGCGTGGTGGATCAGGCGGGAAATCTGCTGTCGGAAGAGGTCGGCGAAGACTCGCGCACCGGCGCCATGACGCGCAAAAACAACGAACTGCTAAAAAATATTCAGGATAAAACCCACGCCAGCCTCGCCAATGTGCTGACCTCGCTGGTGGGTAAAGACAACTTCCGCATCAGCGTGATGCCGGAGCTGGACCTGAGCGCCATTGATGAAACCCAGGAGCGGCTGGGGGATGCGCCGAAAGTCAGCCACGAACGGCTGGAATCCGACAAGACTATCGATCCGCAGGCGGCAGGTATTCCCGGTTCGCTGAGCAACCGCCCGCCGCTGGCTGAACCCCGGACCGACAGCGCAAAAAATGACAGCGCCCGATCCGAGCGCAGCGAAAGCGATCGCGATTACGGCTGGGATCGCACCATCCAGCACATTCAGCATCCGGGCTTTGCCATTAAACATCTCAATGTGGCGGTGGTGCTCAACCAGAGCGCCGCCAGCATCAAAAGCTGGACGCCGGAACAGATAGCCCAGGTCACCACCATGCTGAATAACGCCGCCGGTATCGACCCGGCGCGTGGGGACAAACTCTCGCTGTCGATGCTGAGCTTTATCCCCCAGGCCGCGCCGGTCATCACGCCGGAAAAATGGTGGCAGAACGACAGCATTCTTGGCTGGGCAAAACTTGGCGGTCTGATACTGCTCGGCCTGTTACTGCTGCTGATGGTAGTGCGCCCGCTGGTGCGTCAGACCATCGCCAGCCAGAAACGCCGTGCGGAACTGGCGACGCACCCGGTCAGCGAACCGGACGACGCCACGCTGCCCGCGATCGCCGCCACCGGCGAAGACGAGCGTAAAAGTATCGAGCTGCCGACCTTCAGCGGGGACGACGCGTTACCGGCCCAGAGTTCCGGCCTGGAAATCAAGCTGGAGTTCCTCCAGAAACTGGCGATCAGCGATACCGATCGCGTTGCCGAAGTGATCAGACAATGGATTACCAGTAATGAGCGAATTGATAATAAATAAGCCCGGCAGCGCGGGCAGCTATCTGGAGCAGGCGGCGATTTTGCTGCTGTGCCTCGGTGAAGAAGCCGCCGCCACCGTGATGCAAAAGCTCAGCCGCGAAGAAGTGGTGCGCTTAAGTGAAAACATGGCGCGCCTGTCCGGCGTAAAAACCAGTCACGCCCGGCGGGTGATCAACAACTTTTTCGACGAATTCCGCGAGCAGAGCGGCATCAACGGCGCGTCCCGCAGCCTGTTGCAGGGCATTCTGAATAAAGCGCTGGGGGGCGAAATCGCCAGCAGCGTCATTAACGGTATCTACGGTGATGAGATCCGTTCGCGGATGGCGCGCCTGCAATGGGTGGAGCCGCGGCAGCTGGCGGCGCTGATCGCCGAAGAACATCTGCAATTGCAGGCGGTATTCCTCGCCTTTCTGACGCCGGAAATCGCCGCCACCGTGCTGGCCTTTATGCCTGACGCGGTGCAGAACGAGATCCTCTACCGCATCGCCCGCTTAAGCGACGTGAACCGCGACGTGGTGGACGAGCTGGATCGGCTGATCGAGCGCGGGCTGTCGGTGCTGGCGGAGCACGGTTCGAAGGTGAAAGGCATCAAGCAGGCCGCCGACATCGTCAACCGTATTCAGGGCAACCAGCAGCAGATCCTCGAACAGCTTCGCGATCTGGATGAGGAGGTGCTGGAGCAGTTGCAGGATGAGATGTACGACTTCTTTATCCTCAGCCGCCAGAGCGAAGAAGTACGCCGTCGCCTGCTGGATGAGATCCCGATGGAAGACTGGGCGGTGGCGCTCAAGGGCACCGAAGCGGCGCTGCGGCGTTCAATTTTCGCCGTCATGCCCAAACGCCAGGCGCAGCAGCTGGAAACCATCACTTCCCGCCTCGGGCCGGTGCCGGTCAGCCGTATCGATCAGGTGCGCCGTGAGATCATGGCGGTGGCGCGGGAAATGGAAGAAGCGGGCGACATTCAGCTTCAGCTGTTTGCCGAACAGACCGCAGAATAGGAGACACGCCAATGGATACGCTTCGCGGCCGCTACCGGGTACACCGTTTCCCGCCGCGCCACGCCATTTCTGCCACTGCGCCCGCCGCCGCAGGGCTTTCTGCGGCTGACTTTCAGCGTCAGTTGATGGACGGCTTTCAGGAAGGGCTGCAAAAAGGCTTTGCCCAGGGCCTCAGCGAAGGCCAGGCGCAGGGACATGCAGAAGGGCTGCAACAGGGTCAGGAAGAAGGCTATCGTCAGGGTTTCGCGGAGGGCAGTCTCGCCGGTCAGCAGGAAGGGCGGAGCCAGTTTAATCAGGCCGCCGCGCCGCTGGAGGCGATTGCCGCCCGCCTGAACGACTATCTGGCGCACTGCGAACGCAAACAACGGGACGACCTGCTGCAACTGGTGGAAAAAGTCACCCGCCAGGTGATCCGCTGTGAACTGGCGCTGCAACCGACGCAACTGCTGGCGCTGGTGGAGGAGGCGATCACCGCGCTGCCCGCCGTGCCGGAGTCGCTACAGGTTTATTTAAGCAGCGAGGAGTTCGCCCGCATTCAGAGCGTCGCCCCGGCGAAAGTGAAAGAGTGGGGGCTGGCCCCCTCCGCCGATCTCCAGCTAGGGGAGTGCCGCGTGGTGACGCCCACCTCCGAACTGGACGTCGGCTGTGAACACCGCCTCGAACAATGCATGAGCGTGTTAACCGACACGCTGGTGCCGGACGCGCCGGATGCGTGACGATCCGCTGTTTGACAGCGCCCTGCGCTCCATTGAATCCATTTCATTCGCCCGCGTCGCCGGGCGGCTGGTTCGCATGAACGGCCTGCTGCTGGAGAGCGTTGGCTGCCCGCTGGCCACCGGACAACTCTGTCGGGTGGAAAGCGCTAATCGCGAGCTGATCGAGGCTCAGGCCGTCGGCTTTAACCGCGATATCACCTATCTGATGCCCTTTAAAACGCCCACCGGGCTGATGGCCGGGGCGCGCGTTTTCCCCGAAGAGAAAGCGCAGGAGATCCTCATCGGCGAAAGCTGGCTCGGCAGGGTGGTGAATGGGCTGGGCGAGCCGATCGACGGCAAAGGCAAAACCGGCGGCAGCCATCTGTTAGCGCCGCTCGCGCCCGCCATCAACCCCCTGACGCGCCAGCCGGTGGCGGAACCGCTGGATGTGGGCGTGAAAGCCATCAACGGTATGCTGACCATCGGCAAAGGCCAGCGCGTCGGCCTGATGGCAGGCAGCGGCGTCGGCAAAAGCGTGCTGCTCGGCATGATCACCCGTCAGACACGGGCGCAAATCGTGGTGGTCGGGCTTATCGGCGAGCGCGGACGCGAAGTTAACGAGTTTATCGAACACTCGCTGGGCGACGAGGGCCTGGCAAAATCCATCGTGGTGGCGGCGCCTGCGGATGCCTCGCCGCTGATGCGCCTCAAGGCCACCGAACTGTGCCACGCCATCGCCGCGTTTTTTCGCGACCAGGGTTATGACGTGCTGCTGCTGGTGGATTCGCTCACCCGTTACGCCATGGCGCAGCGGGAAATTGCCCTCTCGCTCGGCGAGCCCCCCGCCACCAAAGGCTATCCGCCGTCGGCCTTTGGCATTATTCCCCGGCTGGTGGAGAGCGCGGGCAACAGTGACAGTCACGGCTCGATGACGGCGATCTACACCGTGCTGGCGGAAGGGGATGACCAGCAGGATCCCATCGTTGACTGCGCCCGCGCGGTGCTCGACGGGCATATCGTGCTGACGCGCAAACTGGCGGAAGCGGGGCACTATCCGGCGATTGATATCAGCCAGTCCATCAGCCGCTGTATGACGCAGATTATTCCCGCCGCCCATCAGCGCGCCGCCCGACTGGTTAAACAGCATTACGCCGCCTATATGGAAATCAAACCGCTGATCCCGCTCGGCGGCTATGTCGCCGGAGCCGACGCCACCGTGGATAAAGCGGTAAAACTCTTTCCGGCCATTGAACGGTTTTTGCGTCAGGAGATGCACGAGGCGGCGCCTCTCGACGCCGTGCAGGCGCAGCTCAGCGCGCTCTTTCCCGCCGCTAAAGCGGCAGAGGTGAAAAAATGAAGCCGATGATCGCCACCCTCGCGCAGCTTCAGCGGTTGCGCGATCGTAAAGTAAAAGACATCACCGTGCAGCTCGCCGAACAGCAGCAGCTGTGCGCCCGTTACGACAGCAATATCAAAGCGCTCGGCTACCTGTTTGATAAAACGCAGGTTAACGGCAGCGACGCGCCCTCAGTGGAGGTTCTCAAAAACGTCACCGGCTACAAAGGCAGCCTGCAACGGGTGATCGCCTGGCAGGAGCAGGAAAAAACCCTGGCGAAAATCAAAGCCAACCGCATACAGAAAAACCTCGTCCGCGCCGCCTGCGAAGAAAAAATCGTCGCCCTGACCCTCGACGACCAGCGCCATGCGCTGAGGCACGAACAGCAAACCCACGCCCAGAAATCGCTCGATGAGATCGCCAGCCAGTGCTGGCTGCGCCAGCGTAAGCGGTCGGAGTAAAGGCATGCGCACCGTCATTACTTTTGGCACCTTCGATGTCTTTCACATCGGCCACCTGCATATTCTTAACCGGGCAAGAAAGCTCGGGGATCGGCTGGTGGTCGGCGTGTCGTCCGATCAACTGAACCGGCAAAAAAAGTCGCGCACCCCGCTCTATGATGAGCAGGCGCGGCTGCAAATCATCAGCGCGTTAAAATGCGTCGATGCGGTCTTTCTTGAACAGTCTCTGGAATTAAAACGCGCTTACATTCGCCAGCATCAGGCCAGCGTTCTGGTGATGGGCGATGACTGGCAGGGGCGCTTTGATGATCTCAGGGATATGTGTCAGGTGATTTACCTGCCACGCACCCCTTCGGTTTCCACCACGTCCATAATTGAACTGGCCGGACGCGTCCACAGCCATCCTTAAAACAGTTTCTGCCGCAGGCTATGCAGCAGGCTGAAGGCCTGCGGATCGGCTGGCGTATCCACGGCGGCCATCAGGCACGCAGCGGCGCGTTGCCCGGCGTTACCATCCCGGAAGGCGTCGCAATAATGATGGCGAATGTCCGTAAGCGCAGCCTCCCGCGAGGCCCAGTCAAACTCAGCGGACAGCCGCTGGCGAAGCTGGATCATATCGCCGGCAACCGGCAGCAGCGCGCGGATCTTTTGCTCGGCGCTGTGCGGAGTGCTGTAAGTCACATCCTTAGCCAGCAGATCGTCCATCCCCGCCCAGTCGAGCAAAATAACCCGTTTCCCGGCGTGGATGGCGTCGAAAATAAATCCGCTGTTATCAGTCAGCACATAGTCGGCGCACGCCAGCAGCGGCAGGGTTAAATCGTGGCGGGTGACGCATTTTTTGAAAAGACGTTTGATCAACGCCAGGTCATCCGCCTCTTCGACACGGTGCAGCGTACCGTGGTGCAATTTCACCACCAGGTTATATTCGCGGCTCAGACGTGACAACGATTCCGCCCAGTGCGGTATGGAGCTTAATGCGCCGAAAGTGGGGGCATACAGCAGCGTCGGTTTTTTTGTATCCAGCCGCAGGCCCGCCAGCGCCGACAGATCCACGTCACCCCGATGCCATTTATCGAAACGCGGATTGCCCACCACCCGTGCATTGCCATTGATGTCCAGCGCCTGCTGGCTGTAGTGGCTGAAGCAGAGAATATGGTCATAAAAGGCGTTCCACCAGGCATGATTCCAGGATTCTTTTGCCAGACCATACATCGCCCGAACCTGCACCTTTGCCAGCGATTTCAGCATCGGCGTGTAATAGGGGCTGACCAGGCAGGCATACTGCTGGCGGCGATTGATCGCCTCGCTAAGGCGGCTGCCGCTGAGGCGCGGCTCATCCAGCGCCGCCAGCAACTGCTGCAGTTCATGACGCAATCCCTGCGGCACCTGATCGCTTATCAACAGATCGCAGGGATAACCGGCCGCAAGCAGTGGGGCGATCATCGGCTGATAAAGCTGATAATGAAAGGCGGTTTCCAGATAAAAACCGATGGTTTTCCCCAGCCGGTTTGCCACCGGCGGCTGTTGCGCTTTACGTTTTTCCGCCAGGTGGTTCGCGCCCATTTTGCTGAAATAGAAATGGATATGGTCAGTATCTTTTTGCTCGATATCGCTGAAGCCAGGCCGCTGATAGCTGATGCACGGGTAGAAGGAAAGCCACTTTCCGCGCGCCTGTAACGGCTGCCAGCGCGCTTCCAGCTGCATGGCCGGATCTTCCTGCAGCTGTTTGAGCAGCGCCGGGTAATAAGGCCGGTTGACCAGATACGCGCAGACTTTTTCGCTGTCGCTGGCGCGTACCATCCCCGGCAGGCTTTTCATCGGCTGGCCCTTTGTCACCTGCGCGCCGAGCAGCACCACTTCCCACGCAAGATGCGGCAGCGCCGCCAGCAGCGTGTTCAGTCCGCTGATGTGTTTTTCCTGCCTGAGCAGCAGGGCGTCATCCTCCAGCACCAGCACGCTGGCAAAGCCTTCATCCTGCGCCATCTGCAACGCCTGCTGATGCGAGCGCGTGCGGCCCAGCGCTGGCTGCGGATGCTCGCAGGCGCTCACGCGCCGCACTTTATCTGCCGGAACCTGAAGCGCCGCCAGCGTTTGCTGCATCTGTTGCCAGCGGTCGGTGCGGGCATCGCGGTTGATGACGAGGATTTTGTCGATACGCGACCACTGCACCGGCTGCCCGCCGGTGGCATTGTGCAGGCTCTGATACCAGGCCCGCAGCAGCGGATCCGTCACCACCTCTTCCAGCGTCTGGCTGACGGGCTGGCTGCTGCCGAGGATAAAATCTTTATCGAAGGTGTTCTGGCTGTGAGAGATGCACAAAATAGTGCGCTCGCACGGCAGCTGTAAGGGTTTGACGGTGAAATTATCGGTAAAGGCCTGCTCCTCGCCGAGGTTACAGTTATCGTCGTAACGGTGCTTTTTCAGGTAGTTACGGTGATAAGCGAAGGTGCCATTAAGAATATGCTGCTCGCCGAAGGCGTGGGTTTTAAAGATGCGGTTAATATGGCTGTACCAGATGGGGATCCGATCGGAGCCGGAAATCAGCGCGCCGTGGCGCTGCATCATACTGACGGTATACGACAGCTTATCCGACGGATAAAAATCGTCGTCGTCCATGCAGACAATGTATTCCCCGCGCGCCAGCTCGTTAAGCATATTGCGTTTTTTGCCCAGCGCCAGCCGCTCAGGGTGATGGATATAGCGAATATTAAAGCGCGCCGGATCGCTGTTCGTCAGGGCATTAATAGTGTCGATCTGGCTGGTGTCGGAGTCATCCAGAATAATCAGCTCGCGCCGATCCGCCGGATAATCCTGATAGCGGAACATATACAGCAGATAAGGCAGAAAGGCGGCGCGGTTCCAGGTGGGCGTCACCACGCTGACAAAGGGTAGCGGGCGAGCGCCGCGCGGCGCGGCGTTGTCCAGCAGCGTGGCGATCAGACTGGGTTTTGGCGAGAGATGTGACATAGCGGTATCACCTGACCAGCAGGGAGATTGCCGTCAGCAGCGGATCCTGTTGATCCGCCAGCAGCGCCTCGCGTTCAGCGGTGGATTTTTCATCCAGACGCCAGGCTTCGAAAACGCTGAACAGGCTGATGGCCTGCGCATGGCTGATGGTCGAGCCATCCATCAGCCACAGGCTGAACAGCGAACGCAGCAGAAAATAGTCGCTCACCAGGTGCAGATAGCTGGTCAGTATGTCGTGATGATCCTGGCCTGGAAACGTCTCATGATAGAGGCGGTACACCAGATAGTTGGTCCAGATCCACGGCCTGTCCGCAAAGGCTTTTTGACCTTCACGCGCCCACACGTCCAGCAGCTGTTGCTGCATCAGGGCTTCGCTGTTGCTATCGGCCAGCGCCAGCAGGCTGAGCTGCAACGGTAAGCTCATTTTGCGCGTGCAGTCCACCAGGCGATCCCAGTCAAAAGGCAGACGCCCCAGGCTGCCGATCAGCAGACGCTGCGGCCCGGCGATCACCGGCAACTGCGCGAACATCTCCGCCAGCGTGCCGCGGGCGGCATAACCGGCCAGCCTCTGCGGCAGCGATTTCAGCGTTTCCAGCGCATCATCACTCCCGGCAGGTAATTTTTGCGCGTAAGAGAGCATCACGCCAAGCGCGTACAGGCGCAGGTCAATGCTCAGATCGGGCAGGGTGACGATGTCGAGCGCCGCCTGATTCAGCACCTGTAAATGTTGCGGCAGCGCCGCCACGCCAGGCACCGACTCGGTCATTTTGACCTGCAAAACGAACGCCTCCGGCGAGCCGAGCACCGCCTCGCAGCAGTCGGGATCGTCTAACAGCAGGCTACAACGCGCTTCATGCTGCCAGTTGATCACCAGCGGCTGGCGGATGGCGGCGGGATGCTGCGCCCGGTAGTGGCGGATAAACGCCGGTTCGTAACACTCAATCTGGTTCATAGGATTCTCATACGCGCCGGGACTAGCCCCGGTAGATAAAATCGGGCCCCGTGCCGAGGAAGGTCTGCACAAATTCGTACTGCATGGTCAGCAGTTCGCCGTTTTTTTCGTTACAGCTCTGACAGGACGCCGCCTGGCGCTCCAGCTGTTGCCAGTTCTGTTGTGCCGCGTGTTTTTGTGCCGCAGGCAGCCAGCTGAACACCTGCGCGATGCCGTCGCGGTCAGCGCTGACGCCAAGGTTTAGCAGCGTCTCGCGGCGGGCGCGGGCGCTGTCGCTCAGACGCTGATAGCGCTGGTGGATGGCGTCGTTGACGGCGAGCAGGGCGTCGCTGTCGCGGCGGATCATGCACAGGCGCTGTTCGTCGAGCTGCGCGCGCAGCTGACGGTAATCTTCTTCATCCTGACGGATGCCGCGCAGCAGGCTTTTTACCTGTTCAAGTCGGGTGCTCATGGGCATGTCTCTTACGACTGGAAAAAGGCCAGCATCGAGGCGGCCAGCGCGTCGGTGTCGACGGAAAAATCGTCTGAGGCCAGCAGCGCCTGCATTTCTGCAACGCGTGTCGTGTCGACGTTTTCGCTGTCGTCGCCGTCAAGGCTGGACTGCGCGGTGTGCAGCCCCTGCTGGGTGATGTCCTCTGCGCCCGGCAGGGTGGTGATCGTTTGCGCCGCCGCGTCCGCAGATTTTTTTTGCGACGACGTGGTCGTCGGGCGCGAGGCCAGCGGCAGCTGTCTGATTTTAATACCTGACTCGTTAGTGATGGCCATGGTGTTTACTCGTTGATTAAGCAGGGTTTGTCCTGGCGGCGGGCGGTGATATGCCCTGTATGCTGGTGTAAAGCGGCGCGGAGCGAGGAAAACTTAAACGGGGGAGGGGATTTTTTGTTTTTTTCTGGGGGAGGTTGCGCTCTTATTGAGGGTGGTAAGTTGCGCTCTTATTAAGATTGCATAACAACAGGACTTCCGCTGACG